>CAUHJB010000021.1:0-36468 GCA_959606495.1 uncultured Collinsella sp. | reverse complement strand
ATATCGAGAACGGTGGCTCGCTTACCATCCTGGCCTCTGCCCTCATCGACACCGGTTCCAAGATGGACGAGGTCATCTTTGAGGAGTTCAAGGGCACCGGCAACATGGAGCTTAAGCTCGACCGCGACCTGGCCGACCGCCGCATCTTCCCGGCTATCGACCCCGTTGCCTCCGGTACGCGTAACGAGGACCTGTTGGTCGACGAGCAGATGCGTCCGTTTGTCTTTGGCCTGCGTCGCATTCTTGCCGGCATGAACAACACCGAGCGCGCAGCCGCATCGTTTATCAAGGGTCTTAAGGGCACCAACAACAACCAGGAGTTCCTGGTGCGTTCGGCCAAAAAACACAGCGACTACGAGCAGACGTTCTAGGTTGTCATCCGCGCGCAGCGATAGTCATCAATGCGATAAAGGGTCGGGGCTTTGAGCCTCGGCCCTTTTCCATAGCGTCGCTCCGCGCTTATTTTTGACTGTAAGGCCGACGAACAGCAGGTTTCCCGTTTCAATCCGACATCGTCGCTTGCAATCGGCAGGGCGGTTTCGCATAATAGCTTTTAAGCTTCGCGACGGAAAACGCAGATGAAACGAACCATATACCGTTGCTTTGGGGCATAGCCCCGCTTCATCTTCTCTCGCGCAGCCAACTGAATGATGCGATTTGGGTGCTGGAAGATGGGGAGAGCTCATGGCTTCTTCTGATGCAACACAACGAGCAGTCCTTGCCGGACTTTCGTGCGGGATCGGCCTAGCCGCTCCCGTGGCTATGTATGCCGCGACGCTGCCGTTTTCGTCGGTGAACGAGACGGTCGTGGCGGGTGCGGTTCCCTTCGCCGTGGGCGCGGTGGCGGGCGTGGGTATCTATGCCGCCTCGCTGGGTATCTCCGAGTACCGTGCGCAGCGTGAAGAGCGTCTGTTCCAGCCCGATGCCATGGGCAGTGCCGCCAATCTCAATCAGCATCAAAGCGAGTTCAAGACCGCCTCGATTCCAGCTCAGCAGCAGGATGCTACTCCTTACGCTGCGGCTTCTGCTTCTCAGGCTCAGTCGGAGCAGTCTACCTCGGCATTCCTTTCCGGCCTGACCGGTGCGTTCCAGCGCCGTCATGCCGACGATGGTGTTCCTACCATCGCTCGAGCCGCAGATGCCATGGACGAGGCCGAGGCTTGGTCCATGATCGACAGCATGCTCGACGACGATTCGCCGGTTAGCTGCGACCCTGCGCGCTCGCGCGACGTCTATCAAGTCGCCATCGACGAGCTCACCAACGGCGGGCAGACCGGCTCCTTCAATCGCGACGACATCGCCGCCGCGGCGCGTGCCGTGTCGGGCTCCCAGGCCGCCCCTGCGGGCAGCACGGCGGCTTTCGTGGCACTCGTTGCCAACGCGGCAGCCAATAACGCCTACAGCGCTACCTCGGCGGACGCGAACGCTTCTGCCGATAATTCGTACGTTGATGAAGCCATGACCGCGGACGAGGAGGCCGTTGCCGCCCGCCGTGCCGCCGAAAGCTCGCTTTGGGGCGCTCCTGCCCAGCAGCAGGCGGCTGAGGCTGCGCCGTACAACGCAAACCTCGCCAGCATGCCTATCATTTCCGGTGCCGCGGACATCGATCTCGATGACCTCGATGAGCCTGCAGCCATCACCGCATCGATTGATGCCCAAGATCGCATCGACACCGGCGACCTTCCGGATGCCTCGCTCGAGGTTGATGTCCCCATGGCCGATTACTCGGGCCACGAGGACATGTGGGCCGCCGCCACCGCGATTCTGGATGAGATTGACGAGCCCGCTTCTGTTGCAGCTCCCGCTCCCGCTCCCGTCGCTGCCCCTCAGCCTGCCGCCCCCGCCTATGTCGGCCGTCACAGCGCTGTGTTCCCTGAGGATACTGCCCGCATCTCGCGCGAGAGCATCGAGCGAGCCGAGGCTATTGCCGCCGGCATTATGGAAAATCGTCGTCACGAGCGCGTCAATCAGATCCTCGAGGAAGAGATCGAGCGCCTGCAGTCCTCTACCGCCAAGCGTACGGGCCGTGCCTATCTGAGCGTTATCGAGGGCGGTACCGCCAGCTTCGCGCCGCTCCGCGCGGAGGCATAACTTCTGCATGGTTAAGATCAATCGAAAATGGGCGGTCGTGACCTGCCTGATGGCGCTCTTGATCTGGGGCAATTCGCTGGTTCCCGGCTCGGGGTCGGGCTCGCTGAGCCTAACGGTCATGGAAGCTATCCGCGGTTTCCTGCACGGCGTAGGACTTCCATATGCATGGGTGACCAACTTTGTTGTTCGCAAGTGCGCGCATTTTACCGAGTATATGGTGCTCGGTATCCTGGCAACGCACGCCTTCGATTTTGAGGGCCGACGTACCTTTGACGTGCTGCTGCCCACGGCGGTGTTCCTGCTGCTGATTCCCTCGATCGACGAGACGATTCAGCTCTTTGTGCCGGGGCGCGCCGGCATGATCACCGATGTGATGATCGACTGCTGCGGAGCGGCAACGGGCGTTGTGCTCCGATATCTCTTACGGTCGCTGATGTGCGCCAAAAAAGCCGCCTAGGACGTATTGTTTGGTCCTAGGCGGCCTTTTTTATTTGAGGGCTTAAATGAGGCGTGATGGCTTTGTTCCGTAGGTCGGATTTGCCGGGCGCGCCACGCCCTGCGGGTGCGTCTGTTACTGAAGCGCCTGTGCGCCCAGAGCCAGGCAGCCCATGATGCCCTGTTTGCCCTCGAGGCTGTTGTTGACGATGTAGCTATCGATGTCGGCCATCTCGGGCGTGACGATGTAGCCGTTGAGCATCTCGGCGCACTTCTTGCGTGCGAGCGGCACGATGGGGGTGTGGTCGGCCACGCCGCCACCGATGACGATCTTCTGCGGTGCGTAGCACAGGATGTAGGTCATGAGCGCCTGCGCCAGATAGCCGGCGAGCAGGTCCATGGCCTCCGGGTCATCGGCCATCTCTCCGGCGCTCTTGCCACCCCAGCGCTTTTTAACGCCGGGGCCGGCGATGAGGCCCTCGAGGCAGTTGTCGTGGAAGGGGCAGCCGCTGTGCTCGCCAATGGTGTCGCGCGGGTCGCGCGTGACCAGGATGTGACCGGCCTCGGGGTGCATTTAGTGCCGGGCCGTACTTACCCGCGCGGTTTGATTTTATCACGCAGGAACTTGAGGTTCTCCAGCGCCGCGTTTAGCGTCTCGTCTCGCTTGGCAAAGTGGAAACGAATCAGATGGTTGACGGGCTCGCGGAAGAAGCTAGAGCCCGGAACGGCGCCCACGCCCATCTTGGAGGCCAAATCCTCACAGAAGTCGAGGTCGCTGTCATAGCCAAACTCCGAGATATCCATCATCACGTAGTAGGCGCCCTGCGGCACGTTGTGCTCAAGACCGATGCTATCGAGCCCCTGACAGAATAGGTCGCGCTTGGCGGTGTAGAGGTCGAGGACCTCCTGGTAATAGCTGTCGTCGAATTTGAGGGCGGTGACGACAGCTTCCTGCAGGGGAGCGGCAGCACCCACGGTGAGGAAGTCGTGGACCTTTTTAATGCGCTCGGTGATCTGGGCCGGGGCGATGGTGTAGCCCAGACGCCAGCCGGTGATGGAGTACGTCTTAGACAGCGAACTGCAGCTGATGGTTCGATCGAACATGCCGGGCAGCGTGGCCATATAGACGTGCTCGTGGGGCGCGTAGACGATGTGCTCGTATACCTCGTCGGTAATGCAGTAGGCGTCGTACTTTTTGCAGAGGTCGGCGATTAAGGTGAGCTCCTCGCGCGTAAAGACCTTGCCGCAGGGGTTGGAAGGGTTGCACAGGACGATGGCCTTGGGATCGTTGTCGCGGAAGGCCGCCTCGAGTGTCTCGCGGTCAAAGTCGAACGCAGGTGGGTTAAGCGGCACGTAGATGGGCTCGGCACCCGAGAGGATCGTGTCGGCGCCGTAGTTCTCGTAGAATGGCGAGAAGATGACGACCTTGTCGCCGGGGTTTGTGACCGTCATCATGGCGGCCATCATGGCCTCGGTGGAGCCGCAGGTGACCACGATGTTCTCGTTGGGGTTGATCGGCATGCCCATAAAGTGCTCCTGCTTGGCGGCAAGCGCCTCACGCATGGCCTGGGAGCCCCAGGTGATGGAGTACTGGTGATAGAGCGGCTTGGGGTCGCTGGCGATGGCGCTCAGGCTGTTGAGCAGCTGCGCCGGGGGATCGAAGTCGGGGAAGCCCTGCGACAGGTTGACGGCGCCATACTTATTGGAGATGCGCGTCATGCGGCGGATGACCGAATCGGTAAACGTTGCCGTACGGTTGGAGAGTTCTTTCATGCTTGTCCTTTCGAGCATTTGCAGTGGGGCAAGTTTACTCCTATGAAACCGGTGGGAATTGCTCGAAATGGTCTCGAAAAACTCTTTTCAAAATTCTTGAAAATTGGGGCTTGCATCGCGTGGCGTTCCTTGCAATAATAGTCGAGCGCGAAGCGCACAGGACACGGTGGGTGTAGCTCAGTTGGCTAGAGCGACGGGTTGTGGTCCCGTAGGTCGAGGGTTCGAGTCCCTTTACCCACCCCAGTTCTTGCTTCGTGTTGATATCGGGTCGTTAGCTCAGTTGGTAGAGCAGGGGACTCTTAATCCCAAGGTCCAGGGTTCGACCCCCTGACGGCCCACCACACGATATCTCCTCTAAAGTCCGCCACAACGGACTTTAGCTTTGGGTCGTTAGCTCAGTTGGTAGAGCAGGGGACTCTTAATCCCAAGGTCCAGGGTTCGACCCCCTGACGGCCCACCAAAGATTGTTAAGACGGTCAACTTCGGTTGGCCGTCTTTTTTATTAACCTCGCATGGGGCCGAACCCGTAAGGGCACAGACGCTTTACAAGTCGAGCCTGCCCTGGGGGTCGGTGAATCCGTCTGTACCCTCCTTGAGCTTTTTCTCGTCTGCTTTCACGCGACGTTCGAGCTTCTTTGTATCTTCGGCAGGCGGTAGGTTCTCGGGTACAATTCCGCGGTCGATGAGGCTGCCACGCACGCTTGTGTTGTTCTCGACGTGCTCTTGCTTGATCTGGTCCAGACCGTACAGGTCGTGTTCCTCGGCGTTGAAGGCCGTCATCGAGTTCGTAAGGTCCTTTGCTTTGATGAGAACATCGGCTAGCCTGTCCGCCAATGCCGAGCTCTTGGATACGCCGAGCTGTTGTTTCATTTCCGCCGTGCTTCTGCCGCCGAATAACGCTTCATCGCCCTTCGACTTGATGATCGCGAATCCTTTGGAGTCCACGCCGCGTTTGAACGCAATACCCGAGAGCTGTTTCTCTGAATCAGATAGCGAGTGGCGCGCCTGCAAGCGCTGAATCTCTGCGAAGCGCTGCTCTATGAGCTCTTGGCGGCGCGTCTGCACGGCGAAGTACGCCTGTGCGAGCGCGATTTCTTGCTTGTTTGAATCTCCGTTCTGGGCGATTAAATAGCATGCATAGCGCGTAAGTTTGTAGTCTTTAACCGCGCGAGCGGCGACACCGGCAGTTACCATTTTCGTGGTGTCACGAAAATGGGAATCAACTGGAGTTTTGTTTGTTTCGCACGAGACTTTTGCCCTCTTAACAACTTCGGCAAAGTTCTCCCATCGAGTGTACCCCATGGGTTCCATTAAATCGCGTGCGAGCCAATACTCAACGCCGTCTTCTACATTGGCGTAGCTATCAAGTTCGACACGCCACTTCTCGATATCTCTACTGTCCATATCTCCTCCTCGCTGGCCTATTGTCTATGCGGGCTTTGCCCGCTCCGTATTCAGAATAAGGATACGCTGCCGTACGGACACGAATGGGCCCCGTGCCACTTCGAGCTCACGGGGCCCATAGATATCGATTAGTTGTGTTCTGCTTTAGATGGGTGTTCGAATTAGTCTGCTCGATAGTGCGATCCGAGACTTTCGGTTCGCTTACGCATGGCTTTGATCATTTCCTGTGCTAGTTGAATCTGCGATTGCAGGCGGGCGAGGGCTGCGACTTCGCTGTCCTGGGCTTTCTGTGTGCTCAAGGTCGTTGCCTCCGTCTTCAAGCCCTCAAGCTCGTGTAGTGCCTCGGATAGGCCTGTTTCGGTCCTGTTGATCATGCAATAGGTGCTCATCGTGTGCCTTAGGCTGTGTGTCAGGCGTTCGGCATCTGTTGCGGCTATGCCGTACTGGGGGAGGGCGATATCCGCCTTCAGGGCTGTCTCGGGCTCTTTCTGTGCTGCTTGGGCTGCCGATGCGCCTGCGATGCGCCCGAACACGATGCCGTTGGCGCTTGACAAGCCACCAATGCGGTCGGCGCCGTGCATGCCGCCTGTCGCCTCGCCGCAAGCGTAGAGGCCCTCAACGCCCGTTTGCGCGGTCTTATCGATCTTGATGCCGCCGTTAGCGGCGTGGGCATACATCGCAACGCGCATCTCGTCAGTCGGGGCAATGCCGTGCTCGTCTTGTAGCCAGGTGGCAAAGGTCTGCACAAACTCGGGGACGTTCTCGCGGGGGAAGTCGTAGTGGAGCGCCAGGCCCTCTGCACCTGCCTGATCTATGACGAGGTCGATGGCGCGGGAGGCCAAGCGCGAGGTGAAAGGACCATATCCAGAGCGCTGCTCAAGCAGATCGTTTAGCTTGCCGTCGGCAATATCGACCGGCTGGTCTACATGTACGTAGCGCCAGGTTTTCTCGTTGAAGACCAGGTTGCGCTTGGGCTCGATGAAGCCGGGCATCATCTGCATGAATTCTATATTAGTAAGCGATGCGCCGTGCGCCAGTGCGATGGCCTGCGAGGAGCTGAGCACATCAGCCGACGTAAGGCTGCGCTCGAACAGGCCGCCTGTGCCACCGGCTGCGATGATCGTGGCCTTGGCAGCAAAGGGCACGATTCGATTTTCGGTAAGGTCGTAGAGCACGGTTCCGGTGATTCTGCCGTTCGTGTTCTCAACAAGGTCGATAAGCTCATGGCGGGGGAGCAGGCGAATGCCGAGTGACTCGATCCGGGTCGTCAGAGCGTCCTCAAGGGGCTTGCGGGTGAGGCCACGCCACATGCGCGTCTTGTGGTCAAAGCAGGGGATAAATTGCTTTTGCTGAGCGCTCTCAGCGCTTTGCGGACGCTGGAGCTCAACGCCCAGGTCTTGCTCAAGCCATTCAATTGCCTGGGGAATGCTGTTGACAAACGTCTGGACAAGCTCGGGGTCGGCGACGCCGCCACCAACGGTCTGAATGGTGTCGATGAGGTCTTGTTCGTCGTCTTCGTTAACGGGTCCGATGAGCCCCAGGCCCCAGGTTCCGGGGAAGAAGCTCGATCCACTCATAATCTTGCCGGCGCTTGCCACAGTGACGGTTGCACCCGTGCGTGCCGCTTCGATGGCGGCGCAAAGGCCCGCAATGCCAGATCCAATTACCAGTACATCAGTCGATTCCATCGGATTCCTTTCTCGTCCGGCGCATTGTCGCACGGGTGATCGGCAATGGGGCCGCAAAGACTCGGCAAATCGGTAAAGGGCAAATATGGCAGGTGGGCGTCATAGACGTTCTGACGTTTCATCTCGTCACATCTCGTATTTCGCCCCAACTGATATATTGGCATTAGCTACCCTGCGACAGCGCAAACAAAAAGAGCCGCTACCTCGAAAGGTAGCGGCTCCAAAGCTCAACTATTTGAGCATCGCGCGGGCGCGATTAGGCCTTGAGGGCCTCCTCGACGGCGACAGCGCAGGCGACGGTGGCACCGACCATGGGGTTGTTGCCCATGCCGATGAGACCCATCATGTCAACGTGCGCAGGCACGGAGGAAGAACCGGCGAACTGGGCGTCGGAGTGCATACGGCCCATGGTGTCGGTCATGCCGTAAGAGGCAGGGCCGGCGCCCATGTTGTCCGGGTGCAGGGTACGGCCAGTGCCGCCACCAGAAGCGACGGAGAAGTACTTCTTGCCAGCCTCGATGCGCTCCTTCTTGTAGGTGCCAGCGACGGGGTGCTGGAAGCGCGTGGGGTTGGTGGAGTTACCGGTGATCGAGATGTCGACGTTCTCGTGCCACATGATGGCAACGCCCTCGCGGACGTCGTCGGAGCCGTAGCAGTTAACGGCAGCGCGGGGACCATCGGAGTAGGGGATGGTCTCGACGACCTTGAGCTCGCCCGTGTAGTAGTCGAACTGGGTCTTCACATAGGTGAAGCCGTTGATGCGGGCGATGATCTGGGCGGCGTCCTTGCCCAGACCGTTGAGGATAACGCGCAGCGGCTTCTTGCGAGCCTTGTTGGCGTTCAGAGCCAGGCCGATAGCGCCCTCGGCGGCAGCGAAGGACTCGTGGCCAGCCAGGAAGGCGAAGCACTCGGTGTCGTCGGAGAGCAGCATAGCGCCCAGGTTGCCGTGGCCCAGACCGACCTTGCGGTCCTCGGCGACGGAGCCGGGAACGGTGAAGGCCTGGATGCCCTCGCCGATGATGGCGGCAGCCTCAGAAGCGGTCTTGGCGCCACGCTTGACAGCGAGAGCGCAACCGAGGGTGTAGGCCCACTCGGCGTTCTGGAAGGCGATGGACTGGGTGTTGTTGACGATCTCACGCGGGTTGAAGCCCTTGTCGGTGCAGATCTGCAGAGCTTCCTCGAGGGAGGCGATGCCGTTGTCGGCGAGGCACTTGTTGATCTTGTCAGCGCGGCGCTCGTAACCTTCGAACGTAACAGTCATAGTTATTTCCCTCCCTTTCTACTCGTGAACCGGGAACACGCTGGCGACGGAGTGAGTCTCCTCGTCGGTGCGCGGGTCGATGTACTTGGCAGCGTTCTCCCACTGACCATAGTGGCCCATAGCGCCAGCGATGGCCTCCTCGGGGGTCTTGCCGGCCTTGACGGCGTCGGTGAACTTGCCGAGGTTCAGGAACTCGAATGCGATGATCTCGTTCTTGTCGTTGAGAGCCATGCGGGTGACGTAGCCCTGAGCGAGCTCAAGGTAACGAGCGCCCTTGGCCTTGGTGCCGAACATGGTGCCGACCTGAGAGCGAAGGCCCTTGCCGAGGTCGTCGAGGGAGGCGCCCACGGGCAGGCCGCCCTCGGAGAACGCGGTCTGGCTGCGGCCGTAAACGATCTGCAGGAAGATCTCGCGCATAGCAACGTTGATGGCGTCGCAGACGAGGTCGGTGTTGAGGGCCTCGAGGATGGTCTTACCGGGAAGGATCTCGGAAGCCATGGCAGCAGAGTGGGTCATGCCCGAGCAGCCGATGGTCTCAACGAGGGCCTCCTCGATGATGCCGTCCTTGACGTTCAGCGTGAGCTTGCAGGCGCCCTGCTGAGGTGCGCACCAACCCACACCGTGCGTAAGACCGGAGATGTCGGAAATCTCCTTAGCCTGGACCCACTTGCCCTCCTCGGGGATGGGTGCGGGGCCGTGGTATGCACCCTTGGCAACGGGGCACATGTTCTCCACTTCCTGTGAGTACTGCATGCCTCTCCTCTCTATCGTGTTGGCGTCCCGTCTGGGGGTCGTGGCTGGCGATTGCCGGTCGACCCTTCGAAAGGGACATGACATGCAGCCCCTATAATACCGCGAAATGCACGGAATATTCGGCGAACGGCTCAGTTTTCGTAGCGAGAAGCGCGGAAGTTTTAATTGAAACGGTTTAACTATATGTTCTGTGGTCGCGAACTTCCGTAGAGGGGGTTCGTCTTGGGCAAGCTTTTGGCCAGCTCTTGTAAGTGTTGCAGGGGTTGACCTGTTGCAACGGTGCCGTTCGCCGCCCGTTTACTGCCTTTGGCCGCGCGAGAGTATTGTTTTGAGTGAATGTTTTGATGGCACGCTTCAATCGTGCTGTATTGGATGGCAAGCAGATCCCGGCGAAGGGAGCGCCATGCAGCGCGTTTGGAGAACGGTTACCGGCTTTTACCATGTCTGTGCCCGCGGTACGGGCAAGCAGCTCATCTTTGAGGGCGATGAAGACCGGTGGGAGTTTTTGGAGCTGATGCGCGATTGCTGCCGCGAGGCGGGCGTGACGGTTGTCGCTTGGTGTCTTATGGGCAATCACGTGCATCTGGTGCTGGCAGATTACGAGGACGCGATGAGCGCGGCGATGCACCGGCTGCTTTTGACGTACGCGCGGCGGTTCAATAAACGCACGGGGCGCACAGGTCATCTGTTCCAGAACCGTTTTGACCGGCGCTCGCTCGATACCGACTGGCAGGTGATGGAGGCTATTCGCTCCGTACACGCCGATCCACAGGAGGCGGGCGTTGGCCTAATCGAGCGTTATCCCTGGAGCAGCTTTGCGGAGCATTTGCGCGCTTACGACGGTGACGCGGCTGATGTCGCGAGGGGATTTTCTGATCCTTCTTGCGTGCTTGAGCTCTTTGGTTCTGCCGAGGGCTTTATTGCCTATTCACTTTCGACGCCCGACGGCGGCGAGCCAGCGCTGGGC
The DNA here is from genome assembly GCA_959606495.1 of uncultured Collinsella sp. Taxonomy (GTDB): domain Bacteria; phylum Actinomycetota; class Coriobacteriia; order Coriobacteriales; family Coriobacteriaceae; genus Collinsella. The sequence continues at coordinate 26,096 of CAUHJB010000021.1, read as the reverse complement.
GATATGAAAGAGACGGAGTGGGAACGCCACGCCTTTGCCGGCAAGATGGCTAAGGAACTCGGGGTTCCGCTTCGCGGGGTTAAAGCCGCACCGCCGGCGCAGCGCGATACCGTTATTTTTGGATTGCACGATGCCGGTTTCACGGTGCGCCAGATTGAGCGCTATACCGGGATTGGCAAAAGTACCGTCTCTCGTATTGTGCGTGCCCGCGCGCGGACGGCGATGCGGACTGGCGGAAACGTGATGTAGGGTCGCCTGTGCGCCGCAGATGGGGTCGTCCATACGCCGCAACAAGCGTTCAAAAGCTTGGTGCGGCAACTGCACTTCTTAATATGCATAGAACAATCGCCATCTTGCATAAAATAAGGGCTCAGTCCGGGTTTGCCCGTGCCTACCCCCATCTGCGCCGTGCAAAAAATGGAGTTTTCAGCATCGCGGTACTGCCACTACCGTCGCAATTTTGCAACATACGGGTCCCGAAGCTATTTATGCCTGCCGATGCGCTCCCGAAGCTCATGTTTGCGCCCCTGAGACCACGATGCTTGTTCTAAAACGCACTATATATGCGCCTGGAGACGTTGATTAACGCTTTCGATGCGTATACACACAGCTTGGCGTGCTGAATATTCGCAAAAATGCACGCCGCTCCCTATGGGACCCGTCTGCAGCAGGCGCGAAGCGAATCGGAGCCCAGCTGGATGGGGCATGGGACGATGCTAGGCGTGCTCGTGGCCCTGCCGCAGGCCTTTGGTGCTGTGGAAAACGCCCGTGTTCGCGTCTGGCTGTGTGGTAAATGACAGACGGGGTGCCGGACGCGCGGACTTTGTGCGTTCGCGCTCATTAGAAAAAACAGAGCCGCCCGTATCGGGCGGCTCGGCAATCAAAAACCTTGGATTCGGGGCATACGCTACTGGTTTGCTTGCCCCTCGAGCATGCCGTCGAGGGTGCGCCAGGCGAGCTCGGCGCATTTGACGCGGGCGGGCATGTGCGAGATGTCCTGGAGCTGGGCGGCCTCGTCCAGATCTTCCAGGTCCTCCTCGGAGAGCTGTTCGCCGCGGATCATGGCGAGGAAGAGCCCTGCCAAGCGACGCGCTTCCTCGACCGTCTCGCCGGTGATGAGGTCGGCCATGATGTCGGCGCTGGCCTGACTGATGGCGCAGCCGTGGCCGGTAAAGGAGGCCTCCTCGATCACGCCGTTCTCGACACGCAGCTGCAAGGTGAGCTCGTCTCCGCAGCTGGGGTTGATGCCGTCGTGCTCGTGCGTGGGAGCATCCATCTCGTACTTATAGTCGGGGTGCGAGTTGTGCTCCATAAATGTGGTGGAGGTGTACAGATTACCCATTGAATGTGCTCCAAACGTGATGCAGGCCGGCGATGAACTTGTCGATGTCGGCCTTGTCGTTGTAGAAGGCCACGCTGGCGCGGCAGCAGGCAAGGTTCTCGACGCCCAGCCAGGTGAGCAGCGGCTGCGCGCAGTGGTGACCGGCGCGGATGCAGACGCCGTCCATGTCCATGATGCTCGCGACATCGTGCGGGTGGATGCCCTTGACATTAAAGCTCACGACACCGTGGTGGTTATCCCAATAGATTGAGCCGATGATCTGGACAAAGTCGAGCTGCATGAGCTCGCCCATCAGGTAGTGGACGAGTGCCTGCTCGCGTGCCTGGATGTTTTCGTAGCCCACCGTGTTGACGAGGTAGTCGAGGGCGGCGCCTGTGGCGAAGATGCCGGCGGCGTCCTGCGTGCCGGCCTCGAACTTCTCGGGGACGGGAGCCCAGACGGCGTCCTGCTCAGTAACCGAGTCGATCATCTCACCGCCGGTAAGCATGGGCGGCATGGCGTTGAGCAGGTCCATCTTGCCCCACAGCACGCCGATGCCCATGGGGCCCATGGCCTTGTGCGCACTAAAGGCAAAGAAGTCGGCGCCCAGGTCGGCCACATCGACCGGCATGTGCGGCAGCGACTGCGCGCCGTCGACGACCAGGTAGCCGCCGTACTTGTGCACGAGTTTGCCGAGGTTCTTGACCGGGTTCTCGACGCCCAGCACGTTGGAGACCTGTCCCACGGCTAGGATCTTGGTCTTGGGACCCACCTTGGCAAGAACCTCCTCGGTGGTGAGCTGGCCGGTCTTGGTGGGGTAGAGGTAGACGAGCTTGGCGCCGGTTTCGCGGCAGACCTGCTGCCACGGAATCAGGTTGGAGTGGTGCTCCATAATGGTGATGACGACCTCGTCGCCCGGTTCGAGCACTGTGGGCGCAAAGCTCTTAGCGACCAGGTTGAGCGACTCGCTCGTGTTGCGGGTGAAGACGACCTCGTTGGCCTGTGAGGCGCCGATGAGGTCAGCGATCTGCTGGCGGACCTTCGCGATGGCGTCGGTGGCCTCGACGGACAGCGAGTACAGGCCGCGCAGGGGGTTGGCGTTCATGCGCTGGTAGAAGTCGCGTTCGGCGTCGAGCACACAGGCAGGGCGCTGCGCGGTGGCGGCGCTATCGAGGAAGGCGATCTCGGGGTGCTGCTGGAACAGCGGGAACTGGCCCTTGTAGGGGTTGGTCTCGATGTCCACGGTGGGCCAGCAGCGCGAAGCCTCGTCGCTGGCGTCGAGCTCCATGGGCTCGGGGGCAGTACAGGTATCGCATTTAACGTGCTCGGTGTCGATCATGCGAGCTCCTCTTCAAAGTTGTCGATCAGGTTGTTGCCTAGGCGGACGACGGCGGCGCGGGTGCGCTCGTCGGTGGCGGAAAGCGCGGCGTCCTCCAGCTTGGCGCGGATGAACAGGTCCTCGGCGGCGTTTTGGTCAAGGCCACGGCAGGCGAGGTAGAACAGCTGCTCGTCGCGGACGTGACCGATGGTGGCGCCGTGGTTGCCGGCGACGTCGTCCTCGTCACAGAGAATGACGGGAACGGTCTTGTTGTCGACGCCCTTGTTGGCCAAAAGCACCGTCTCGCGTTCGGTGCCGGTTGCACCCTTGCAGCCGTGCACGAGGTCGATGGTGCCACGGTAGACCTTCTTGGACGTGCCGGTCAGCACGCCGTTGGCGTCGATCTCGCACTCGGTCTTGCGACCGCGGTGGCGCAGCTCGTAGTTAAAGTCGCGCACCTGCTCGCGGGCGCCCAGGTAATCGGTATCGATGGTCACCTTGGCGGTGTCGCCCAGCAGGTCGCCGGCAAGGCCGGTGGCGCTGGCGCCGGCACCCAGGACGGTGTGCTGCACGTTGACGCGCGCGCCCTCGTCCAGGAACAGGCCGGTGTCGTCGAGTGCGATCCAGCTGTCGTCGAGTGTCTGCGTGCAGGTCACGTTGACGGTGGCGTACTCGTGGGCGCACACGCGTAGCACGGAGCCCACGACACCCTCGCCGGTAACAGGAGAGTCTAGGGCAATATGCAGGTCGAGCGTTGCCTGCGGGCGAGCGACGACGTCGATGGCGGCGATGGCCGCGGCGGCATCGACACCGCTCACACGCACGGTAACCGTGGCGTGCTGGTATGCGGGCACATCGATGACGATGCGCTTGGTAGCGTGCTCGGCCAAGTAGGCGTAGGCAGCCTCGCCCATGCCGGTTTCGAAGGCTTCAGCAGGGGAGAGCTCCTCCTCGAGCTTGATGGCGCCGGCCTGGTAGACGGAGGTGGCGGGCACGTCGAGCTCGGTCTCGGGCGTGATGCGGGCGCGGTCGGCGGCATCACCGGGGGCGGAGGAGCGGCGCTCGGGGAAGCGCTCGGCCATGGCGTCCATGGCGGCGTCGAACGCGTCTGTCACGCCAATAAACTGCTCGCCCAAGCCTTCGACCTCAACGGCCTCCGCGGGAGCGGCGGCAAGCTCGTCAGAGAGCTCGAGCTTGGTCTGATTCATCTTCAGCCAGCCCCAAGTGGCAGCCGGCATCGCGTTGACCTGCTCAAGGGTGGTAGCAGCGGTGTTGGTTTCCTGTTTCATTATCCGATCGCTCCTTCCATCTCGAGCTTGATCAGGTTGTTCATCTCGACGGCGTACTCCAGCGGCAGCTCCTTGGAGACCGGGTTGGCAAAGCCGTTGACGATCATGGTGCGGGCCTCTTCCTCCGAGATGCCGCGGCTCATCAGGTAGAACACCTTGTCGTCGCCGATGCGGCCGATGGTGGCCTCGTGGCCGATGTCGACGTTCTTGGCGCGGATGTCCATGGCGGGGATGGTGTCGGAGCGGCTCTGGTCGTCGAGCATGAGCGACTGGCAGCTCACGGTTGCCTTGGAACCCTCGGCCTTGGGCGTGGCCACGATGGAGCTGCGGAAGGTCTGAATGCCGCCGCTCTTGGAGATGCCCTTGGTCTCGACGGTTGCCGAGGTCTCGGGGGCGTTGAGCACGACCTTACAGCCGGTATCGAGGTTCTGCCCGGCGCCGGCAAAGGTGATGCCGGTAAAGCTCGACCGGGCGCGGCGGCCGTTGAGCACACTCATGGGGTAGAGGTAGCCCACGTGGCTGCCGAAGGAGCCACTGATCCACTCTATGTCGCCATCCTCGTCCACGCGCGCACGCTTGGTGTTGAGGTTGTACATGTTTTTGGACCAGTTCTCGATGGTCGAGTAGCGCAGGTGCGCACGCTTGCCCACAAAGAGCTCGACGGCGCCGGCGTGGAGGTTGGCAACGTTGTACTTGGGCGCGGAGCAACCCTCGATGAAGTGCAGGTCGGCGTCGTCCTCGACGATGATGAGCGTGTGCTCAAACTGGCCGGCGCCCTTGGCGTTAAGGCGGAAGTAGCTCTGCAGCGGGAAGTCCAACTTGGTGCCCTTGGGCACGTAGACAAACGAGCCGCCCGACCATACGGCGCCGTGCAGGGCCGCAAACTTGTGGTCGGTGGGCGGGATGAGCGTCATAAACTTCTCGTGGATGAGCGGCTCCCACTGCGGGTCGTGCAGGGCCTCCTCGATGCCGGAATAGACGATACCCATCTTGGACGCGGTGTCCTGCATGTTGTGGTAGACCAGCTCGGAGTCGTACTGCGCGCCGACGCCCGCCAGGTAGCTGCGCTCGGCCTCGGGGATGCCCAGGCGCTCAAAGGTGTTCTTGATGTCGTCGGGCACCGACTCCCAGTCGTGCTTTTGGTCGGTGTTGGGCTTGACGTAGGTGACGATGTTGTCCATGTCCAGGCCCTCGATGGAGGGGCCCCACGTCGGGTCGGGAAAACGATTGAAGATCTCGAGGGACTTTAAGCGCAGATCGAGCATCCACTGTGGCTCGTCCTTCTTGGCGCTGATCTCGCGCACGATGTCGGGCGTGATGCCGGCGTCGAGGCGCTCGAATCCCTCCTCGCCGTAGGTGAAGTCGTAGAGGCTGCGGTCGATGTCCGCGACCTCGGTGCGGTTCTTGGTCATTGCGTCGCCCCTTTACGCCTGCTGCTCGGCAGCGGCGGCCTCGGCCTGGGCGCGCTGCTCGGCGGCCTCGCGCTCGAAGGTCTCAAAGCCGTTCTTGTCGATCCAGGGGATCAGCGAGGCATCGTCCTCGCGCACGATGTGGCCCTTGACCATAACGTGGACGCGGTCGACATCCAGGTGCTCCAGGATGCGCGTGTTGTGCGTGATGATGAGCATGGAGCCGTCGCAGCTCTTGCGGTAGGCGTCCATACCGTGGCTGACGGTGGACAGGGCGTCGACGTCCAGGCCGGAGTCGGTCTCGTCCAAGATGGCGAGCTTGGGCTGCAGCAGCAGAAGCTGGAGCATCTCGACCTTCTTTTTCTCGCCGCCCGAGAAGCCCACGCCCAGCTCACGGTTGAGGTAGGCGGTATCCATGTTAAGCTCGGCCGCGAGCTCCTTGACGCGACGACGGAATTCCTTGCCCTTCATCTCCAGGCCGGGGCGGCCGGCGATACTGGCGCGCAAAAAGCTCGACAGTGGCACGCCGGGGATCTCGACAGGGGCCTGGAAGCTCAGGAACAGGCCGGCGCGCGAGCGCTTGTCGGTGGTGAGCTCGGTGATGTCCTGGCCGTCAAAGACGATGCGGCCGTCGTTGACCGTGTAGACGGGGTCGCCCATGACCAGGTGGCCGAGGGTAGACTTGCCGGCGCCGTTGGGGCCCATCAGCACGTGGGTCTCGCCGGCGGCGACGTTGAGGTTGACATTGTGGAGGATGGTCTTCTCGTCCACGGAGGCGGTGAGACCTTCGATGGAAAGCAGCGGATTTGCGCTCATGCTGTCCCTCTCTGTATATGGTGTACTCATAGGTGTACTAAACCCTAGGAATCTTCTCGGAATAAAGTTACTATGGGTTCGGCGTTAGTCAAGGGAAAACCCGACTAATCCACTCGACTTTTCAAATTCTGGGACAAAATAACCTGTTGTGTTTGTCCCACTTACTTAAGATTTGGGACAAACAAACCTGGTTATGTTGTTCCAGATGCGATGGGAGGGTAGGTATGCTCATTTCTTCTAAGGGCCGCTATGCCCTCCGGTTAATGATCTATATCGCGGCGCTGGGTGACGCCGAGGGCAAGATTGCTTTGCGCGAGGTTGCCGACCGTGAACATATCTCGCAAAAGTATTTGGAGCAGCTGGTTCGTCCGCTCATGAAGGCGGGCCTGCTTAAGAGCGTGCGCGGCAAAGGCGGTGGCTACATGATGGCCAAGGACCCCGCCGAGGTGCGTGCTGGCGACATCCTGCGCGCTGTCGAGGGCAGCACGGCGCCCGTGGCGTGCGACGGCATCGACAACAGCTGCACCCGCAGCGATTTGTGCTCAACCGTCAAGTTCTGGCGCGGCCTGGACGACGTGATCGAAAAGTACGTCGACGGCGTGACGTTGGCCGACCTGGCTGCCGTCCCCGAAGTCAACTTCAACATCAAGCTGTAGGTTTAGCGCAATTCCTTAAGATTTCGCGGAGGGTTGTTGCCGTTTACCGAGGGGTTGTTGTGCAACAACGGGTGAGCTGCAATACTTAATTCTATCTTTGCAAACTGCACTTTAACTACACCAATGCAGGGAGGATCTTATGCAGCGCAAGCATTCTGCTATTGTCGCGGGCCTGACGCTGGCGCTTTCGTTTGGCGCCGTTTCCGTGCCGGCACCCGCCGCTGCCGAGGAGCCCACGCCGGGCGTTGCCTCGGATGCGACCGATATCGATAAGGGTCTCTATACCCAGCAGTCCTTCTCGGGCGTGCTGAGGTCGGTCCAGGGCGTTTCGTTTGTTAACGTGACCCCCGAGATGAAGTACTTTACCAAGTACGAGAGCCATGGCAACTATAACCAGGGCTTTTCGTATGGCGACGGCTATAACGCGCTGGGTTATTACCAGTTCGACCGTCGATGGTCGCTCATTCCGTTTATGAAGCAGGCCTACAACTACAACCCCGAAAAATACAGCATGCTCAAGGATGCGATTGATCGCGGCAGCGAGATTTCCAACACGAGCAATGCCATGTACGAGAACGGCCAGCTCACCGAGTTGGGCCGTATTGCGCAGGAGGCTTTCCAAGGTGCTTATAACACCGACCCTGTTGAGTTCTCGGCTCTGCAGGATGCGTATGCGTACAACTCGTACTATGCGGTGACCGAGGCGTGGCTCAAGAGCGGCCTGGGCATTGATATTTCGGGCCGTGCCGATTGCGTTAAGGGCATGGTGTGGAGCATCACCAACATGTGCGGCACCGGTGGCTGCAGGGACTTCTTCCGTTGGGCAAACCTTTCTAACAGTATGACTGATCGCGAGTTTGTGACGGCGCTTTCCAACAGTGTGGTCAATAACGTGGCGACCAAGTATTCGAGCCAGCCCCAGTATCATGAGGGCTGGAAGAACCGCTACCGCAACGAGCTGAAGGACTGCTTGGTTTATATCGCCGAGGACGAGGCCGCTGCCGCTGCGACGCCCGTGCAGCCCGAGCCCACGCCGGCGCCCTCGCCGACGCCTGATTCGAATGACGACTCGAGCGACGATGCCAACGATGACAGGATGGATGCGCCCTCGACCGGTGCTGACGGTGATGGCTCTGCTGGTGGCACTACCAACAACGGCTCTACCTCGAACGGCTCCGATTCAAACGGCTCTGCTGCGGGCGATTCGTCTTCAAGCTCTGCCGGCAATACGGACAGCGACGCTTCTGGTTCGACCGGCGCTGGCACCTCTAACTCATCCACCGGCTCGAGCGATTCGTCCGTTGGCACCGGCTCTAACAACGGCTCCGGCTCTGACGCAACCCCTGGTTCCGATGCTTCCAAGGATGACTCGAATAAGGCGCCGGACGTTCCCGTTGCTTCGCCGGACAAGAAGCCTTCTTTCTCCGAGCAGCTTGGTTCTACGCTGGGCTCTTCGCTGATGGCTGGCGTCAATAACGGCTCGACCCAGAACAAGGGCAACTCTGATCAGGTTTCCACGGAAAAGATCGAAGCCGCAAAGGGCGACTCCAAGGACAAGGCTTCCGAGAAGACCGAATCCGATAAGGGTTCTAGCTCTGAGGAGAAGAGCGACAAGTCCGAACAGAAGAAGGACGAGGATAAGAAGTCTGAATCTGAGGAGAAGGACAAGAGCAAGGCCGAGGGCGAAAAGAAACAGTCCGAAGACGACGACAAGAGCGGTGCTGACAACCGGGTCCAAGAGCAAAATGACTCCAAAACGGTGACCACCACGACCACGACGACTACAACTACCAAGTCCTCGGGCGGCAACATGCCCAAGACGGGTGATCTGATTGTGATGGCGAGCCTTGCTAGTGCAAGCTTGGCCACACTGGGCGCTACGTCTATCGTAAGTGGTAAGCATAAGCTCAATCAGCAGAAGAAGGCTTCTGGGGAGGACGGCTCGGAGGAGTAATCTTCCAGATCGTTTTCTATAGGAGTTTGGGACGGGGTCCGGTGCGGCGGCATCGGGCCCCGTTTTTGTTGTGCAACGATTTGTTATGCCCCCTCGGGGGTCTGTTGCTACCGTTGCCCGAAACGTTTGCATGTCGATATTGTTGCGCTCTACCCGCTCGCTACAATGGGCATCGGGCTGCGTTAGAAGGAGAGTTTACGGTGTCTGAACAGGCGAATTATAGTGTTGCTCATGCGTTTGGCGCACGGTTGCTCAGTTATGCGGATAACGCAGCTCTGCCGGTTGATGTACACGACTTTTCCGATGCAATCAATCGGTGTTTACTCGTCGATAAGACTATGTTTATTGCCGATATATTGGACAGCGAAGCGCCTGTTGCGCTTTGTTGTCGGCCCAAGGGTTTTGGCAAGAGCATGAACCTATCGATGCTCAAGTGCTATTTGGAACGACCTGATCGCCGGCTGCCGGATCGAAGCCTGTTCGCTGGTACCCAGATTTGGCAGGCGGGCGGCGGTCGCTATCGTGATGAGTACGCGAGTTATCCGGTCATCATGCTCGACTTTACAGCTGCCGCTTCGAGGCATGGCGCTGGTGCTGCGGCAGCAATTCGCGGGGCTGTCGTGCGCGAGTGCGCCCGATTACTGCCGCTGCTTGCCGCGCCTGATCTGTCAAGACGTGAGGTTCGTCTTATCGAGAGGGCGGCGCGTGGGGTGGCCAGCGATAAGGAGATCGATGCGGCGCTTGGCGTGCTTATTAAACTGCTCCAGGCAGCTTTCGATGAGCAGGTTGTTCTTCTGATAGACGACTACGACGCGGTATGTCCAAAGCGTTTGGACGCTAAGGACGACGGTAGCGTGGATTCCCTAGAGTCGCTCAGCCGAATGTTGTTCGACACCATTGCCGATGCCGGCGACTCGTTGCGATTGACGTGTCTGATGTGCGAACGCCCCGGTCCTGCCGAGTTCGCGTTGTCCCAACGTGGGGTTTCCTATCGGTCGGCGACACCGCTGTCGAGCTGGTGTGATCGATGGTTCGGTTTTTCGGACGACGAAGTCCAGGTGCTGTTGGATCGCATCGGTCGCAACGGCTGTCTGGATGACGCGCGTGAGTGGCTTGAGGGCTATCTGTTTGGTGGTTTTTATTGCTCGATCCCGGAGCGCGTGGTGGACTACGCACATCGCGGTTGCGTCGCGCCCGTTCGGGCAGATCTGTATGGTTACGCCGACCGTCTGAGCGCATGCGTCGGCGACTGGAATCTTATGCGCCTGTCCGCACTGTTCGATTTGGTTGAGCCGCATGGGTTTATTGAGGCGCCAGTGCATATGCATGCCGAGGAGGTCGATGTCGTCAAGCCCGAAGATATCTGGACTGCGCTGTATCTGTCTGGATTTCTTACGACGGACATGACGGGGCATTCGGAGGACGGCGCGTGCCTTCGTTCCCTGCGTCTGCCTAACAACGAAGTGCGTCAGGCGCTCCGTCTTGTAATTCTGGAATGGTTTGAGTGCGCCGTTGAGGATGTTGGAGTTATCGACTCGTTCCATGACGGCCTGTGTCGAGGAGACGAGGACACTGTAAAGCAAGCTTTGAGCTGTGCTATCGGCGATCTGGGCATCGATGTGGGCCAATCAGATATGCCGACAGCCTATCATCTGGCGCTTCAGGGGCTCTGCTTTGGATTGCCCGGCTATTGCAATCCCAGCTCCAAGCGAAGTGGCGTCTCGGATCGCTGGGATATCCAGGTGATTCCCACCGGTCGGGTGTTTGACGTGGCCGACACGCTCGGCATGCTCGATGAGCGACCGCTCATTACGATCAACATGTTGTACGACCCTGGCGTCGATGCCCTGGGCCTGGAACTGTTGGCGGTTCAGGCGCTGCTCGACATAGAGCGCGACGGCATCGATGATATCCGCGTGCCGCGCCCCGCCGTCGGGCGCATGCGTTGGGGCTTTGGTTTTGACGGTCAGCGTGTGTCCGTGGTGTGTCAACGACTATAGCGGCGGGCGAAAGCCCTTTACTACTCGGCGTCCTTCAGGGGCGGCATGGGCTTCCAGTTGGGATCCTTAACGATCTTGCGGGCGTCCTTCATGCCGCGGCGCAGCGCCGGAATACCGGTCTTAAAGCATTTGTCGACTGCTGCCAGACGAATGAATTCCTTGCAGAAGGTCGCGGCATTGCCCAGGCGGAACAGCATGGGGTGGTAGTCACCGTAGATCTGCATATAGCGAGCGAGGAAGCCTCGGTTGCGCATGATGTAGTAACGGTTGGTGTCGCTCGTGGAGTTGAGCTGGCGCTTGCCGGCGATATCCCAGTTAGAGACGGCGCGGGCGCGCTTGAGCACCACGTCGGCGACCACGGCGGCGGGGAAGTGTTGGCTGGCAACGTAGCCGTAGCAGGCATCGTCGCCGTAGATAAAGAAGCGCGCGTCGGGCAGGCCAATCTTGTCGACCACGCGGCGCGAGAACATACCGCCCTCAAAGCACAGTTGGTTCATGGTGCGGTAGCCCTCGGGACCCAGATCCCACTTGGCGATGGGGTTAGGGATGCCGAGCGAAAGAATGAGCTGGTATTGCCAAAAGAAGGCGCCGCCGTCAAAGTCCAGGCGCGAACCCTGGATAACATCGTAGCGGTCGGTCCACTTGGCCAAGCGCTCGATGCCTTCGGGAATGACGAGCACGTCGTCGTCCATGACCCAGAACCACTGGGCTCCCAGATCGTATGCGCATTTAGTGCCGGCGGAGAAGCCGCCCGCACCGCCGCCGTTTTCGAGCTGCGGGGCGTAGATGACACGGTCGGTGCCGCCCTGCGCGTCGGGCTGCTCGGCGTCGATGCCCCACAGGTTGGCCAGGCGCTCGTTAAATGCGGTGCACATGGCCTCGGTCTCGCGCGAATTCTCGTTATCGACAATCACGATGCGCCAGGGCGTTGCCGTGAGCTCGGTCATGGAGTCGAACAAGTTGGCCAGGAGTTCCTGGCGCTTGTACGTAACGACGACGATGGCGAGCTTATCGATGGGGGCGGGAAGGGTTGAAGGCATGGGGCAATATATCCTTTCACGCGCGGCGCGCATGCGCTGCACGGAAGCTATCGAATACGTCCTTGGGACTGTCTTATTGTAAAGGCTCGGCGCACCTTGGCGACAAGCTTTGAATAAAACGCAGGAACCTGCCATGGGCCCGCCGCATGACGTGCGGCTACTTTGCCCGCAAGAGGCTCCATAGATTATATAAACGCCCGCTGGCGCGCTGACCCTTTGATACCATGAAACGACAGGTATTTCCTAAGGAGCACATTTGTCTACTAACGCCTCTGGCAGCCCTGTTCTGTCGCTGCTTATCCCCATTTACAATGTTCAGCGCTACCTGCGCGAGTGTCTCGATTCCGCCCTGACGCAGACGCTCAAGGATATTGAGATCATCTGCATTAACGACGGGTCGACCGACAACTCGCCGGCGATTATCCGCGAGTATATGGAGCGCGATGGGCGCGTCAAGATGATCGACAAGGTCAACAGCGGCTACGGCGACTCGATGAACCACGGTCTGGAGATGGCGCGTGGCAAGTACGTTGGCATCTTGGAGTCCGATGACTTTATGGCGCCCGACGCACTCGAAAAGCTTGTCTCGGCCGCCGATAGCAATAATGCCGACTTTGCGAAGGCTAACTTTGATTTCTACTGGTCTAAGCCCGAGGAGCGCCGTTCGCTGCACGAGATGTTTAAGGCCAAGGACTGCGACAAGCCGGTGCACCCGAGCGACACGACGCAGTTCTTTAAGCAAAAGCCGTCGATTTGGTCGGCCGTGTACCGTCGCGATTTTCTTGAGCGCAACGGCATCAAGTTCTTGCCGACTCCAGGGGCATCCTTTCAGGACACGTCATTCGCCTTTAAGGTTATCGCGTGTGCCGATAAGGCTGTTTACCTGCATGATGCCGTGTTGTCGTATCGCCAGGACAACGAGAATTCCTCGGTCAATTCTTCGGCTAAGGTTTTTTGCGTCAATTCCGAGTATGCCGAGATTGAGCGTTGGATTCGAGAGGATTATGCCCGCGACCACGCAAGTGATGACGTCGCGCGCATGCTCAAGTTCAATCAGCTCATTAAGTACGATTCGTACATGTGGAACTACGTGCGCCTGGCGCCTAAGTTCTATAAGGAGTTCCTGGCGCAGATGGCCAAGGAATTTCAGGCGGCCTTGGACGCGGGGGAGTTTTCGCTTGACGACCTCAAGCCGTGGAAGCGCGCGAATCTCGCTGCCATCCTCAAAGATCCTGAGGGCTGGGTTGACGAGCATCCGAGTTTTGCGACGGATGGTGCCTTGGGGCGTGCTAAGTATTACGCCTCGGTTGGAGGCCCAGGCGTGGTCGCCGCCTTCCTCATCGAATCGCTGAGGGGGTAGGTCGGCATGGGAGAGGCCTCGTGTCCTAAAGCGACCATTGTCGTTCCCGTTTACAATTCTGAGCGCTCCATTCAACGATGCCTCGATTCGCTGTTGGCCCAGTCCGAGCGCTCGATTCAGGTTGTCTGCGTCAACGACGGTTCGACCGATGATTCGTTGAACGTGTTGCGCCAGACCGCGCAGGCCGACGATCGCGTACTGGTGATTGACCAGGAAAACGCGGGCGTCTCGTGTGCTCGAAATGCCGGTATCGATACCGCCGAGGGCGAGACCGTCTTTTTTGTTGATGCCGACGATTACATCGATGCCCAGACGGTCGAGCGCGTGCTGCATGCCATGAAGTCTGCAGATGCCGAGGCCGCCGTTTTTGGCGGCGTCTGTGAACCTGCCGATGCTGCCCCCAAACGAGTCCAGCAACTCATGAGCCCCAAAGCTGGTACCTTCGGCGCCCGTGATCCCCAACTGCTGTTCCATTCGAATGCGCAGCCCTATGCCTGCCGTGCGGCTTTTTCGCGCGAGCTGCTCAATCGCGAAGGCATTCGCTTCGCCCCCGGTTTGGCTTTGGGCGAGGACGTCGTCTTCCAATTTGCGGCTTATGCGCTTGCCCGCAAGACCGTCGTCATGCCGGACAAGTTCTACCACTACGTGATGGAGAGCGAATCGGCGACGCACGAGTTCAACAGCGCCGATGCCCGCGCCAAAAAACTCGATGCCCATATGATGATGCTCGAGGAAGTCTTGCAGGATTGGGCGGTCTACCGTCTTTTGGATTTGTGTCCCGGCGAGCTGATCACCTGGTTCTTGGACCTTATCGTTTTCGATTTGGCGCGCTTGGATGCCGATTGCTTCCGCGGCGTGGCCAGTCGCGTCAACAGGGCATTCACGACGTATCTGGGAGCGGAGTGGGCGGATTCGCCCGGCAAAGGCGCCGTTCGTCGTGTTGCCCACAAGCTCGTTGCGGCGACCTCGGGCGTTACGATGGCAGACGCCACGCTGTTCTATCTTTCGACTCGCGGTCTCAAAGCCTGCCTGGAGCGCTTTATCTAATTCCAAGCGCTGCCGCCCGCCGCAACTCGGCTGCTAAAATAACCCTGTTACACGCTATTCAACAGGAGGTTCTCTTGCAGAACTCTGATACCCCTAAAGTTTCGCTGCTTGTCCCCATTTGCAATGTCGAGCGCTACCTGCGCGAGTGCCTCGATTCCGCCGTGGCGCAGACGCTCAAGGACATCGAGATCATCTGTATCAACGACGGCTCCACCGATAGCTCGCCGGATATCATCCGCGAGTACATGGAGCGCGATCCCCGTGTGAAGATGATCGACAAGGCCAACAGCGGCTACGGTGACTCGATGAACCGCGGCCTGGAGATGGCGCGCGGCGAGTACGTGGGCATCCTTGAGTCCGACGACTTTATGTTTGAGGATTCGCTCCAAAAGCTGGTCGCCAAGGCCGATGCTGAGCATGCCGATGTGGTGAAGGGCGACTTTTACCTGTATTGGTCCACGCCCAGCGAGCGCCGTGAGCTGTTTGGGATTATCGACGAGCATATGACGGGCGCCGCGTATCGCCCCGTCGATCGCCCGGGCATCTTCTACCGCAAACCTTCCATTTGGTCGGCTATCTATCGGCGCGAGTTCCTCAACGATAATCAGATTCGGTTCCTTCCCACGCCGGGAGCTTCGTATCAGGACGCAGGCTTTAACTTTAAGGTTTGGGCTTGCGCCGAGCGTGCCGCGTTTATTGCGGCTCCCATTTTGTGCTATCGCCAGGATAACGAGAAGAGCTCCGTTAATTCGCCCAACAAAGTGTTTTGCGTGTGCGACGAATATGCCGAGATGCAGCGCTTTTTGGACGAGCGTCCCGAGCTCAAGGCTCAGCTCCAGGGCATTTTAATGCGCATGAAGGTCGATACGTACCGTTGGAATGATGAGCGTCTGGTCGATGAGCTACGCGAGCAGTTTTGGGAGAAGGCCTCTCCCGAGCTCAAGGCCGACTGGGATGCCGGTCGCTTTGACCTGTCGCTGTTCGATCCGCGTGGCGAGACCGACTTGCGCTTGATGGTCAAGTCGCCCCGCGCCTATATCGATTCGCGTTTTGACTTTAAAAAGCCGGGCAAGCTCAATACGTTTAAGCATTACTTTAAGATTGGCGGCCTGCCGCTGGTCTGGCGCGTGCTGACGTATCAGCGCACCTACGGCGACAACCCGCATCCCGATGACGTTCCGGCTGCACAGTAGGAGCGAGTGATTATGGTTACCCCCAAGATTTCCGTTGTCGTTCCCATCTATAACGTGGAGGAGTGCCTGGCTTGGTGCCTGGACTCCCTGCTTGCGCAGGATATGCCCGATTGGGAAGGTGTGCTGGTCAACGATGCCTCGCCGGACGGATCGCGCGATATTGCGGCTGCCTATTGCGAAAAGGACGCGCGCTTTATGCTGGTCGATAAGGAGAACGGGGGCCTGTCGAGTGCGCGTAATGCAGGCATCGCTGCGTCCACGGCGCCTATCGTCGCGTTCTTGGATTCCGACGACCGCTTTACGCCCGATGCATGCCGTGTGATCGTCGATGCCTTTGAGCGCGAGGACTGCGACGTTTTGACCTTTGGCGCGAACCCGTATCCGCTGGAGGCGGGGTATCCGTGGCTTAACTATGTGCTGAGCCCGCGTGATGTGTCGTTTGTGGGCTATAGCTCTGACCTGCTGTTTAAGGAAGCGTCTCGCCCCTTTGCATGGCGCACCGCCTGCAAGCGTGAGTTTTTGCTGGGCAACGGGATCGTGTTCGACGAAACCGTTAAGTATGGCGAGGACCAGGTCTTCGATTTTGCCGTGTACGGTCGTTCGCATAAGACCGCGCTTATCTCGAACAAGCTGTATGACTACCGCGTGGCGCGCAAGGGTTCGCTCATGGACACCATGCGCTACGACGACGAGACACGTCTGCTGGAGCACGTGAAGATTTACTCCGCGGTGCTGGCTGACTGGCAGCGCGACGGTCTCGATGCTCAGCACGCCGATGACCTGGCATATTTCCTGTGCGATCTTGTGCTGTACGATGCGCTCAGGCTTCTGGGTACGGGCTGCGGCAAGGTGTTTGCTGCCGTTGCCACAGCGCTTGCCGGTTCTGCCGTGGGCAACGATGCTGCGCTCGCACAATGCGCTTCTTCTGTTGCTGCTATGGTGCGTGCGGCGCTTACCAGCAAGGCCACCAATGCCCGTGAGTGCAAAAAGCTCATGTTCGATTACGACGTCTTGAGGTTTGGGCGCCTGGGTGCCTGCAAACGCATGGCAGCGAACGCCCTGGGAAAGCGAGAAGTGTAGATGAGTATCAAGCGTTTGGCACTTTGCCGCAGTCAGGGCCGTCTGTTTGTGCTGCTTCGTTTTGCCGGTCAGGATGTCGCCGCGCTTATTGAGCGGGAGGGTTCTCAAGCGTTTGCCCATGCGACGGCGAGTGGTTCTTGTGTGCCGTCGCTGGTGCTCCCGGTCGATCATGGCCGTGTGCTGGCGCTTTGCCCTTCCGTTTCCGATTACGAGCGCGAGCTCGCCGTCTTGGTGCTTCCCTTTTTGGACGGCTCTACGATTGACGTCACATTTGCATCCGGTGACCAAAGGTTGGGCTCCATTCGCCTCGATAGCCGCGTGGCCAAGCTGGAATCCAAGGTTAACTACAAAGCAAAGCCTGCGCTGTGCGCGCTTATCCGCGATGCGCAGCGTGGCGAATGCTGCGGTCGCTACGAGATCGATGCCATTCGCTATTTGCCGGCAGACGCCGGCGCGGTGTGGCGCTATGAGGTTACCTGGGCGGGAGACCCCCAGTGCGCACCTGAGCTCCTGATCTTCGATACGCATATGAATGCCATCGATGCCACCGTGCATGTGTTTGAATCGCAGTTCGATGTGCCGCAGCAGAACGGATGCCGCGTCAATAAAACGTATCTGAGCGTAGAGATACCTCGGAATATACGAGATTTTGTCGCGATTGTGAGCGATCCCACGGAGCAGATCCAGAGCGGGTTTTGCGCCATGGATGGTCGCCTGTACAACGGCATGTTCGATGACAGCTGGAACCGCATGAAGGACGCGCGTGCAGACGACGCAGCTTATCGACGTTGGTTTGAGCAACATCGCGCAAAGCCGGGCGATTTGGCGTGCCAGCGTGTCGCTTCGGCGGCCTTTGCCTATAGACCGCTCGTGAGCATTGTGGTGCCGTGCTACAAGACTGATCGGGTCTACCTGCGCGAGCTGCTGGACTCGGTGCAAGCCCAGAGCTATGACAACTGGGAACTGCTCCTTATGGACGCCTCGCCCGAATGGGACGCGGTGGCCAATCTTGCGGCAGGTGTCAACGACGAGCGGGTTCGTCGTATTGAGCTGCCTGGCAACGGCGGCATTGTGGTCAACACCAACGCAGGTATTGAGCAGGCGATGGGCGACTACATCGCGTTCTTGGACCATGACGACATTCTGGAACCGGACGCGTTATTCCACTATGTTTCCGCGCTGAATAAGGCGGCCGAGGGCGAGCGCCCCCAGGTCCTGTTCTGCGACGAGGACATGTTCCAGAAAACGGGGGAGTGGGGCCAGCCGGTCTTTAAGACTAAGCTCAACGTCGACCTGCTCTATAGCCATAACTGCGTGACGCATTTTCTGATGGTGGAGAAGGCACTCATCGACCGTATTGGCATGTCGCCGGAAGACGTCGCGGGCGCCCAGGATTACGACCTTACGCTTCGCTGCCTTGCAGCTGGCGCGCGCTTTGAGCACGTTGCACATGTGCTGTATCACTGGCGCGTGCATCCCGGTTCAACTGCCGATGGCTCTGCCGATAGCAAGCCGTATGCTATTGAAGCCGGGCGCCTTGCCCTTCAGCGCCACTTTGACTCGCTGGGCATTTGCGGAACGGCCGAGGAGGCCGATACGCCGTTTGTCTACCGCATGCGCTATGCGCTGCCGGAGCCTGCGCCGCTGGTGAGTATTGTGATTCCCACCAAGGATCACATTGAGACGCTTGACGCCTGTGTGATGTCGATCGCCCATAAGGCAACGTATGCCAACTACGAGATCGTCTTGGTGGAGAACAACAGCGAAGCCCCGGAGACGTTTGCGTATTACGAATCGCTGCCGGAGCGCGTAGCCGTTGCATCTGACGGTAAGGGTGCTGTGCGCGTTGTGTACTGGCCGGGCGAGTTCAATTACTCCCAGATCATCAACTTTGGTGTTGAGCATGCCAAGGGCGACTATCTGCTGCTGCTGAACAACGATACCGAGGTCATAAGCCCCGACTTTATCGAAGAGATGATGGGGTATCTACAGCGTCCCGATGCGGGCGTGGTGGGCGCCAAACTCTACTTTGCCGATTATCTGGTGCAGCATGCCGGCATTTTGGTTGGCGTGCGTGGCGCACTTGCCCATGCCAACCAGGACTTCTCGGCAAAGCGCGAGGGCTATCTTGCCCGCGCTGTGCGCCCGGGCAACTTTAGTGCCGTGACGGGCGCCTGTCAGATGGTCCGACGTGACGTATTTGAGCAGGTCGGCGGTTATAACGAGGAATTCGCCGTCGGTTTTAACGACGCTGACTTTTGCCTTCGCGTGTGGGAGGCCGGCTACCGTACCATCTTTACGCCCTATGCTGAGCTGTACCACTACGAGTTCACCTCGCGCGGCAGGGAAGAAGCCAACGAGGAAAAGCTGCGCCGCTGGAAACGCGAGCAGGCGCTGTTCATGCAACGCTGGCCGGAGCTCTTCTTGACAGGCGATCCGTGGTTGGGGCCTAACTTATCTGCCGAGAGTGAGTATTTCTCGCTTTAGACAATGGTTTAACTGCTGTCGAGAACCGCTAAGACCACTAAGGGCTATGCCTATCTGGTGCAAATGGTCGGTTACTCCATTTGGCAGCGCGCCAACTTGCATCGTGCCAAAAGTGCCATTGTGAGCGAACACGATGTCACTGAAGGCATTGCGCTGGCAGAGGCTCGTTTTCACGATGTTGTTCACGAGCCCGCGATTTCTGGACTGGGACTTAACGATATCAAATACCTTTTGGCGATGTGCGAGGATAAACAACAGTCCAAATCAGCCGAGATTGCTAAGCGCATGGGTAAAAAGACCAATGAGATCAGCTCTATTAGGGCCAAATTGCTACAAAGAGAGGTTATTCAGGCACCACAGAGGGGCTACGTGCAGTTTGCCGTGCCGGACCTAGATATCTATCTGCGAGAGAATGCTGCGGAGATTCTCGAGCGGTTCTAAATCGAGGCATGAATAGCCGCCGGTTAACTGCCTTTGTCGACTTGGCTCGCGTCCCCCCCCAATCTAGTAGACTTTAAACCGTTGCTAGATTAGGGGGATTTTCAATGAAACGCTCCATGAAACTGGTTTCTGCGAGGACCTCGTGCTGGTGGGGGACGTCAGCACCGGCAAGACGCACATGGCCTCGGCGCTGTGCATGCTGGCGTGCGAGCGGAGGATGGAGGCCCGCTTCTTCACCGCGTCATCGCTCGTCATGCGGCTGCGTCGCGCCCGCGACGAGGGGCGCCTTGACCGTGAGGCCGCGCTCATCGGCTGCGCTAGGCTGCTCGTCATCGACGAGCTCGGCTTCCTGCCGCTGGATCTCGACGGCGCGCGCTCTTCTAGGTGTTCGCCGACGCCTACGAGCGGCAGTCGGTGGTCATCACCACGAACCTGGAGTTCAGCCGGTGGGGCGCGGTGTTCGGCGACGACCAGATGGCGGCGGCCGTGCGCATCGCCAGGGCCACGGCCATGTGGGTCTTGCCCCTGCCGGTCTTGCCGAAGAACACGAGGTCCTCGCGGGGGCCGACGAAGCCCAGCGAAAGCATGTCGTCGCGGCCCCAGCCCTCGGAGAACCGCACGTGCGACCAGTCGAACCCCTCGGCCGACTTGTGCACGGGGAGCCTCGCCTGCCTGAGCAGCCGTGCCCTCTTGGTCGCGTCCCTGTGCGCGAGCTCGGCCTCGAGCATGGCCCTGCAGCCCGCCACCTGCGTCCTCTATCTTGTCCACGTCGATCATTCCCTCCTGCCTTTGCTCGTTGCCGATACGACGCACCGACAACGTTAAGGCATGCGGTCTGGTCGGCGTGGCCGTGCTCAAAACCGAAAAACTATCGTGCTCAATTCTGAAAATCGGATGTGATCAAACCCGCAATCACGACGTTAACAAACACAAATAGGCCGGCGCCAACGACAGGCTCGCCCCGTCGAGGCGGGCTGGGATATAATTTCCTAGAAGGAGGCCAAGGGAGGTTCGATGAAGAAGGGCATGAGCATCAATTCCCTCATGAAGCACATGAGGACGAATCACGGTATGGAGGATTTGCGGGGGAGCGACAGAAAGATACTGCTGAGAAACATGGGCTATTTCCATGGCTATAAAGGCTTCCGGTTTGTCCGAAAGCCCAAAAATGCGCTCCCCCTCCCTTCGTTCGATGCACTCATGGACATATACGGGTTCGATTCCGCCATCAAGGCTGCAATCTACCCGGAGATAATGTTCATCGAAACGGCGGTTAAAAACATAGTCTTGGCCAGAATACTTGAGAACATAGAGGACCCCGGGCTGGCGACCTTCTTAAAGCGCGGCCTCCGGACATGCAGGGATGTCAACGGAAGGGTCGTGAACGGGCAGATGGGGGAAAAGCTCAAGCTCAAGAGCCAGCTTCAGAACATCGTGAGACGGAGTTACAAAAACGATCTCGTGAAGCATTATGTCGATCGCGACGATGACGCGCCCGTTTGGAGCATTTTCGAGGTGATGACCCTCGGCGATCTCACAAGCGTATGCAGAAGCCTTCCCGATGAAATCCTCGCCGATATCGCAAGCGACCTAGGTCTCTTACATGCGAACCCCGGCATCGTCATCAACATCGTCGAGACGATTCGTCCCTTAAGGAACGCGGTCGCCCATAACGGGGCGGTATTTGATTCGAGGTTCAGCCAATCGGTTAAGTATCCCAAGACCGACAGAAACCTGGCCGCGGTTGGCGAGCTTCTCGATGAGGATCTTTCTATCGGGTACAGGTTGAATTTCAATTCCATAATCGACTACATCGTTCTCCTGGCCTACCTATTGACCTTGCTAACGCATCAGAAGAAGCGTTCCAGAGATTTTCTTCGGAAATGCCTGCGGGAGCTCGAGAAGCTCGAGAGCGCTGTCGGGGTTGATACGTACATGATGATCGTCGGAAGCGGTGACCGGCAGAAATACGGATTTATTGAGGGGTTCATCGATGGCTACGGGCGCAAGCGGTGACGTTCCTTCCGTGTGCTAATATGGGCAGAGAGAAACGGCGAAACGCCGTGGGAGGGGCCGATCAGTCGACTCCTCCCTTTTAATATGAGTTGAACATTGCCAAGAGGCAAAACCGGCCCGGCCGCCCGCGGAGCTACCGCGCACGGCCGGGCCTACCTATCTTCACCCTGCGACCGCGCCGCTGGAGGGCGTGTCTGCTCGACGCACGTTCGGCATTCTAATATCCGCGCGTGGCCTTCTCGGCTGCGCATTTCGTTGCTACGGCTGGGGGCCTCGCGGCGAAATCGGAGTCTTTATGCGGGCATGGCGGTCTCCCGCCGCCCAGAAAAGGGACTCGAGTGGCCTCCCAACGGCCTCGAGCGCGGCGCGCGACGGGGTCGGAACCCGTGTCCGGGGGCGGCGGCGCGCTACGCCGCCGCCATCCCGGCTATGGCCCACACCCAGCACGCCATCTCGCGCGCCGTGGCGCAGTTGGCCATGCACGGCCTCTTGCCGGCGGCGGCCATGGCCTCCCTGCGGTCGATCAGCCTGCGGTTGCACTTCGTCGCGTGGCGCCGCGCCGCGGGGGCGACCTCTGACCTGTATCGTTTTTTCGGACACGCGGGCTGGAGGGATCGTGTGGCCGCGATGCCCTAGACTGCATACAAGCCGATGGACGGAAGGATTGCCTCATGGTCGCCAATCAGAAGAAGTACACCGACGAGTTCAGGCGGGAGACAGCCGACTACGTCATCTCCACGGGGCGCCCCATAACCCAGGTCTGCGGGGAGCTCGGGCTCAACCCCAAGACGGTGAACGACTGGGTGCTCAAGCGCAAGCGCGAGTTGGGGGGGGCGAGCCCGACCCGAGGGCCGAGGAGCGCGAGCTTCGCGAGGCGAGGAAGCGCATACGCGAGCTCGAGGCGGAGAACGCGTTCCTAAAAAAGCCGCGGCCTTCTTCGCCAAAGAGCAGGCACTCTAGCCAGGTACAGGCTCATGGAGGCGGAGAAGGGCAACTTCACGGTGGCGATGATGGCCAAGGTGCTGGGGGTGAGCCGGTCGGGCCACTGCAGCTGGGTTTCCAACGGCTGCCCCGTCGACGACTGGTCCGAGGCGCGCGACGCCGTGCGGCGCGTGTGGCTCGAGTCCGACAGGCGCTTCGGCGCGCGGTTCGTGAAGTGCTTCCTGCCCGACGGCCTGCGCGGCATCACGCTGTACCGTGTGCGCAAGTGCATGCGCGAGCTGGGGATCCGCGGCTGCACGCCGTACAAGTCGAAGAGGACGACGGCCCCCGACAGGGACGCCAAGCCAAGGCCCGACCTGATCAGGCGGGACTTCACGAGCCCGGTGCCCACCTACAAGCTCGTCGGCGACATCACCTACCTGCGCACCGGCCAGGGCTGGCTCTACCTGTCGACGGTGATCGACCTGAACACCCGCATGTTCGTGGGCTGGTCGCTGTCCGAGCGCATGACCGCCGATATCGTCGTCAGCGCCCTCGAGAGCGCGCGTGCGCGCGGGTACGTGGCAGAGAACGCCATATTCCACTCGGACAAGGGGGCGCAGTACACCAGCCGCAAGCTCGCTGAGTGGGCCAGGGGCAACCATGTGCGCCTCTCTTGCAGCCGTACCGGCAACTGCCACGACAACGCCGTCGCAGAGTCGTTCTTTGCGACGCTGAAAAATGAAATGTACCACCGCAGGAGCTTCGCCACCAGAACACAAAGGACGCCCGGCTGGTCAGGTCGGCGTTCGCGACGCTCTCCTTCCCGATCTCGGACATCGAGGTCTTCCACACGGACCGCGGCAGCGAGTTCGACAACGCCGAGATCGACCTGATGCTCGAGGCCTTCGGCATAGAGAGGTCGCTGTCGGCCATGGGCTGCCCCTACGACAACGCCGTCGACGAGTCGACCAACAGGATACTGAAGGCCGAGCTCGTCCACCGCGAGACGTTCGGCACGACGCGCGAGCTCCGGGTCAAACTCTCGGACTACGTGCACTGGTGCAACAATTTCAGGATCCACTCGACGCTGGGCTACATGTCGCCGCTCGAGTTCAGGGAGGCGGGGCTGTCCCTCCCGGAATCGTCCAAATAGGTGTTGCCAATCCAACCGCCTCTTTGATTATCAGCCGGGGCTATCTCGGCTTTTTTGATTGGGGCGGTTGTTATGTTGCTGAATCTTTAAGGGACGAAGATTGTATTTCAAAGGCCCACGATGTGCATCTGGTCACTCATATCTTTTCGAGACAGAACGATAAGAAGCTATATGATTCTCTTGTTTAAAGATGGTGAGTTCGACGATTCCCAGATTCCAAGAACTATTAGGTCTTTCCTAGACCCCTCTCTTCTTGCTCATTAGAAGATTCAAAGACGCGCGCGAGCGTTGCATACTGGCGTTTGATTCATGAAGACCACGCTCTATTTTTCTTGAATGCGTTAGCCAGGCTACTCTTTCGATGAAGCCCCAGACGCCTCTGATACAAGCGAAACATTGGGGCTTTTTGCTGTATTTCGCGGCTGCGTACACGCTTTCGTCGTCCGTCACGTGCTTAAACGAATTGCGTGCTTCAGTGGATTTTCGTGTTACTGGCACTTGCGCTGTTTGGGGTGCCGCTAATTGCTTCAAAAACTAGAGCTAGCACTGTGTCCATGGAAGGACGAAAAAACAAAAGTTTGCTGAGAACATAACCTGCTTTTTATAAGAGCAGGTTTCTGCCTGCCTTTATAACAATTCCCGCGCTTCGAATAACTGGACTTCCGATGCAGAGGAGATTGTAAGATAATCTTCTCTTAGTAACATTATTTGTGACGGGGGATTCAATATGAAAAAGGCATTGCGTGCCTCAACAGCTTTTTCTCTTGCTGGTCTTTTGACCATTTCATCCTTGATGGGTCCTGTGGCTGCTGCCTACGCTGCGAGCAACGTCCCGTCTGCGGACGCTGCCGTGGACGCTGCTACTGCAGACGATGATGGCGAGGCCTCGCGTGATGCGGGTTCTGTTGATGTCGACGCTGCTGATGATTCATCGCCGGCAACGAACGTTGACGAATCGGCTGATGAGGATTTTGGCGTTGATGTATCTGAGAACCATCAGCAGGCTGAACCGGTCGATTCTTCTTTCCAGTATGTATATCTTGCCTACCCGAGCCTTTCCAGCGGGACTGATCAGGTCGTTGCCTTTGCTACTCCCGATGACGGCGATAGCCTTGCCTCCGCAACTCTCAACTATGTAAGTGCCAATGGGGTTCAGGGGACTATTGAAGCATCTGCAACGGCTGATAATTCTGCTGCTTTTATTTTTGGTTCGCAGTTGGAATCTAATACATATTTCCTCACATCGATAACCTATGCTTTGCAGGGCGATGGCTCTGAGCATGAGGTGGATCTTTCTGACAGGGATTATTCGTTTACGGTCATTAATGGCTCCGTGAGCTCCGAGGGCACTTCTGTTTACTATGCGGACGGCGATGGCAATGCCGTTGAGGCCCAGTCGATTCAGCAGGCATTGGAATGCGCTGATTCGCCTGATGGCATATCTACCTACGCTGAGCGCTCCGCGCGCAATGTTGGGGTGATTGCACTTGATGCCGGTCATGGCGGAGTTGATTCCGGCGCGCAGGGAAATGGCAAGAGTGAAGCCGACCTTACCTGGAAGATCATGACAGCCTGCAAAAATAAACTTGAAGCTTACGGCTTTAAGATCGTTCTTGCGCGCGAGCAGTCTGGCTACTATCCCAGCAATGATTATCTTTATCGCGTACAGCGCTGCATTGATCAGGGCGCGCAGGCCTTTGTTAGCTTTCACATCAACTCTGGGTCTTCTGGAGCTCACGGCGCAGAAGTTTATGCTCCTACCGCAAATGGCACCGACTACACGCAGGTCTCTGTTGAGCTTGCCAACAAGGTCATGAACAACCTTGCTGCTATGGGACTAACATACCGCGGCGTATTTCAAATGGAGGTAGGCGACGAGTTCGCCGTTATTCGCTGCGCTCGCGAGCAGGGAATTCCAGGTATTCTTATCGAACATGGCTTTATCTCGAATTACGGTGATGTGGTCAACTATTTCTCGGACGATGGTTGCCGCCGTCTTGGCGAGGCTGACGCTGCCGCAATCATCGCGCAGTTCCCGCATCCCTACTCCGTCAATGGAATTTCCTTCTCGGAAGAACTGGGACATGCGGGGTCAACGGTAAAAATCGGTGTAAATGTTAGCGGCAAGACTGATGGCCTTAGATATAAGTTTGTTTGGCATAGGGCTGGGTCTGATTGGAGTGATTCCAATTGGGGTGTAATCGGTCAAGACTTAACTTCGCCGTCGATTTCTTGGACCCTGCCCCAGGCTGGTGAATATGAGATCTATGCTGATGTCATTGACTCCAATGGGTATGTGACTAGCACTTCTAAATACAAAGTTGTTAATTGGTCTCTTGAGTCGCTCGAAGTCTCGGGCGACGCCCGCTGCGGCAAGCCGGTCAAGCTGCAGGCCAAGGTGTCCGGCGACGCCTCCGGCCTCAAGTACAAGTTCGTCTGGGAGAAGGGCGGCTGGGCCAAGTGGGGCGTCGCCCAGCAGCCCTCCGCTTCCTCCTCCTGCGAGTGGACCCCGACCGAGCCGGGCGAGTACACCGTCTACCTCGACGTGATCGACGGCTCCGCCGAGAGGCACCTGACCCGCAAGGTCACGGT
>CAUHJB010000020.1:0-41251 GCA_959606495.1 uncultured Collinsella sp. | reverse complement strand
TTCCATAATTAATCCCTCCTTGTGTCTGTTTGAATATGAGCCGATTTTAGGCTCTTCGGTAGTTTCTGTGGGCGAGACATCAATTTTTCCGCAGGTGGATGCAGAAAAGTTCCGCATATAAGGGAAACGGCCCCGAGAGGGGGCCGTTTCCGCGCCGGGCAGGGTAGGATTTCGCTTGCTACATCAACCTACCGGAAAGGCCCTGACGCATGAACAGGATACTAAGCCGCGCGCTCGCGCTGGTCCACACCGTGATCGAGTACGCCAGCATCGACGGCGGCAGGATAATCGTCGGCGTCAGGCCGTGGACGAGTTTCGGGCTGCGGTGCCCCGTCTGCGGGAGGGCGTGCGAATGCTACGACAGGTCGCCAAGGCCGCGGCTGTGGCGCGCGATGGACCTGGCGAGGTCGACCTCTCCGCGCTCGGGCTGCACGAGATGGCGGCGTCCCTGCCCGACTACGTGAGGATGGTCGCCGCGGGCGAGCGGGGCTTCGCCTCCGCCCTCGAGGAGATGACGCGCGTCGAGGTCGCCGCCCGGGAGGTCAGGATCACTAGCCGGCGCATTCGGTCGTCGGGGTTCCCCTACGTCAAGGGGCTGGCGGACTTCGACTGGGACTTCCAGCCGTCGGTCCCTCGCGCCGAGATCGAGGAGCTCGCGACCCTCAGGTTCGTGGAGCGGGCCGAGAACGTCCTGTTCGTGGGAAGCCCCGGCGTGGGCAAGACGCACCTCGCCGTCGCGCTGGGCATCGAGGCGGTCAGGGCGGGGCGCGAGGTCAGGTTCGTGGACTGCGCCCGGCTCGTCGAGGGCCTTGAGGACGCCTCGTCGCGCGGCATCCTCAAGAAGAGGCTCAGGTACTACGCCCACTCGAGGCTGCCGATCATCGACGAGCTCGGCTACCTCGACGTCGGCAGCGCGGGCGCGGACCTGCTGTTCCGGCTGATATCGACGCGCTACGAGCAGCGCTCGACGATCATCACCGCCGACGTGGGGATCGGCGGCTGGGGCAGGGTGTTCGGGGACGACGTGGCGGCGAGCGCGATCGCGGACAGGGTGTGCCACCACTGCCACCTGGTCAAGATAGCCGGCAGGTCCTACAGGCTGAAGGACCTGCCGAGGGACGGACCCGCCAGGGCGTGACCGGAATCGGTGAAAATACGTTAGCGCAAGCGGTGAAGCCGCCTTTGCGCTAACGGCGCGTTTGATTAGTGAAACTGGTGAAAATTAGATTGACGCTAACAGGGGCGTGCCCGTCGCGGCGTTTCACGGGGATGTCTCGCGCCATCCCCGGACCCCTTCGCGCCAAAGGGACGAGTCCCCTTGGAACCCCGGGCCGCCGCCGGCGGGCCGTGAACGGCGGGACAATCACTCGGCTTCAACTCGCGATCGCCCCGCCGTGTCGCGCCCCGCCGGCTCTCGCTCCGGCTCCGTTCGATGGCTCCCCTGGGTCGCCATCACTGCGCCTCCGCTCACCTGTCCCGTTGCACTCCGGCCGGTTCGGCCTACGCTTCTCGGGGCATGCAAGATATGTATTCCGTGCAACGGAATATCTTGCCCGGCCGAAGCCGGGATGTGCGAACCGCTCCAAAGTCGCTCCCGCAGAACCGTGCAACAGGCTTACCGGCTGTTGCACGGACCTCATATATGAAAGTCAGTCCCGGCCTCTTTCGTCATCCACACCCTCGCGAGCCAGCTCCCACGCGGCCCGCATGGCAAGCTCGACCCCCCTTGCCGTGAACCTCATGATCCGCCCAGTCGAGCGGTTAACGGCGTAGCCGAGCTTCGCGCCGTTAATCTTCCTCGTCTTGCCGAGAGACGCCGAGTGATAGCGGTATTGCAGCGCGCCCTGCTTGGATCGGGCGACCTCAATCCCATCCGATTCCAACCTCCTTGCAAACTCCCTGAAGCGGTCGGGGCAGCTCTTGAGCCTCCCGACCTCCTCTGCCCTCCGGGCGATAATCGCTCGGACTCTTGCGTTCTCGGATTTGTCGGATCTCCCCTTCTTTGCCATCTCGCGCTCCTCGCGGCCGGGCTGGCGCGCGTGCACCTTCGAGTTCGAGAGGCCCCTTTCGAGCTGTCTCAAGCCGTACTCCGTATCGAGCTCCTTCACCGTTCTCACGCGGGATTTCGCCGCCGCCCTCGCCGGCCCGTCGTTCAGGCGCCGCCCAGTCTCGAGGTCCGTCCTATTGATGGCGAGGTGAGCGGCGAATCGGGCCGATCCATCCGACCTGCACCTCTCCTCATGCAGCACAATCACGATCTCCTGATTGGGATAGCGCTTGGCGATGTAGTCCCTCGCGTACTCCATGCAACGCGAGGGCGTCATCGGCCCGCCGTTGCAGGAGCACTCGTCCGGGTTGAAGCCGATCACCTGATGCTGCATGTACGTGCACCTTGCGCCCTGCTTCCCGGGCCGGTTGTGCCCGGCCGCCTCCCGGGTAGCGTCCATTTCCTCGAACCATCGGTCCTCATCGATGATGTGCTGGGTATCGTGGTCCAGGGCTTTCTCCCTGTCCCAATCGAAATACCGCTTGAGGTTTTGGAGGTGCTCCCTGCTCATGACGCTCGTCTGCTTGATAGCAGTCATTTTCGACTCCCTTCAAAAGCCGTCGTCAGTCGACGAAGAGGCCGGACCATCCATCGGAAGCAGGCGCCTCCGCAGGCTCTTCCACGAATTCGGGAGTCCAGAGATCGACGCCGTCCTCCCGACCCATTTGCCTTGATATCAGCTTGGCTTGGTATTCCATCCTCTTGGCCGTCTCGTGCTCGCGCGTCCCCAGGTCGAAATGCTCTTTCGTCGGCATCCGCGTGCAATCGCAGACGGGGGCACGGAAACACCCCGCATGGCCCCTGCTCACGCCGTTCTCCGCGGTCTTCACCACGATCACACCGTCCTTGTCGGGGGACATCTCAGTCCACTCCCAGGGATGGATCAGGTCGTCGGCGTGCTCGCTGTAGGATGTAGAACCCGTGCCGCCCGAGGGCCCCCTGCTCGAGCTGGTTCCCATGGTGTGCCGCGTCGTCTTTCCGACAAGCTCCGTGAAATACTGGCGGTCCTCGGCCTCGCCCAGCTTCATGGCGACCTTGACGCCGCAGTTCGCCAGGATCTTCTTCCGTCCGTCGCGCTCGCCGTACTTGTTGAGCTGGGAGATATTCTGGACCGCACCCATCCAGAACAGGTCGTACGAGCGCCCGAGGCTGAGGAGGCTCGGCAGGCACTCGACCTTCGGCAGGTTCCCCCATTCGTCACCGAGGATGGACACCGGCCTCGGCAGCTTGCCACCGGCTGCATCCGCGATGGAATACACGGCGGTATAGAGCTGCTCGAACAGGACCGCCGCGATCGCGTTGTAGGGGGAGCCCTCGTCCATCACATGGAGGAACAGCGCGGTCTTCTCGCCCAGGATTCTCCCTGGCTCGATATCGTTGCCCGAGGTCATGCGCGCAATCGGCGCCGACGCATAGATCCTCAGGTTGACCTTCAGGGTGGAGACGATGCTCCTCAGCTCGTTGCCGCCGCTCGAGATGAACTGCGAGGCGCGCGAGCGGGCCGGGTGCCCCTGCGGCAGAGAGCGGAACAGGCCTTTCAGAGGTTCGCACGGGTCCTCGCCGGCACTCTCCGTCCCCAGGCATATGATGCGGTAGACCGTCGCGAGGTGCCTGCAACTCCGCGGGCAGCCCCCGTCCAGCACGGTCAGAAGGATCGTCGCCGCGAGCAGCGACCGCGCGGATTCCGTCCAGTGGCTCGCCTTCGCATCGGCTTCCCCCGCGATGAGCGTACGGGCGACGGCGTCCGCGGCCTGCTCCGCCCCCGGCAGGTCTCCCCCGCTCGCGAGCCTGTCTACCATCTCCAGGGGATTGAACGTGTCGCTCCTCTCGGGGTGCTGGGCATCCAGCAGAAGCACCCGGTAGCCGCGGCGCTCTAGCTCGTCGCCCGTCAACTCGATAAGCTCGCTCTTCACGTCGGACACGATGATGGTCTGCGGCCTCGATCCCCCATCGTCCGCCCCATACGTCAGCAGGTCGATTGTCGGAATCAGAAGCGACCTTGATTTTCCTGCGCCCGTTGAGCCGTCGAGGAACATATGCCGCCTAGGCTCGAACAGATACTTGGAGCCAAATAACGTCTTCTCGAAGCCGTATACGAATCCCCTGCTTTTCGGCTGTCCACGCCCGTCCCAAATCTCCGAGCCCCGGATGGTCTCGGGCCCCGTTTTCACCCGTGCCTCTCCGAGCACGCCTCCATCGGCGGCCCGCTCCTTCGAGGAGGCCGATAGCTGCATGAGCAAGAATACCGACAGGAACAGGGCGAACGAGGCGAGACAGCCCGGGATGCAGTGAGGCGCCACGTTGAGCCACCACCAGATGATGCTATCTACGCTCAGGGTGAATCCAATCGAGCTGAGCTCGATTGGAAGTCCGAGGATCACGCAATCGAGGGGAACGGCGACAAGAGGTGCAAACCCCGCGGTAAGCAGCACTGCGAAAATCAGCGCCATGACCAACTTCTCCTTCACGTGAACCACCTACTCTCTCGCACGGGCGAGCAGGTCGTTAACCCAGCCCACCGCGGTTGAAACGATTGAAGTCGCCCGGTTGAGGTTGTTGAGGACTACCGGGTCGGGGCCGTAGGTATTGAGGGCACGAACCGCCTGGTTGAGATTCGTGCCGATCTTCTTTAGCTCGGTCCTGATGCCGGTAAGCTCCCCCGTATCGGCGACCCTGACCGGCTTCTCGCCGCAGAGCAGGGCGGCGTCACGCATGAAGGTTGACGCCGGCATATTCATGGCCGCCGCCTTCTCCTCGATCGCCTTACGCTGCGCCTCGCTCATCCGTACGTTGATGTGCGCATTCATGGAAGTCATAACCATCCAATCCGGACGGGGCCGGTACAACGGCCCCGCCTCCTTTATTAAGTTGAAATTGTTCGGAGCATCTGACCGATGCGCCCAATCCTCACCCGCGCCCAGACATCGAAGGGAACCCCGGGCAATGTGCCGAGGTACACGCAGCACGGTCGCCAATGTTCCTCATAGAAATCGAGGGCATCGAGCAAGCGTTTTCGCTCCCAAATAAGCTCCTCCGCCGAGAACGAAGGAAGATCCTTGTTTTCGGCGCGCTCGAGCTCATCGGACGAAAAGCACGGATTGGGAGCCCGGTATCCACCAATGTAGGGTCCGGGCTCCATAATTAGCCGATTTCTGTAAACGTCGCTGCTGGTGCGTTGAACTCAAACTCGACAACGCCGCAGGATCCGTAACGATTCTTGGTAATCGACGCAATAACTGGCCGTTTTTTTAACAACATATTGGCATTACGCTCGTCTGGCTTCTCACCCTTAATAGAAAGTGACATCACCATATCTGCAGAGTACTCGAACATGTTACAACCGCCAATCGCTTGAAGACCGGTGGTCTGTTTGTCATAGTTCGTCCGGTTTATTGACGAGATTGCAAACAGTGGACAATGCAACTCATCAACGATTCGGCGGAGTTCCGATGCGACCAGCTTAAGTCCGATGCGTTCATCGACAATGCGCAGCTCTTGTGGCAGCGATACAATTTGCGCGTAATCAACGATGACCAACGGCGGCTCACCGAATTTATCAGCGACCTCCTCGATTGCTCTCTTCATCTCAGCGTTCTTAATCTCGCCAGAAACTATAAACATTCTCTCGGCGATGCTGCGAGCGTAAATATCGAGTACTTTATTAAAGATCCCGCGCTTCTCCTCGGACATGCCGTCGCCGTTCATATCGTTGTACGTGAGCTCGCCGCCCGAGATGCGCGTGAGGCTCTTCGCAAGCATACTGTCGCGACCGAGCTCGCCCTCAAAGATAACCACCGGATGGCCAGCGATGGCCCATCCGTCTGCAATTTGCTGCATAAAGGTCGTTTTGCCCGTACCGGGCCCGCCGGGGACAATGCATAGGTACTGGCGAAGGCCTCCAAGGATAGTGTCTAACGCCCCGTGTTCGATATGTCCGAGTGGTCTATTCTTCAAGATGCTCAACGCGGTCTCATTGAGGCCGATGCTCATGGGATTTAAGGCCGGCACGGTTCACTCACCTCCAGTTCGCGGAGGTATGCGAAAAAACTGGACTCGAGAATGTAGACGCGGCGGTGCAATGCAATCGCGCGGCCGCTCTCCTTCATAAGTTTCGAGGCCGTAACCGGGCTCAGACCGGTCATTTTACAGATCTCGGAAATCCCAAGAAGACGCTCGCGCCCCAGTTCCGAGCTTGAGAAATCCGCAGTTGAAGCCCGTACGGCAGCGTACGGCTCATTTGATTCAACCGGCATGGTAGAATCCTTTCTGGCTGGCTCGCCCCTCCCCTCTGGTCTGCAAACTTTGATAGGAAGGGCGGGCGGCTATTAAATTGCGACCAAGTTAATACTCCAAACGTCATGCTGGTCAGGCGTTTACTTAAACAACAGTTTAATGCTTTCAATTCTTAGTTTTCAATCTTTTTTCAATCATTTTTCTTTTATCTTTTGAACTTACATGGACATACCTTCTTACCTGCGTTAACATCATGGAAGACGACAGGAGGAAATATGCCACGTCTCCCAGTATCAGGCATGAAGATGAAAAAGGTTAAAGTCGGAACAACTGTTCAGCTCCAAACCGCTGACGAAATCGACTCCCTTCGCAACACGAAATCGGATTCTATTAGAACCCCCGGCGAGGCAATCGATTTCGTCTTTAAGCTCATCATGAGACTTGACCCCGAGGTTGCGCGCTCTCTAGATAAGACCTGTGTCCAGGGCATCTCCTCGATTGACGATGAGCTGAGTCGCCTACGCCATGACGGTTCCGAGAATATGGCCGTCGCATCAAAGCGGCTTCAACAGGAGCAGTTTTCCGCACTCCACGAACATCTATCCAATCTGTACGAGGATGACGAGGTTGCCATGGGCATGAGACGAGTAGATCTTCTTGGTGACGATTTTGCCGTCTTCCCCTCCGATTGGGTCCTCCTGGAACCCGAAAGCGCTGCAAAGGCATGCAGCCAGGTTAGCGTTATCGAAATTCACGGCGGAGCCGAATACTGCGCCCCTCATTTCGTCTTTTTCCATAACGGCGAGTACGACAAGAACGATAAGCTCGAGAAAGCGACCGAATTATGGCCGCAAATGAAAGACGTCCGTCGAGATGAAGTGAAACTCGTGGCGGACGATAACGGCAAGTACCTCAACATGAAGGAACATCTTGCCGCACCGATTATTTGCTACTTTAACCTTCTCGACGCTTCGTACTATCAGTCGGTCGAAATGACACCTCCGTATAATGCCGTAATCAATCGAATCCGTTAAAACGATGGGGCCCCAATTGGGCCCCATCGTTTTAGTTTTTTAGAAGATTGTCCAGTACTGATGCTGCCTTCTGGTCATTTGCCTCGATAAAGTGGCTATAGATAGACAGCGTCGTCGATGGGCTAGCATGGCCCAAACGCGCTTGAATCGTCTTAATGTCCGCATTGGCACCAACGAGCAAAGTCGCTTGCGTATGTCTCAGTTCATGAGGCTTCAGCCCGCTATAACCCGTATAGCGGGTACGTTTGACGCCGTCACTCCCAACGACTTCCCTGCTCTCCTCAAAAGTACCGAAGCCGCTTTTCGCCGCAAACAGCCTAAATGCCCTTGAATAATTATGCCCATCCATCCGGGTCACAAGAGCCCGTTTGCCGTTAGCGGCGTCAACGACCCCAATGGAATGGACAATGGGCGTTTCTCCAGTCTGCCCCACTGCAAAGGAATCGAACTCACTCCGCTGAATGGCTTTCCACCTGTCCAGATAATCGGCAAGCTCATTTCCTACCGAGATC
This sequence comes from uncultured Collinsella sp., assembly GCA_959606495.1. Taxonomy (GTDB): domain Bacteria; phylum Actinomycetota; class Coriobacteriia; order Coriobacteriales; family Coriobacteriaceae; genus Collinsella. Next base: position 33,425 of record CAUHJB010000020.1, on the reverse strand, counting down.
TTACGCCTGCTCATCTTTGATTTAGGCGGCCTTAGCGTCCTGTCATTCGTATATTGCTTTACTATCCTCAGCGTCCTGGCGTCAGGGTCATAATCCTCCCACGAGAGGCCCAGAGCCTCTCCCTTCCTCAAGCCACAGAGAAGCAGAAGCATTGTGCAGGTGACAAAGGAAGACGGCTTCTCTTCCAAAAGAATTGCAAGCAGCCTTGCCGCCTCATCGGCGCTCAGCGCCTTACGAGCCTCGACATTCTGCTTGGGCAGTTTCACTCCCCTACAAGGGTTTTTGCCCACAAGGTCGTTATCGACGGCATCCTCCATTACCTGTTTGAGCTTGATGTGGATGCGGCGAATTTCACTTTCGCTGAATCGGCCTTCTTTTCTAGCCTTGGCATAAGCAGTGCGAACGTCATCCGATTTAAGCCGAGTGAGATCGGGATTGCCGAACAGCTCGCGTATGTGACGAATGTCCAAACCTTCACGCTCATAAGCAAGAGGTGATCCCATGGTTGACTCCCTGTTCGCGTGAAACCTGTCCGCATAATCCGATAGACCCAGAGGACCATTGCCCCGGCTGGAAGCACCCTCGAGCTCAGCTCTATAGGCTTCCAGCGCCTTGGTAACTTCGCTCGGCCAGTTTTTCGGGTTCTTGCTTCTGCAATGAACCCTACGCGATGGACTACGGCGGTACCGTCCCGTTTCCGGATCTTTTCCTAGAGAAAAGTAAATCCGATAGACCCCCTTGGTCCTATCGATGCACTCTGATGTCCCTCGGGCGGTCCTTTTTATCGATCCTTGCAATCGCATCCCTCGCTGTTTTTCAGTTAGGCTATCCGGCGAAGCTTTAAGGGCTTCGCCGGATAGCCTAACTGAAATATTTCACACTTTCAAGTCCAGCTAGGAGTGAAAAGAGTGGGAAATTTGATTCTAATAGTTAGCTCAATAATTGCCACTTACCTATATTTACCTGCTATTCTCTTAACTTCAGTGAAATCAGTCTTATCTCGGTAAATGTCAAAATCACGTACTCGTAAAGCGGGGGTCACCGGTTCGAGCCCGGTCGCTGGCTCCATTGCACAAGATAGCCGCCTTTGGGCGGCTTTTTTGTTGTCGATTATGGGCGCGCGCCAATCCACGCATCGCCACGTCGATCGCTTCCTACTCAAAAACAGAAAACCCCACCAAACGTGATTTCCCTTAGGGAAACACGCTTGGCGGGGTCGTAGCGTGATTCCCCTAGGGGAATCACGCCATCAGACGAACAGCTCAACCGAGCAGCTCGTTACTCCTCCCAGTAAGCGTCGGCAAGCAGCTTACTCGGCGAACGCATTACCAAAGCTGTTGCTGCCCACATACGTCTCGACCAGGGTAAGGTCGGGATTGAACACGACTGTGTCAGCGTCGCGCCCCGGCATAATGCTACTGCACTTATCGTCGACAGGAGCTAGCAAGCGATGCCGGGGCCGTCACCCAAACTCTTACAGCTCGGTCACGACAACGCCGTTGTAGACCTCGTCCCAACGGTCCATGACCAGATGGCCGGTCATGGGATCCATGGCGTTGAGCTTGCCGCAGGTGTTGGCGGTACGCAGCACCGTCTCGTCGTCTGCGCCGGCAGCGATGGCATGCGCGAAGCCTGCGATAGTGGAGTCACCAGAGCCCGTGGCGTTAACGGCAGGGATATCGGGCGTCTTTGCGCGGAACGCACGGCCATTGTGGAAGCCAACGGAGCCGGCAGCACCCATGGACACGACGACCCAGGGGATATCGGAGAAGCGGGCATCAGAGGCGAGCGCGGCGCGGAGCTCGTCCACATCGTCGGTGGTAAAGCTCGTGCCCAGAAGGCCGTTGATCTCGGTCAGATTAGGCTTGACCAGCTCGGGCTTAATTTCGGACTTAAGGGCGGCCTCGAGCGAAGCGCCCGAGGTATCGAGCAGCACCTTGGCGCCGGCGTTCTCGGCAATACCCGTGATCTTGGCGTAGTAGTCTGCCTCGACACCGCGGGGCAGCGAACCCGAAATGGTGACGACGTCGGCCTTGCCTGCAAGCTCGGCGAACTTTGCAGTAAAGGCATCGAGCTCCTCGGGGGCAATCGTCGGGCCGCTCTCGAGCAGCTCGGTCTGGTTGCCGGCATGAAGGATATTGAGGCAGATGCGGGTCTCGCCCTTGATGGGCACAAAGTCGTTGTTAATACCGTTGGCGTCCATGAGCTCTTCCATATAGGCGCCCATATGACCACCAAGCAGGCCGGTTGCCACAACGTCGTCGCCCAGCTGGCCCAGGACGCGGGTAACGTTAAGGCCCTTGCCGCCGGCGGTCTTTTCGGGCGTCACACGGTTAACGTCGTCGATAATGAGCTCATCGAGCTGATAGCGCGTATCGACAGACGGGTTCATCGTAACGGTGAGGATCATTTTTAGCTCCTTATCTCGCAGGCTCCTTGTGCCTCGCGATACGAGTCGACAAAACGGAATTACAGAATCTCAATCGTGAACGAGCGAACGACGGTCTCCTTGGGCTTGGCGACAAGGCAGCCGCGCTTATGCTCAAGCACGTCGTCCTCATCGGAGCAGGTCGAAAGGCCGCCCCAGGGCTCAACCGCCACAAAATCGCCCTCGGGCTTGCTCCACACAATGAGATATGGGAAGCCCTCAAAGCTCAGGCGGACGCCCTTGTCCTCGCCCTTTTTGGAAAGCGTGACCTGACGGCTCTCGAGCACGTCAAAGATGGTCTCCGCAAAATCGAAGAGCTCATGCGACAGAGGCAGTGTCTTTCCCACCATGGGGTTCTTGGAGCGATTGGTCACGTCAATCAAGCCAGTCGAGGGGACGGCAGTGCAAAGCTCCGCAGCCTCGTCCTTCTCAAAGCGCAACTCGTAGTCCGTATAGGCCTCGCCCTCATCGAGCGGACACCTAAAGCCGGGATGACCGCCGATAAAGAACGGCATGTCCTCGGTTCCCTCGTTGGTCACCTCATAGGAGACGCGCACAGCAGCGTCCTCGAGCGTATAACGAGCGACAAGCTTAAACGGGTAGGGATAATCGCTCAGCAGCGCCGCGTTATCCTCCGAATCCAGGCACATCGCCAGCTCGTTCTCGCTCTGGCTCAGCAGCTTCCACTCCTGTTTGCGCGCAAACCCGTGGCGAGCGAGCTTTACATGATGCCCGGCAAACGTCATGGCGTTGTTGTCACGCAAGCCTCCGCAAATCGGGAAGCAAATCGGCGCCTGGCCGGACCACACGGCGGGATCGCCCTGCCACAAATACTCGCGACCGTCGGCCTCAATCGAGGTAAACGAGCCGCCGGCCGTGGACACCTTAATAGAAATCGAATCGTTGGAGAGAGCGTATTCCATTGCCCATCCTTTCGAACAACTGCTTTTGCTCGCAAGTACCTGTCTCGGCCCTGACCAAAGGACAAACTCGCACGTTCATCGATGCGTCCGGTATCCCAGCCATGCAACGGGGTACCATACAGACATTGAAGCAATTACAGCTGAAAGGCCTTCTTATTCGAACCATCATCCTCTACGCCTCGCGCCATCACGGCAATACGAAAAAGCTCGTGGACGCCATCGTTGAGGCACACCCCGAAATCGATACCCTCGACGTCAAGGCGCTTGGTAAAAACGAGTACCCCGACCTGCACGAATACCATCTGATCGGCGTCGCCACGGGCATTTATTACTCCGAGATCGACAAGGATATGGCACGCGTGCTCACGAACGTGCTGCAGCCGCAGGACAAGGTGTTTGGCCTTATGACCTACGGTGGCAAAAACAAGTGGTACAGCAAGGATATCGATGGTATCTGCCGCATGAGGCAGGCCATCTTTATGGGCGTCTACGGCTGCCCCGGCTTTGATACGTGGGGGCCGTTTAAACTCACCGGCGGTGTCCAAAAGGGGCACCCGACCGCTGAGGAAATTAAGGGCGCCATCGACTTCTTCGACAAGATCGAAGACGAGTATGGCGACATCATCGTCGAAGAGTACGCCAAGCGCGAGAAGCGTCTAGCCTACGAAAAGGAGCGTCCTGCGGGAGGTCTTGTGGCCGGCGTCAAGCGCACGGCAAAGAAGATCGCTAACAAGCTGTAATTGTGAAGGTACTTTTGAGCGTTTAACCCATACGGCGGGTCCGAGCAGATTCGGGCCCGCCGTCTTTTTCTATCGTTACTCGGTAAAGGCGTTGCCGACGCTCTGGCCGCCAACATACGTCTCGACGAGGGTAAGCTCATGGTCGAACACGACAAAGTCGGCGTCGCAACCCGGCATGATGCTGCCGCACTTACCCTCGATGTGCGCGGAGCGTGCCGGCACCTCGGTTGCCATGCGAATGGCGATATCGGCGCTGGCGATGCCCCAGTCAACGATGTTCTTGACGCCCTGGGCAAGCGTGAGCACCGAGCCGGCAATGCTCTTGCCGTCGGCGAGCCAGCACAGGTTGTCCTTCATGATGACGTCCATGCCACCACTGGTGTAGCTGCCCTCGGGCATGCCGCCGCAACCCAGGCAGTCGGTAATGAGCACCGTGTGTTGCCAGCCCTTTGCCTGCAGCAGCGCCTTGATGGCGGCAGGGTTAACGTGCTTGCCGTCACAGATGATCTCGGCGTAGGTCTCGGGCGTGGACATGGCAGCACCCACGACACCGGGCTCACGGTGATGCAGCCCGCGCTGACCGTTATAGGTATGCGTAAAGCAGCTGGCACCGGCGTTGATGGCGGCGATGCACTCATCGTAGGTGGCGTCGGAGTGACCGATGCTGGTCACCACACCCTTGGCGTTCAGAGCAGCCGCATAAGCAGCGGCACCGTCGCGCTCGGCCGCCATGGCGCTCTTGACGATGCGACCACCCGCAGCCTCCTGCCACTGATCAAAGATCTCCTCGGAAGGATCGATAAGATAAGCGGGGTTCTGCGCGCCCACGTGCTTCATGGTAAAGAAGGGGCCCTCCAGGTAGATGCCCTGAATGCGAGCACCGCAGAAGTCGGGGCCGCGACCCTCGTCCGCCTGAGCGATGGCGGCGCAGGCGTCCTTGATCTGCTCGACGCCATCGGTGAACGTCGTGGGCAGCCAGCTGGTGGTACCGCGACGGGCGAGCTCGGTCGAGCTGATATCGATGCCCTCGGGATCATTATCGGTAGTTGAGTGGTTGTAGAAGCCATGGATGTGAGTATCGACCATACCCGGTGCGATCCACGACCCCGTGTAGTCCTTAATCTCGCAAGAGGGCTCGTCGGCCTGCCAGGCGCCAAAGACGCCATCCTCGACCATAAGATAGCCGCCCAGTTGCGGGCCTGCCGGCAAGAAGAACTTGTCAGCCTTAATTGCGTACGTGCTCATATGCACTCCTTGCTTCTAAAGCAGTGACTGTGGCGATGCTTATACCCAGCTCACATAAAACAAAAAGCGCCCGCCCGCCGTTATGAGCGGACGGGCGCCCTTACAGAGGGACGCGATTAAGCGGTGAAGGGGTGAATCGTCACGCCCTTGACCACGCGGTTGACCGTGCCGGTGGGGCTCGGCGTATCGGGCGTGTTGCCCACGCGCACGGAGTTGAGCAGGCTGATGGCCTGGGCAAACATCACGAACGGCAGAGCGAGGTAGCCCTCGGGAAGCGCTTCGTAGCCCTTAAAGGTGAAGGACTCACCCTCATAGACGGTAGCACCTTCCTGCTGAACGGCGACGGTGTGCTGAGCGATCTCGTCGCCGCCGATCTCGTTGAGGATGTCGATATCGTACTGACGGGTGTAGGCGTCGTTGTTGACGAACACGAAGACGAGCGTCTTATCGTCGACGAAGGACTTGGGTCCGTGACGATAGCCCATGGAGGTGTCGTAGGAAGTAGCGACCAGACCGTGAGCGAGCTCGAGGATCTTGAGCTGGCTCTCCTGGGCAAGGCCACCAAAGGAGCCAGAACCCAAGTAGGTCACGCGGTTGAAGTCGCCAGCCAGGTAATCGGCGATCTCAGACTCGCGAGCGATAACCTCCTCGCCCATCTTGGCGATGGTCTCGACCCACTCGGCCTTCTGCTCGTCAGAGGCAGTGTCGAAAATAAGAGTGGAGAGCAGGGTCATGCAGGAATAAGAGCCAGTCATGGCGAAGCCCTTGTCGTTGGCGCGCGGAATGAGCAGCGTCAGCGCATTGGGATCATCGGCAGACTCGACGGCGAGCTTGCCCTCGGGAGCGCAGGTGATGTTGAGGAACTTGACGTTGTGGACGAGCTCCTTGGCAACGGCAACGGCGGCAAGGCTCTCGGGGCTGTTGCCAGAGCGGGCAAAGGAAACCACGAGCGTGGGATCCTCGGCGCGCAGGAAGTCGCGCGGGGCGCTCACGATGTCGGTCGTGGCGATGGGCTTAAAGTCGTAGAGATCAGTGTTGCCAGCGTGACGCAGATACGGGGCGCAGGTATCGCCAACGTAGTCGGACGTACCGGCACCGGTGAAGACAACGGACAGACGACCCTCGCCCATAGCGCGAGCCTCGGCCAGGAAGGCCTCGATGGCCTCCTTGTTCTCGCGATAGATGTTGAGCGTATCACGCCAAAGCTCGGGCTGCTGAGCAATCTCGGCCGTGGTGATCTGGGCGCCGAGCTCGGTGAGCTCCTCGACACTCTTCTCGAACATTTCTAATACCTCTTTCTTTACTAAATTGTCTGATATATAAAGACTTAATCTGAAAAGTTAAATCGGGTAGTAGTCATAGGCTGTTTTTCTTTCGTTAACACTCGTATCCGATCACAGAGTATCTCGATAATGAGAAATCCTGTACTTAAACTTGTCCGCACGAGCCACCGAAAGCGTAAACTCGACAACATCATTTTGGGTGTTGTGAGTAGTTCGGACTATGTCCAGAACTGGCGCACCCTCACCAATACCTAGAAGCCGAGCGTCACATGGACGTGCTATACCCGCAGAGAACTCCTCATCCGCTACTCGAATTTTCTGCTGATAATCCTGCTCAATGACATCGTAAAGGGGCTTCTGTTCGAGTAGAGGACGCTTGAGTGAAATAAAGAGCCTTGCTGGAAGATAGCTACGCTCAACCATCATAGGAATACCATCTGCCATTCGTAAACGTTTGAGTTTTAATACCTTTTCACCCAAATGAATCCCCATTTGCATCGAGAGCGTTTTATCTGCTTCCATTTCACAGAACTCTAAGATGGTTGTTTCTGGCAGCCGGCCCATCGCTTTCATCTGTTCAGTAAAACTGTACGATTGGGTAAGATTTGTTGCTTGAGCTAGTCGATCGGCAACAAACGTACCGCGACCTTGTTTTCGCACAATCCGACCAAGATACTCAAGTTCCTGAATTGCAAGCCGGACAGTCGACCGCGAAAGCCCGAAACGTTCGGCAAGCTCACGTTCGGACGGAATCAAATCACCTGGCTGATATTCATGATCAATTTTTTCGATCAGAATATCTACGAGCTGGTCATATAACGGTTGTCTGTGCCTCTTGCACGTCATGATATTCTCCACGTAATGAGCAATTGACCAATACTTCAGCCTTCAGGTAACGCACCAACATGTCCCATAAATGGGCTAATAGCGACACTACATCTCATCGTCTTCATCAATGTCAGCACTCTCGAGTTTCTTGAGATCGACTCCCTCACGACCAACGACCCGTGCGCGTTCGGCAAGTTCATCAAGCGTTGGGTCTCCAAACGCACGCGTCATAACGAGCTCCACCAACATAGGTAGATTTGTTCCGGTGACAACGGTCACGTTATCGAGCTCAGTCGTCATTGGGATAGCTTGATTGAACGGAGTACCGCCAAGCAAATCAACAAACACCAATACGCCATCACAAGCTTGACGCATCTTGGCAATGCAGGTTCGCAAATCATCACCAAAAGTAACCGCCTCCGAGCCCGCAAAAGGAACTACCTCAAAATTAGGCTGTTCGCCGGCGACCATATCCACAGCGCTTTTCAAACCAGGTGCAAACTGACCGTGACCAGTTAGTACAAATCCAATCATTCTATCTACCTTTCTACCGTTCGCTTTCTCTAGCCAAAGAACCCCTCAAAAGGGCTCTTACGACCACTGCATCATTAAAGTTTAGTGAGTATTTTGTTTTATCGCGGGAGGTCTGTGAGCGTCTCTAAGCTGCTTTTCAAGGTTGCGATATCTACGTGCTTCGCCCTTGTTCCCGCTGCTCTCATATTGATATGAAAGCAGCAGATAGAGCTTTCCGCGTAACCCAAGGTCGTTCGTATCCAGCATAGCTTCCATCTCATCGATCTTATCATGCCGACGGCAAAAGACTATGTCGTAGGTCAATTGACTGTCCGCCAAAATGCCCTTCGACACGATGGGGCGCATCTCTTCCAACATGGACGCCGCCCGCTTCCGGTCACCCGTTTTGATATAGAAATTAAAGGCGCGAACCGCAAGCTGTCGACGTTGTTTATCGCTGCACGACATCTCCAGCAAGTGGTCAAGCATTCGATCTGCATATGCGTCCATATCAGCAGCTTCATAAATCGTGAAACGCAGGTAATACTGCTTATACGTAGACATTACTATACGCGCAAGTTTGCGATCGAGCAGGTCTATGCAATCTTGGTATAAGCCCAAGTTAAACAATACCTGCAATTTCATATCGAAGTATTTTTTCGCTCCTTCGGTCACAGCGAAATAAGCCACGACAACACAAATGAACAGGACGATCCAAAATGGCATTGCACTATATTCCCTTCAAGGCAGCCTTAAGGAATTAATCGAACACGATGACTGCATAACCGCCTATGAACAGCGGTGTCCGACAAAACAAAAGAGGCGCACACTCCAGGGGATATGGCGATAAAGTCGCCTTGGAGGTGTGCGCCACGTCTCAATTGAGGCTCAAATGCCGTGACAATATGGGGTATTTAGCCCTTGCAAATGATACCGAATGCACCCAAGGCAATGGACAGAACCAAGACGATAAAGATGGCCTTCGTCGAGGTCATGCCCTTCTTACCGAGGAGCCAGTATACGAAGCCGACGAGTGCGGCAGGAACCAGCTTGGGGCAAATCATATTGCAGATGTTCTGCAAGTCAACGGTAACGCCGCCGATAACAGGCTTCGCCGCAATAACGATACCGACATTGGTTGCGACCAGAGCACCGACCATAAAGACACCCATTACGGAGGCCGCGTCGGTCAACGCGTTCAGGCGATCGCTCATGGTGGTGACGAGCTTCATACCCTGCTCATAGGCCATGTGGGTCTGCTTGCAGCGGAACCAGTCAACAAGTATGTTCACGACGACCCAGATGAAGATACCCAAGGGGTTGCCGTTCATGGCCATATTGGCAGCCAGAGCGCCGAAAATGGTCGGGAGCAGCGAACCGAAGATGGAATCGCCGATGGAAGCCAGCGGTCCCATGAGACCAGTCTTGAGACCAGCAACAGCCTCGAGGCCCTCAATGCCCTCCTCTTCCTCGATCGCCAAATCGATACCGGTGATGATCGTGTTGAGGAAGTTTGAGGTGTTGAAGAACGGTGCGCACTGGGCGCGGCAGGCTTCCTTTAGCTCCGGCGTGCCGTCGCCGTACAGCTTGCGCAGTGTGGGCAGGATAATCCAGAGATAACCAGAGTGTTGCATGCGCTCGTAGTTCCAACCATCCTGGAAACCAAGCAGGTTACGACGGTTGATCTGCGCAAGGTCGTCCTTGGTAATCTTGTAGCCAGTGGTGCCATTGGCGAGTTTCTCATTAGAGCTCATCGTCGTCGTCTCCCTCCGCAGCGCCAGCAGCAGCGACGGGACGCTGGTTGTTCTTGTAGTACAGCAAAGACAGAGCAAAGCCAATAATAGCGATCGCCAGCATCGACATGTTATTGAACATACCGACCATATCCACGGCGCCCTTACCAAGCGCACCGTTCACAGCGACGATGTTGGCGTTGAGGTTCATGATGCTCGTGAAGGCCGTACCAAACAGGGCGGCGACTACAAAGCCGAGCAGCAGGTAGGCGACGTGCTTTTTGACCGGCAGGTAACGGAGCAGGATGGCGAAGCCAACGGCGGGCAAGGCACCGCCAGCAACAGACAGACCGTCACCCAGCCACTTCCAGTCGCCGTTAAGGGCGGTGGTGATGCCCTCGACCAGGCCCTGGCCAAATGCGAGAGCCAGGAAGACCGGAATCATGCGGGACAACATCCAAGAAACGGCACCGAGCAAGTAGTGTACGTTGTAGGCGCCCCAGTTCATCTTCTCGATATCGGCATCGCACATGTGACCGAAGAACGTGTTGGCGAAACGGCCGGCGATATCGGTGTAAACGAGAATGGCAGCGACAGGTACGCCGATGGCGGCAAGAGCCGTCTCGGGATTCATGCCCGCACCCACGGCAAAGGCAGTGGCGACCAGAGTGCCGGAGTTGGCATCGATACGAGAGGCGCCGCCAAAGGTACCAACGCCCAGGACGGTGAGCTGCATGCTGCCGCCGATAAACAGGCCAGTCTGCAGGTCGCCCATAATCAAACCGGTAATCATACCGGAGAAGACGGCTGAGCCGGCACAGGTGTACCAGTTCAGCTCATCCATAATCTGATAACCCGCATACAGGGTTAACAGAAGAATCTGCCACCAAGCAATCATGGTAAACTCCTTATTTAAGGTGTAACAGTTTCTACAATACCAATACGCTTATATAAACCGTGCATCCCCCTTCACGGCCTAGCGTTAATTCGACTAGAGCGTGAGAGCCTCTGGGTTATCCTGCGGCGTCAGCTGAATGACAATAGGAAGATTATCGGCCTTGAGTTTGGCAAATGCGTCAAGGTCCCCCTGGTCGCAACTAATGTTGCGATTCAGCTTCTTGACCGGCTCCATTGTCGTCATATTACCGACGATGAGCTGCTCAAGCTTAACACCTTGTTCCAAAAGTCGAACGTAGACCTCAGGCTTTTTCGCAACAATGAAGAGACGTTGCGCATCATATTTGCCAGCAGTGATGTTGGCAGCGGCCTTGTCGACAGGAAGCACGGACAACTTCACAGTTGCCGGGCAAGCCATGCGAAGAACCTGCTTTTGGGTAGCATCTTGCGATACCTCGTCGTCAACTACCATGAAGCGGCTTACCTGACGGGCGTTAGACCAGAGGTTTGCCACCTGTCCGTGAATCAAGCGAAAGTCGATTCGTGCGCCTACAATCATTTCTACTCAACTCCTTCTTGTTCAAGTGTACGGATAACGGGCTCAGAGCGAAGGGAGATTTTCGCATCATACACGCCCTCTGTTTCGAACATAACGAGTTCATTGGTACCAGGGTGTAATAAACCGTGCGGAACATAGAGCGTCATGATGGGACCCTTATCCCAAAAACGTCCGACATTCGTTCCGTTTACGAATGCCACACCCTTTCCAAAACCCGTAGTGTCGATAAAGGTATCAGCCGGCTCAGATATATCAAACTTTGCGCGATAAAAGGAAGGTTGCCCCTCTACCCAGCCGGCGGAATAATCAAGATTATCGATGTTATCGAGTGGCAGACAACGCATCTCCCAACCGGTAACAAAGTGAAGATCAACGCAAACTCCTGTCCTAATGCCCTTATGCTGCGTATCAGCGAGCAATTTGTGACCATAATTGACGCGACCCATATCCTCGGTCAGAACATCCAGGCGGTTGTGTTCACAGGGAAGAACGCAGTGAATATCTTCCCCGATGTGCTCCTGATACTGCGTCGCCACCTTGTCACCGTTCACAAACACCTGAGCGCGGTCGCGGGCGTCAATAACCCGAATACGCTCTTCATCTGCACGGTCACGCTCGACAGTCGTGGTATATAACGTATATCCATACGACTGACCCATCTCTTCCATGGGCATAGGATATTGGGCTTCAATCGGCTCCGAAAGAATATCGAGCACATTAAAGAGACTTACGCGCTCACTCACCGAAATATCGGGCATGGAAAACGCCTTTTTTGTTAACGGCTTGCTTTGCGCGATATCGGGATACAGCTCGTGAACTGTCCTTTGAATGGCGAAGTATTTCTCGGTCGGTTTGCCCTGTTCGTCCAATGGAGCATCGTAGTCATATGATGTCACCTGGTGCAGGTCATGCGTATGGCGTGCAGAACATCCGTTCATAAATCCAAAGTTGGTGCCTCCATGAAACATGTAGAGGTTTAAAGATCCTCCAAGCTCGAGCACCTCGCGAACGCAAGAGGCAAGATCTTCGGGATCGCGTCTGATGACGTTCTCCCCATAGCGATTGAACCAGCCGTCCCACAACTCCATGCACATAAGAGGCCATTGTTTTCCATGCTCCTTGTGAAAAGCAGAAAGAGCCTCAAAGTTCTCCTTTGCATGAGAACCAAAGTTGCCGGTGCACAACACATCATCGTCAATGAGCGTACCGGCACGAAGGCACCCACGCCACGGGCCATCGGAAGTACAAAGGGGCACGGAAACCCCACGCTCGACCATAAGGCGACGAATCGCGCGAAGATAGTCCTTATCCTCGCAATATGATCCATACTCGTTTTCAACCTGCATCATGATGATATTTCCGCCCTTGTCAATCTGACGCGAGACGAGTATCGGCATGAGATGGTCATAGTACTGCGCAACGTGAGCAAGAAATTTGGGGTCGCTGCTACGCGGCCTCATATCATGTTCGCGCAGCAGCCATGCTGGCATGCCGCCAAATTCCCATTCTGCACAAATAAACGGAGAGGGCCGAACAATTGCATACAGACCGAGCGATGCTGCCTCATCAAGAAATGCCGCCAAATCGATTGAGCCAGAAAAATCGAAGACGCCAGGCTTTGGCTCATGAAGATTCCACGGTACATACGTTTCGACCGTATTAAACCCAAGAGCCTTAAGGTTATAGAGCGAGTGGTGCCAGTCGCTCGGATGAACACGCATATAGTGAATCGCCCCCGACAAGATGGTGAACGGCTCATCATCAAGTAGGAATTGATTGGTGATCTTAAACGAATGCATGCTACTCCCGATCTTCGTGCTCTACGACGCGGATGCCGGTTCCTCGGCCCTCGGCTAAACGCCTTGCCTATTATGGACGCATTAACGCAATTATGTAGACAGAATCTGAAGTGGTCCGTAAACGGTAGCGAAATGGCGATGAACGGCTTTAATGAACAAAATATAACCCGCTGGTAAATTACTTTTTAACTATAGATTTCTAACGATTCTATATTTGAAAGGTGGTATGTACCAGCTATCCACTATTTCATACTAGTTACATTATGTTTCAATCGCATTTCTTCAAATGCTTATCTACTTTGTTGTTGCCGATTTGAGTGCGCGTGCGCCAACCCAAGCATCGTCACGGCTTCAGTTCCCCTATTCATAAACATAAAACCCCGCCAAACGTGATTCCCCTAGGGGAAACACATTTGGCGGGGTCCTTGCGTGATTTCCCTAGGGGAATCACGCCATCAGGCGAACAACTCAGCCGAGCAGCGCGTTACTCCTCCCAGTAAGCGTCTGCAAGCAGCTTAAAGCAGATCTTCTTGACCGGCTGTGCGCCATCGCCCGGGAACTCGAGTGTGGGCATGTGAGGCTCGCCGGCAACGAACAGCGCGAACTTGTCGTCGGCAAGATCGCCGGCGATCGAGGCGTCGGAATCGACCAGATCGTAGTCGTCCTTCTCGTCAAACTCCTGGACCAGCGTCAGGCTGCCCGTGGCAACCTTAAAGGCCTCGCGACCCTCGACATCGATCTGCAGGTCGTGATAGCGCTGATGCGTCTCGTAGTGAGCCTCTGCCTCGGGACGCGTCGTGGGAGCCATGACGTTCGCAAAGACCTTGTCGCCCAGAATCGGATGGCTGCCGACCTCGAGCTGCGCCGGGTCGTTCTCCTCGAGCCAGTCGATCAACACGTCGAGGCCCTTGAGCATTCCGCGGTACTCCTCGATATCGCCCAATGCACCGTAAATCATCTAAATCCCCTCTCGGATCGCTTCTTTGGCGGCTACTCGGCAAACGCGTTACCGACGCTGTTGCCACCCACATGCGTCTCGACCAGGGTAAGGTCGGGATTGAACACAACAAAGTCGGCATCGCGGCCAGGCATAATGCTGCCACATTTATCCTCGACGTGAGCAGAACGCGCGGGTACCTCGGTCGCCATGCGAATGGCGATATCGGCGCTCGCAAGACCCCAGTCGACGATGTTCTTGACGCCCTGCGCGAGCGTGAGCACCGAGCCGGCGATAGCAGAGCCATCGGCAAGCCAGCAAAGGTTGTCCTTCATAATAACATCCATGCCACCGCTGGTGTACTTTCCCTCGGGCATGCCGCCGCAACCCAGGCAGTCGGTGATCAGCACCGTGTGCTGCCAGCCCTTGGCCTGCAGCAGGGCCTTGATAGCAGCGGGGTTCACATGTTTGCCGTCGCAGATGATCTCGGCATAGGTGTTGGGCGTGGTCATAGCGGCCCCGACGACACCGGGCTCACGGTGATGCAGACCGCGCTGGCCGTTGTAGGTATGCGTAAAGCAGCTGGCGCCAGCATTGATGGCGGCGGCGCACTCATCATAGGTGGCATCGGAGTGGCCAATGCAGGTCACGACGCCCTTTGCGCTCAAAGCCGCGGCGTAAGCGGCAGCGCCATCGCGCTCGGCCGCCATGGCGCTCTTGACGATACGACCGCCGGCGGCCTCCTGCCACTCGTCAAAAATTTCCTCGGACGGGTCAATCAGATAAGCGGGGTTCTGGGCGCCCACGTGCTTCATGGTAAAGAACGGGCCCTCCAGGTAGATGCCCTGAATACGAGCACCGCAGAACTCGGGTCCACGCTCTTCTTCCGCCTGTGCAATGGCGGCGCAGGCGTCCTTAATCTGCTCCACGCCGTCGGTAAAGGTCGTGGGAAGCCAGCTGGTGGTACCACGACGTGCGAGCTCGGTCGAGCTGATGTTGATGCCCTCGGCATCGTTATCGGTCGTGGCATGGTTATAGAAGCCATGAATGTGGGTGTCCACCATGCCCGGCGCAATCCATGTACCCGAATAATCTTTGATCTCACAAGCGGGCTCATCGGCCTGCCAAACGCCAAAGACGCCGTCTTCGACCATGAGGTAGCCGCCCAGCTGCGGCCCCGCCGGCAAAAAGAACTTGTCGGCCTTGATAGCATACGTGCTCATCTATGCTCCCGTACCCGCAGTGCATTTTAGGGCGGATCAAAAACCACTGCATTGTTAATTCGAGCGATTGTTCGTTGCCTTCTACCGCTTGGTATAATTTGCACCCGCCGCAAAACACGCCAAGCCGTTTATACCCAATAACTCTAGACTGCGCGGTTGTGGTAGACCTTGTACTTAAACTGGTCGGCACGCGCAACCGAACGCGTATACTCGATAACCTCGTTGTTCATGTCATATGTGGTACGAATCAAATCCAGCACCGGCGCGCCTTCGGTAATCTCGAGCAGACGAGCGTCGGAATGGCGGGCGATACTCGCGTAGAATTCTTCCTCTGCCACGCGAACTTTCTCGTGAAAGTCCTGCTCAATCATGTCGTACAGCGATTTGTTCTCGATCATGGGGCGCTTAAGCGCAAAGAACTTGCGACTTGGCAGATATGTACACTCAATCATCAGCGGTACACCATCGGCTATACGCAGGCGCTTGATCTTGTACAGACGCTCGCCCAGGCGCGCGTTCATCTCTACGGCAATATTCTTGTCAGCCTCGACCTCGGTAAACTCGAGAATCGTCGTCTTGGGCACACGGCCGATCGCCTTCATCTGCTCGGTAAAGCTATAGGTCTGCGTGAGATTTGCCGTTTGCAGAGAGCGGTCGCACACCATGGTTCCACGGCCGCGCTGACGAACCACCAAGCCTAGGCGCTCAAGCTCCTGTAGGGCAAGGCGAACCGTCGTACGCGAGAGCCCATAGCGTTCCGACAGGTCACGCTCAGACGGCAAATAGTCGCCGGGTCGAAGTTCGTGATCGATTTTATCGGTCAGCAAATCGACGAGCTGATCGTACAGAGGTTGTTTGCGCGCTCCCATTGCCATAATGATACCTGCCGGATAAATGACTCGAAATTGGTTGTAACCAGACACCACGTACTATAGCAGTTTTAATGGAATAACAGCAGGTCAACCAGCATATTTCAATATTGTTTGCCGGTTGATAGCCTGCACACTGTAATACCAATTACATCACTGCATCAAGTATCGAGGTAGCAAAAAGGGCCGCCCCCACGGAGCGGGACGACCCTTTGTAAGACAGATACGTCTTTAAGGCTTAGAGAAGCTTCTTGAGCTCCTCGGCAACAGCCTGGACCTGCGTGCCGATGATGACCTGGGTAGCACCCTTGTCCATCTTCATGACGCCCAGAGCGCCGGCCTTCTTGCAGGCGGCCTCGTCGACCAGCTCGGAATCGCCAAGCTCAAAGCGCAGGCGAGTAGCGCAGCAGTCAACGGTCTTGACGTTCTCCTTGCCACCGACGGCAGCGAGAACAGCAGCGGCCAGGGCGGCGAACTTGTCGTCGCCAGCAGCGGCGGAAACGGAGGTCTCCTCGACATCCTCGTCCTCGCGACCAGGGGTCGTGAGGTCGAACTTGGTGATGGCGAAGCGGAACACGAGGTAGAAGACCACGAAGGCAGCGATGCCCAGCGGGATGATCATCCAGGTGTTGGCAGCGGCCGGGAGGCTAGCGGAGAACAGGAGGTCGGTAGCACCAGCGGAGAAGCAGAAGCCAGCACGGAAACCAACATAGTAGGTGATGATGGTGAAGATACCGTACAGGGCAGAGTACACGACGTAGAGCGGGAAGCACAGGAACATGAAGCCGAACTCGAAGGGCTCGGTGACACCGCAGACGAAGGCGCAGATAGCAGCGGAGACAACCAGGCCGATAGCAGCCTTCTTGTTCTTAGCGGTCTGAACCATAGCCAGGGCAGCGCCCGGGATACCGAACATCATGCAGGGGAAGAAGCCGGACATGTACATACCGAGGCTCCACTTGACGTCAGCGGAGGTCTCGCCAGCCCAGAAGTGGGTCAGATCGCCCAGGCCGATGGTGTCGAACCAGAACACGTTGTTGAGTGCGTGGTGCAGACCAGTCGGGATGAGCAGGCGGTTAAGGAAGGCGTAGATGCCAGCGCCGATACCACCCATGGCGGCGATACCCTCACCAAGAGCAACAAGAGCACCGAAGATGAGCGGCCAAGCAAAGAGCAGGACGACGGAGACGACGATGCAGATGACGGCGGTCATGATGGCGACGCAACGCTTGCCGGAGAAGAAGGCCAGCCAGTCGGGAAGACGGGTGTCCTTGAACTTGTTGTAGCAAGTGCCACCGATGATGGCGGACAGGATGCCGATGAAGGAGTTACCAGCGATCTTGGAGAACGCGATGCCCTCGGTCGTGGCAAGCCAAGCGGTCTGAGCATCGGCGTCCATACCACGAATGGTGCCAACAACAGCGGGGTTCAGGAGCTGCTGGATCATCAGGAAGGCGACGAGGCCAGCGAGGCCAGCGGTGCCATCGTGATCGTCGGCAAGGCCGACAGCGGCGCCAACTGCGAACAGCCAGGCCATGTTATCGATAAGAGCGCCGCCTGCCTTGATGAGCAGGAAGCCGGCGGTATAGGCAAACCGGTAGTGTCACCGGCAGCACCCATGACTGCGGGAGCGAGCAGGTAGCCCACGCCCATAAGAATACCTGCGACGGGAAGCGCCGCGACGGGAAGCATCAGCGCTTTGCCGAGCTTCTGGAGGTACTTCATCATATTGGTATCTCCTCCAACCTTTCTTTCGTTGTTCACCAACGAGTTCCATGTCCGCGCCTTGTGCATACCGGCTTCTCCGCTTGCCGGCATTGGTGCGCAAACTTAGACAACCCAGTCCCTATTTGGGGTTGCTGGTATGTACGGTAGCACACACTCAATTCAAACGTCCACCACATTTCGTTCAAATTACTATATCGTTGCCAAACGGTTATTTTTGGCCCGTAAACGGTAATTTGCGCAGGTAAACATGTTGCATATATTTCATTACCAAACTAATTCTTAGCAATTTCCATTCGATTTCGTCTCAAAATTGGTTACTACCAGATGAACAGTGGTACCACATTGTTACTACCAGTTTAGCCGAAATCGTTTTCACTTTATATGAATAAAGTGTCCCAAAATTTGCATACAACCACCCCCTCCCATTGCCCTCCCCACAGTGCAAAAAGCCCACTAGAACGATGTCCGTTCTAGCAGGCTTATCAGATTTTTGGCTACGCGCTCGGCGGCTCAGGCAAACCTTGCGCAAACAGGCCGTAGATGCTGATGTTGGCCTTGGCGTAGAGACCGTTAGCATACTCGGTCCACTTGGAGCTGGCGCTCGAAGCCTGCGAAGAGTACTGCTGGTAAGCAGTGTAGTAGGCGGTCATGGCCTGCTTATAGGTAGCGCTATCGGCCGTAAAGGCATCGTCGGCAAAGGCCTTAGCGTAGGTACCATCGGCGTCCTTCCAAGTGCCCTTCTCGCTATCCCACTCGTCGCCGGCAAGGTTGATGATGTAGTCGGCGTAGTCCTTGCTCGCGGTCTCCTCGTTGCCGTCAGAAGGCTCAGTCGGAGCAGTCGGCATGGTCGCGGAGCTATCGCCCACCTTCTTCTTGTAGAGCTTCTGCAGCGTCGCGGACTGGCGGACAATCTGCTTGGCCTGGTCCTTGGACACGCCATACTGCGTGGCCATGGTCTTGTAGTCCGAAGTGCCGATAGAATCCTCGGCGTACTTCTTCATCTCCTTAGAGGAGACGGTAATGCCCTCGTCCTCGGCAGCATCGAGCAGAATCTTGTTGCGTACGTAGGACAGGATGACGTCGGCAGAGGGAGCGGTGTAGTTGCCATCGCTATCCTTGACGGTATCGAGGCTGTACTGGCTCTCGATGGCCTCGCGCGCGGTGATATCGCTCTTCTTGCCGTTGTAGCTATAGCTTGCCACGGTCGAATCGAGCTGGTCCTCGGTCAGAGTCGACGAGCCGACACCCTTACCGCCAAAGCCGCCATTGCCAATAAAGAAGCCGACCACGGCAGCGATTACGATGGCGACCACAAAGGCGGCAATCATCGTCTTCTTGTGCTTGGATGCATGGTCGTCTTCATCGGAGTCGTCCTCGTCCTGCTCCTCGGGCATGAGGTTCTCGTCGGCGGCGTCCGCGGCGATCTTTGCCTCCAGGCGAGCATCCTCCTCCTCGGCCGTCGTGCCGGCGGCAATGTGCTCGGCAGACGTACCGGCGACCAGATCGATCTTCTCGTCCTCATCACCGTCGGGGCCTTCGCCGCGCTCGATGATCTGGATGCCGTCGATCTCGTCCTTCTCGTCCTTCTTTTGAATCAGACCCATATCAGTTACTCCTTGTTAGGAAACATAGTCCTCAATAGAATACGCCCGACGAGGCGCCGGGCGTATTGATTCTTAGGTTATACGCAAACACTTAAGTACTATTTAGGCGTTTGCAGCGTGCATACCTTAGACCAGGTGCGCGATAACGGCATCGGCAAAGGCCTGCGTGCCCACAGCGCCCTCAACGGAGCCGGTCTGGGCACGACGCACGTCACCGGTAACCTGCTCGCCCTCGTCGAGCGTGGCAGATACGGCGGCGCGAATACGATTGGCAGCATCGTTCTCGCCCAGGTGGTCGAGCATCATCGCAGCAGAGAGGATCTCGGCCGTGGGGTTGGCGATATCCTGACCGGCGATATCGGGCGCGGAGCCGTGCGTAGCCTCAAAGATTGCGCAGTCGGCACCGATGTTGGAGCCGGGGGCCATTCCTAAGCCGCCCACCAGGCCGGCACACAGGTCGCTCACGATGTCGCCGTACAGGTTGGGCAGCACCAGGACATCGAAGTCGTCGGGGTTCTGGACCAGGCCCATGCAGGTGGCGTCGACGATCTTGTCGTTGAACTCGATGTCGGGATAGTTAGCGGCGACCTCGCGCGCAACGCGCAGGAACAGACCGTCGGTCGCCTTCATGATGTTGGCCGTGTGCACGGCCGTCACCTTTTTACGGCCGCAGCGGCGGGCATACTCAAAGGCATACTCCACAATGCGACGGCTCTTGGCGATGGAGATCGGCTTGATCGAGATGGCGGAATCGGCGGCGAAGGTCTTTTGGCCCGAACGCTCGACGAGCTGCGAGAGCTCCTCGACCTCGGCAGCGCCCTCATCGAACTCGATGCCGGCGTAGAGGTCCTCGGTGTTCTCGCGCACGATGACCAGGTCGACGTCGCGGAAGCGCGAGCCGTCACCCGGCTGCGACAAGCAGGGGCGCACGCAGGCGTACAGGTCGAAATGCTTGCGCAGGGCGACGTTAACGCTGCGGAAACCCGTACCAACCGGCGTGGTGATGGGGCCCTTGATGGCAACTTTGGTCTGGGCGACCGCATCGAGGACGTGCTGGGGCAGCGGCGTGCCAAACTCGTCCATGACGCCGGCGCCGGCCTCCTGGACGTTCCAGTTAATCTGGACACCGGTGGCCTCGACCACGCGGCGCATGGCCTGCGTAATCTCGGGACCGATACCGTCACCGGGAATCAGGACTACATCGTGCGCCATAATCTGTTACTCCTCGTCTTCGGCGTCGTCAGATTTTTTAACGCTAGCACGCTTCTTCTTTTTGGAGAGATCCAGGCCAAAACGTTTAACAAGCATTTCGCAAATCTCGCTCGAACGGGCCTTAAGATAGCTGCCCTTACCGTTCTCGGCATCGAACTTAAGGCGCAGCGCAAGCTTCTCGGCAACCTCGGCGTCGATCTCGCCCTGGCAAAACTCGTACAGGCAACCGAGCATGTCGCGATACTCAAGGTCGCCGTGGTAGCACTGGATGGCCTCGTCCAGGATGGGCCAAGCCTCGCGCGAACGCTCGACGCTCGTGGCACCCCACACGCACAGCAGGCGGAAGGCGGCATAGCGCAGCGTGGAGGAGATCTCGTCGAACAGTGCGGTCTCGGCGCCCTCAAAGGCATCGCCCAGCTGCTCGGGGCAGGTGGTGGCGAGCGCCGTCAGGGCATCGAGGGCCTCCCAGCGGGTCTGCGCCTCGGGGCGGTCGAGCGCCTCGATCAACGCGGGCACGCAGGGCACGACGCGCTGCGGATCGCGCTCGGCAAGCAGGTGCAGCACGCGGGCGGCAAACTGGCGGATGCGGCGCGTGGGGCAGCCGAGCTCCTGGACCAGACGGTCGACGGCGTTCTCGTTCTCCTCTGCCAGCTGGAGCTGTGCCAGCTCCTCGTCGGTGAGCTGTTCGTCTTTGTTTTCTGCCATAGTTACCTCTTCTTTTTATTTCTTGGCGTGCTTGCCAGCACCCTTGCTGTCATCGGTGACCGAGATGAGCTGCCGGTCGGCCGCGCCATTGCGACGTGCACGGCGGCGCTCCTCGGCGTCGCCCGCGTCGGCGGCGGCGCGATGAGCCTTGTTGACGTTAAAAACCTCGTCGTGCTTGCGCCATGGACCGACGGACTCGCCAAAGCTCATCTTAAGGCCGGCGATAAAGCCGCCGAGCCAGCCGATCGGCGCAAACTGCACCAGCGGGAACAGCGAGAACACCCAGGTCAGTAGGACGACCGCCGCCGCTCCTGCAAAGTTGGCAATCCAGTAGTCGCGCTTGGTGATGACACGCTTTTCGCACGCCCACTGGCCGCACAGAAAGCCGATGTAGATCGCAAAGAGAAAGAGTACCAGCGCAAGCACCACGAACGTCCAGCTCATGGGCGCTACTCCCCGTGATGGTGGCCGCAGCAGCACTCGTGGCCGTCGTCATGGCCGTGGCCGCCGCAGCACTCGTGGTCCTCGCCATGGTGATGGCCACAGCCGCACTCATGGTCCTCGCCGTGCTCGCCGCAACCGCAACCTTCCTCGTGAGCGCCATGCTCCTCGGGGCGATACTGCGACCAGTCCAGACCGGCGGCGATGGCGTCGGCCTCCTCCTTGTAGAGAACCGTGATGGCCTGGGTGCCCAGCTTGGCGCCACCGATGGCGTCGAGCATGTCGTAGAGCGTAAAAGCGACGTCGGCACCGGGCAGCGCGAGCTCGCGGTCATCGGCGTAAGCGAGCGCCAAGCGCAGGTCCTTAATGAAGTGCTCGACCATAAAGCCGGGCTTGTAGTCGCCGTCAAGCGCCTTGGGAGCCAGGCTCTCCATGGCGCCGGACTTGCCGGTACCGCCCAGGATCATCTGGCGGGTCTTCTCCAGGTCAAGGCCGCTCAGCTCGGCAAATGCCATGGCGTCTGCCATGCCGACCATGCAGGCGCCCAGCGACACCTGGTTGGCGAGCTTGGCAGCCTGGCCCTTGCCGGCGCCGTCGAAGCAGCAGATGTTGGCCGCAAAGGTGGCAAGGATGTCGCGGACCGGCGCGATGTCGTTCTCGGTAGCGCCCACGATAGCCGTGAGCGTACCGGCGATAGCGCCCGACTCGCCGCCGGTGACGGGGCAGTCAAACGCCATGCGGCCGGAAACCTGGGCGGCCTCGGCAATGTCGCGCGCCAGCTCGGGCGAGCTTGTGGTGAGGTCGATCAGGACCGCGCCGGGCTTAGTGCACGCGAGCAGGCCGTCGCCCGCCAGGTAGAGCTCCTCGACCTCGGAGGGATAACCCACCATGGTAAAGACGACGTCGGCGTTCGCCACGGCATCTGCCGGCGTATCGGCCCAAACGGCACCGCGCTCGATAAGCGCGACGGCCTTGGACTTGGTACGGTTGTTGACCGTGACGGGATAGCCGGCATCCAGGATGTGGCCGGCGATGGGGGCACCCATGATTCCGGTGCCGATGAATGCGACAGAGAGCTTGTTTGCCATGAAGCCTTTCCTTTTGGGTTGGGTGTTATTACCAGGTTGAATACTCGGTGCCAGCGTTTGGGCTGTGAGTTGGGATCGATTACGGCCGCGTTACTTGCCTACTGACCGCGCACGCGGCGGGCGATGCGGTCGGAAAGCGACGCCTTGTCGGCGCGGTTCTTACCCCAAAACGCGCAGGCCACCATGCCGGGGCCCACGTGCGAGCCGATGGTAGGACCGACGGAGCTGCGAATGATCGTGACGGCGGCGCAACCCTCCTCCTTGCGGATGGCGGCTTCGAGCCAGTCGCCGTCCTTTTCGGCATCGGCCGTCATAATGGCGATGGGCATGGTGCGATCGGGCACATAGTTCTCGCGGAACGACTTGAGGATGGACTTGAGCGCCTTCTTGCGGCCGCGGTTGACGCCGATCAGCGACAGCGAGCCGGCAAGGTCGTAGGAAAGCTCGGGCTTGACGTCGAGTTTTGCCGTGAGCTGCGCCGCCGCGGGCGGAATGCGGCCGCCAGCAGCCAGTGCGTCGAAGCTCTCGAGCGTAAAGTAACCGTGGACATAGGTCTTAGCCTCGTTTACCCAGTCGACCAGCTGCTTGGCGGTCAGTCCCGCCGAACGCTGGCGCACGGCCTCGAGCGCCAAGAGCGCGCCGGTCGCGCAGGGCAGAGCGTTGTCGACCACGTAGAGCTCAAAGTTGGGATACTCGGCGCGCACGGCATCTGCCGCCTGGCACGCGGAGTTGTAGCTCGACGACAGCGCCGAGGTAAAGCACAGGTAGACCGTGGGCGTGCCCTCTTTGGCGCACTCGGTAAAGAACTCGATATAGCGACCGAGCGACACAGCCGAGGTGGACACGCGGGCACCGGCGCGCATGCGGTCGTAGAACTCCTTAGGGCTCATGCTCGACCAGATGTCGTCCGTACGCTCCTCGCCATCGATAATGAAGGGGAAACCCAGGATATCGACATCGAGGTTCGCGGCGACCTCGGGGCTAAAGTCGCAGCAGGTATCGACGACGATGCGGCAACGGTCCGAATGACCGGCGGATGCGGCCTTGTCCATCAAAGCGACTCCTTACGTAAAAAGGCGGCCACCCGCATGGGATGGCCGCCAGCCGTTAACTCATGCAAGTTAACGTATTTTACTCGTCAAGTGTTTCGATGCGGGGCTTGATGATGCCATATCCACCATTCTTACGGTGATACACCACATTGATAAGGCCGGTCGTCGCGTTCTCGAACACGTAGAAGTCGTGACCGAGCAGATCGGTCTGCACCAGCGCCTGCTCCTCAGTCATCGGAGTGACGTCGATAACCTTCTCGCGGACGAGCAGGTCGTCTTCCTCCTCGGGCAGCAGCAGGTCGGCCAGATCCTCGACGCGCTCGACCGGTGCGACATCCGCGGCGCTGGCACCACCCTGGCGGTTGTCCACGACCTTAGTCTTGAACTTGCGCAGCTGGCGGGTAACCTTATCGGCGGAGAGGTCGATGGCGGCATACATATCTGCGCCGTGCTCGGCAACGCGAATCACAGAGCCGCGGGCACGAACCGTGACCTCGACGATTGCCGGGTTGGGGTTCGAGGGGTTCTTCTCATAACGAAGCACGACGTCGACTGTCATGGGCTCGATATCGAAAACCTTGAGCGCCTCGCCGATCTTCTCATCCACATGCGCACGCAGAGCATCGGTTACCGTCGTCTTGCGTCCAGAAACCTTGATATCCATACGTGGCTCCAATCTGCCTCGGGGACTTACTGTACTGGCTATGTACCCATTGCCGTGCATTTAATCACGCGGATTCCTAAAGACCCGAATAACGATTGCTTGATACCGCATACCGAAGTCTCGCACTTTTCTGTGGCAAAGTGCGCTATGGAAGAGCGACGGCGACTTTGCTTTTGCACCTAAAAAATGTCTTTGACCTGCTGGTTTTTTGGAAACGAAAAAGCCGGGCTCCCCTGTTGGGAGAGCCCGGCGATGCGTGTTGAAACCGTGAAGAGGCGTCCCTCCTAGCGCGTAGGAGACGCCACCCCTAGCAATAACTAGCTATTGAGCTTGTTAATGTCGTCGTCGGTGATAGTGTCTTCCTGGCTGGACGATTTGTCTTCGGAGGATGCGGTCTCATTGTTGGAATCGGAGGACTCGCTGCCGGAGGATGCGGTCTCACTGGACTCAGAGTCGCCCGGCTGCACGTTAGCGCCCGAAACCGTCTTAGTGGTGAGGTCGTAGGGCATCCTGCCATACCAGACAGAGTGGACCGCCTCGAGCGTGCCGTCGGCCGTAATACCGTCGAGGGCATCGCTCACGGCACGGCACAGTTCGTCATTGGACGAGAGGCCCGCAACACCAAGCGTCGAGGGCGCCTCGAGCGAACCGGCATAGGAGACCTCGCTCATCAGGCGTGCAAGGTAGCCGCCGGCCGTGGAGTCGCAGATTACATAGTCGACCTCGCCGGACTCGAGTGCCTCAAAGCACTCGTTGATGTTGGAGTAGGTCTTTTGGTTGGCGGTGATGCTCTGCTTAGCAAGCGCCTCCTGCGAGGCCGAGGACATCTGGACACCCAGAGTAGACGTGTTAAGGGTATCGGTGGAAACGCTTAGCGACCCACCATCGCTGGTTTTACCGAACACGGAAGCGGCATCGTACAGGCAGGTGCCGAGCGAGCTAACGTCCCCATCCGTGGAGTTGATCTCGCCGATAAAGATATCAGCCTTTTTGTCACCGAGCGCGGAACCTGCCGAGGACGCATCGACAAAGGCGACCTTAAGGCCCATGCGGCTTGCGAGGGCGCGGGCAGCGTCGACTGCATACCCCGTGAGCTCGCCGTCAGCGCCCTGCATGGCCTGCGGCGCATCGGAGGTATCGAGGGCAACCGTCAGGGTACCGGGGGTGACCAGGGCATCATCCGACACCGCGGACGTGACGGTCTCGTACTCGATCTGGTCGATCGTGGGAGTCGTGAACGTAGACAGCGGGTTGAACGCGCATCCGCTCAGGCCCAAAACGGCGATGACCGCTGCGGTCCCAGCACCTAACCGAGCCGCGTGCATCAAGCTGCCCCTCACCATGTCCACTACCCTGCCTTCTGTGTCGTATACGATCCGTGCGTTGCACGAAATATCAGATTGTTCCCACCAGCTGACCTGGTATTTGACCCCACACTTGCGCACCGGGGTGTTTGCTCGGGAGGCCGCAGCCACCTTCACGACTGGCCCGCTCGCCCGCGAGGCGGTATTGCCCCAAAGAAAGTAGAACGGACGGTGCGGCTTACATCTAGGACGCGCCATGATCGCGCCGCGCGCACGCGGTCGCTTACGTGGATCCCTTTGACCGCGTCTGTCTTGGACTAGGACGGGCATTTCGTCCGTCCGCAACCACAGCCTGGTAGGAACGTAGCGCATTATAGCTAAGTTCAAGCTAAAGTTTAAGGTTAGGGGCGTCATTCGCATCGCGAGTACAGATTTCGCAGGTCGGAGTGGGCTATTCGTGCCTCTGTGAAGCCCGGAGCTCCCCTATGGGGAGCTCCGGGGCACCCTTCCTAGGGTGCCGTGGCCAAAAAATGGCAGATATGAGTACTGTCACCAATTTAGTAACAGGCAATTTTGGCCTCTCGGACAGATTTTGCGCTCAATGTCGCTAACCTGATGCTTAGTTATTCCACATTTGTTTATTATCTTCTTACTTTATGCCGCCTCCGAGTCCTAAATTCCTTGATTTTGCTGTTACTGATTTAGTGACAGTACTCATATTTGCCATATTTTGGCCAGGGCATATGATTAACCCCCTATTTTCGACGTGAATTAGACCGGCTTAAGCCCAAAACACGCCCGCAGCGTGTTAAGCAACGCCTCTTGCTTCTTCCTGCGGGCATCGACACGATTCCGGTACCGCTTTCGCATACGCTGGTGGATGCGCCATGCGAGCGCTTCCATCGCTTCCATGTCGCAGAGCATTTCGTTGTTGACCGTCGCGACCTCGATTCCCATAGTAATCAAGCCCGTGTTGCGTTTTTCATCATGGATACGTCCCCTCCGGGAGGAATGGCCCAGCTCACCGTTGTATTCAAGGTCAAACCGGGCTGCTTCCTGATACGCATCGCAAACTGCATGCGGCATCCCCGAGATTGCCTGCGCGCGGTCATCGAACTCGATCTTGTAGTCGGTCTTAAAGGGACCGCAGTCAAATCCGCCATAGGAAAACGGAAGCGAAAACAGAGCGAGCATGATGCACTCCATGGGCGAGAGCAGGTTTTCTGACAGGTAGGGACACAGACGCAGCAGCTGTTTGGCCACATTCCCCTTGCATGCCGCAAGGTAATCTGCCAGGCGATCGGGCGTCAGCGCCGGCTCGACTTCAAAGTAGCCCACGTCTGCTGGCTGGTCCTTGTCCTTTGCAAGTTTATTCGTAACAGGCGAGGTGTAGGGAGGCAGATACTTCCCGCGGTCGCTCAGTGAAATCTTAGAGCACAGCTCCTGGGCCAGGGCAAATGCCTGGATACAGCCAAGTTCGCGCGCAACGGCAAGGCAGAGGGCCTCGGGAGACAAGCTGTACACCCCCGGTTCCACCTCTAGAATCGAGCCGGCGGGCAACCCGGAACACACGGACCAGCCTACGCTAGGCATGCGGCGGCGCTGCGCCGCAGATCCCACCAGCAAGCACAAATCCTCTTGCACCTCGCCGCTTGCGGCTCCAATTCGCACCAAGTCGGGAAGATAGATGTCCTCGGTCGAGGGCGACGACGTGCGCAGCACACGGCGCTCTTCATCGGGATTGAGGTCCTTCCAGCTGATATAGCCCATCTGCCGGCGCTCGGCGCGCATCATGCGCAGCGCTGAAGCGCCTGTTAGGATTACGGAAGCCGCTAGCTGTTCGCCTGTCGGCTCGTTGCGCCGCTCAATCTTCACTGCCACAAAACCACCCCTACCAAACACGTGCGATAGCGAGGCCATCAACGGCCGCGGCACCGGCGCGCTTGAGTTCCGCCGAAGCCGCTGCCATCGTCGCACCCGTGGTGATAACGTCGTCGATAAGCAGCAGGCGGCGGCCCCGCACGTCCTCAACGGTCTCGTACATGCCTCGGACGCGTTCACGGCGTTCTTCACGGCCGAGTTCACGCTGGTCGCCATGGCCGTATTTAACGAGGGCGTCGAGCAACGGAACACCCGACAGCTCGCAAAATGGGCGCGCGATGGCCTCCATATGATCGAAGCCGCGTCGCCGAAACGCCGCCGCAGTCGCGGGCACAAACACCACCGCATCGGCGCCGGACAACACACCGCCTAAGCGTTCGGGCGCCGCGACCTGGGCATGTAAGGCGGTGTCGTATAGCAGCTCTGCCAGATACGGCGCCAGGCGTCGCTCGCCCGCGTCTTTGTACGCTTTAATGATCCGCGGCAGCGGATGCGCGTAAACGGCACATGCCAGGCACCGGTCGAGTGCTTCGGCCATCGCCGAGGACGAACCCTCGACCGAGCACTCGGTGCACAGCAAGTCTCCAAACGGGGCGCCGCATCGAGTGCAGCTATGCCGCGGGTCGATGAGCGCAAGCGCCGCCAAGCAGTCTTGGCAAATAAGCGCGCCGGAGCGCTCGCAGCCGGCGCATCGCGTAGGCGACAACGCCTCAAGCGCCTCGTACGCCGCCAGCTCGGCAAACGGTAGCAATTCGTCCGCAAACGGCAGGATGCCGGCACCTTGCAGGCATCCCAACACATTCAAATATCTCTTCACGACACAACCCTCCCTACGTTCGGTCGCAGGGAGGGTTGTTGATTCAGTGCTATGGTACCCCGACGCGTTTGGGGTCAGGCAGGTTAAATCCGTTTGCGGGCGCTATTCGCCGGTAGGCGGTTGTGGTGCAGACGAAGACGGGGTCGAACCCTCGCCACCATCTTGACGCGGCTTGCGGGAACGACGACGGCGACGGCGCTTCTGGCCCTGGTCGGCCGAACCCTCGCCACCACGATCTTCGCGCGACTCGCGTTCGTCGCGAGCAGCGCCGCGCGCGGCCTTGGCAGCCGCCCCTCCGCCATCTCCGGGGCGACGACGCGTGACCTTGACCTCGCCATCCGAGACCTGATCGGCAACGGAGGGCACCGAGGGCTTTTGCTGCGTGCCCGAGGAATGGCGACGACGCGGACGCGGGGCGCGCTCGTCATCGTTGCGCTGCTTGCTACCCTTGTCGGCAGGCGTATCGGAACCCGAACCACCCTTGGGGGCGGCACCGGCTTCGCGAGCGGCTGCGGCGCGGAAGGCGTCCTCGCGCTCCTCGCTCGACAAATGGCGGCGGCGACGGCGCGTGGGATTCATGCCACCGCCGCGATTTTGCTGTTGAGGCTGCTGAGCTTCGCGCTCGCGGGGGGAATTCTTGCCTGCGGGAGCGGCCTCGCCGACATCGCCCGAGCCCGCGCGCTTGCGACGACGACGGCCACCGGCGGCCTCCTCGGCCTCAGGCGTTGCGGCATTGCCACGGCCCTTTCCGCGGCCACGACCCTCGCCCTGCCCCTGACCGGCGCGGGCATCGGAATCGGCATCGCGACGACGGCGCTTGGGCATCGACGTGCCAGCAAGACGGTCGGCGCTCGACAGGCCATCGCCCACGTCGACGCCGTTCTCGCGGTCGAGCTCCATGAGCGCCAGGCGCATCTCGGGCGACTCGATGCGCTCGAGCACGTCGCGCGTCACGCAGTCGGGGCGGCAGCTGCAGCCCTGCTCGGCGGCCTTCTTTTTGCAGCCCTCCGAGCAGGTCATATCAGCCAGGTTGACCTTAAAGACCTTGCCGTTCTCCAGGCGCAGCACCAGCTGCTCGCGCGGCGTGTCATATTCCTGAATACGCGCCTTGCCGAGCGGCGTATCGATAAGCGTCTTCTTTTTGGGCGCGCGGCTCTTAAAGTCCTTGTAGGCCTCGAACTCGTAGCGCAGGCAGCACATCAGGCGGCCGCAAACGCCGCTGATCTTGGAGGAATTGAGCGGCAGGTCCTGCTCTTTTGCCATGCGGATCGAGACGGGCTCAAACTGTCCGCCAAAGCGCGTGCAACAGAGCTCCTGGCCGCACTGGGCATAGCCGCCCACCAGGCGAGTCTCGTCGCGCACGCCGATCTGGCGCATGTCGACGCGAATGTGCAGCGTCGAGGACAGATCCTTGACGAGCTGGCGAAAATCGACGCGTTCCTCGGCCGCAAAGTAGAACACGGCCTTCTCGCCGCCAAACAGGTACTCCACGCCGACCGGCTTCATCTCGAGGTCGAGCTCCTTGACCAGGCGACGGAAATCGACCATGGCCTCGTCGCCCTGGATGGCCAGATCATCGGCAAGCTGCAGGTCGATGTCGCTCGCCACGCGCAGCACGGGCTTGAGCGGCTGGCCGATCTCGTCCTGCGGTACCTCGAAGGGATCGGCCGTGACCAGGCCGATCTCGGTTCCGCGCTCGGTGGAGCAGATGGCATAATCGGCCTCGAGGATATCCAAATCCTGCGGGTCGAACCACAGGTCGCGCGAGGCGTAGGTAAACTTAACGGGTACGACTAACGGCATTTCAGTGCCTTCCTGATATCGAACAGCATGACCTCGATGGCCAGCTGGGGAGTAACGTTTCTGGCGATGTTGCGCTCGGCGGTTGCGACCGCTTCGAGCGCCTGGGTGGCACCCGCAACATTGGTCGCGGCGGCAAGCCGACCGATCGTGTCGCGCACATCCTCGTTCACGACGTCGGCCGCCTCATCCTGAAGCGTCAGCAGCACGTCGCGCATGAGCGTCCGCGCGCTCGCCAGCGCTTCCATGATACCCGAACGCTCGCGCGCGTTGAGTTCGCGCTTGTTGCGGTCCTCAAGCTGCTTCAATGCTCCACGCGACAGGTAGTCGGCATTTTGCTCGAGCACCTTTTCCTGCGTGGACTTGACCTCGGCCAACGGCGCCTTGACGGCGACGATGAGCGACTTGGCACGGCTGAGTACATCGGCCTCGTCGGCGGCAATGAGTGAGTCGATGGCACGGATCATCTGGCGACGGGCGTCCTGGCGCTCGGCGCTCTTGAGGAACTCGATACCACGCGTGGGGCTTCCCGCCACGGCGACGGCCATGCGGCAGCGCGCGGGATCCTGCCCGGTGGCGCGGCTCACGACCTGCGCGGCCACGGTGGGAGACACCAGCCGAAACGGCACACACTGGCAGCGGCTCACGATGGTGGGCAGCATCACGTCTGCCGAGGTACCCAACAGGATGAACATGACGCCCTCGGGCGGCTCCTCGAGCGTTTTGAGCAGCGCGTTGGCGGTGTTGGCGCGCAGCTGCTCGGCACGGTCGATGATGTAGACCTTTGCCTTGGCGCGGATGGGCGCCAGCGGCACGTCGTCGAGCAGCTCGCGGGTCTGGGCGATGAGGTAACCCGTGGCGCTCTCGGGCGTGTAATAGTGCACGTCGGGATGCGTATGTCGAGAGACGCGCACGCAGCTGTCGCATGCGCCGCAGCCGTCCTGCTCGCACAGGAAGGCTTGGGCGAGCGCCCACGCGGCGTCGAGCTTGCCCGCGCCGGGCGCGCCCAAAAACAGGTAGGCGTGCGACGCGCGACCGCTAGCGACGGCATTGGTCAAAAAGTCGCGCACGCGCTCTTGGGTGTCGAGCTTGGCCAGCAGGCTTGCCTGAGCGGGGGCCATGCTACTCGGCCTCCTTGGCAAGCGCGGCGGCAACGGCTTCCTGCGGAATGTCGAGACCATACGCGCGAACCTGCTCGACCGTCTTCTCGAAGACTTCCTCGACGGTCGCAGTGGCGTCGATGAGCTTTACGCGGTTTGGCTCCTCGGCAGCGATTGCGCAAAAGCCCTGGTAGACACGCTCCTGGAATGCCACGCCTTTTGCCTCCATGCGATCTGCCGCGCCACGGGCTGCCATGCGCAGCGCCGCCTGCTCGGGCGCGATGTGATAGACGAGTGTGAGCGCCGGGTGCGTACCCGCGACGGCCAGGTTGTTGGCGTCGCGCACTATCTGGCGATCGAGGCCATCGGCAAACGCCTGGTAGCAGGTCGTGGAATCGTAGAAGCGATCGCACAGGACCACCTTGCCGGCAGCGAGGGCGGGCGCGATGACCTCGTGCACCAGCTGGGCACGCGCAGCCTCGTAGAGCAACAGCTCGCAGGTATCGCCCATCGTCGTGTTGGCAGGGTCGAGCAGCAGGGCGCGAATCTTTTCGCTGATGGCAGTGCCGCCCGGCTCACGCAGGGTCACAACCTGGTAGCCGGCAAGGTCGAGCGCACGGGCAAGCAGGCGCGCCTGCGTGGACTTGCCGGCACCGTCGACGCCCTCGAGCGTGATAAAGCTATGTTGAGCAGGCTCAAAAGCCATGGGCGCAGCCCCTTCCTACAAGGCGCGTAAATGCGAGTTATAGCAACCAAGCCATGATACCCCAGTGCTCGGCACGTCCCCAATGGCTAAAGGCGCCTTTCCAAAGTTGCGGTGAAATAGGGACTGATTGAAGCTCTGAGACCGCCAAACAGTCCCTATTTCACCGCAACGTATGATGGGGAATTTTGGATGCTGGGTATAATCGTCGTATTGCATTGAAATGTGGCGAAAGGAGTGGCAATGTCTCGGTATTGCGCCTCGTGCGGCAAGCTTCTTGAAGATAATGCCAAGTTCTGCACCTCGTGCGGTGCACCCGTTGAGCAAACAGCCGCGAGCGATAGCCAGCCCGCTTTTGAGCAGACCGGCTCCCTTGATACGCCGCAAGCCAAGGCGGACGACCCCCTCGCCTATAGCCCCGACCCCGCCGCAAGGACCGAAGCCGTCGAGACCACGCAGCGCATACCCGTCGCGAGCGGCTCGCCCCAACAGCAGCCGGCTCCCGCATACGCGCCCGCTTCGCCACAGACCCCCGCTCCCAAAAAGAGCGGCACCGGGCCGCTTATCGCCGTTATCGTTGTGCTGGTGGCGATCATCATCGCCCTGGTCATCTTCTTTGCGATCAGACCGTTCGACAACGCCGCCACGCAGACGACTGCCGAGGTAGCTAAGCTGCACCATGACGTCGACGACGATGACCTAAAGCCTCTCGGCAATCCCAACAGCCTGTACGACGATGATGACGATGACGACGAGGATGGCGGCGAAGCAACGCTCTCCGAGCAGAACCTCTACCGTCGCCTGAGCGAATACTACGACTTGCTCGAAGATCTCGACAGCCAGGTCCGTGGCTGCGCGCAGAACTTCAACGGCAACTATCTGGAAGAGGATCGAACCACCCGTCAAAATCTCGCCGACGTCGCCGAGCGCACGGAGGACACCATCGAGCAGTATTACGACATCGTCGAGGACCTGGACGTCCCGACGAGCTCCAAGAACTACAGCTCCTGGAAGGATATCATCGCCCTGTACGACGACCTGGATCACCGCATTGACGCAATCTGTGATGCCTGGGAGATCAGCCTGAAATACGCCAAGCCTGCGGACCACAAGAATGAGATCGTGGCGCCGCTGTCGCGCGACAACGTGGCGGGCACCAATGACAATAAGTACCGCCTAGACTTTGAGGAGCGCTATCCCGGCGCTAAGCCTGTCGAGGTGAACTAGCGCTTTGTCGTTCCCGAGCCGGCAGTTAGGGACGTTCCTAAACTGCCGGCAGAAAAGGAACGTCCCTAACTGCCGGTCAAAAAAACGAGCGAGGATCGCGGGGTCCTCGCTCGTTTTTTTGG
>CAUHJB010000019.1:0-43051 GCA_959606495.1 uncultured Collinsella sp. | reverse complement strand
CCCTACATCGTCGTCTTCCTGAACAAGTGCGACATGGTCGACGATGACGAGCTCATCGACCTCGTCGAGATGGAGACCCGTGAGCTCCTCTCCGAGTACGATTTCCCCGGCGACGACATCCCCGTCATCCGTGGTTCCGCTCTGGGCGCTCTCGAGGGCGACGCCAAGTGGATGGACGCTATCCGCGAGCTCATGAACGCCGTCGACGAGTACATCCCGACGCCTGCTCGTAACAACGACCTCCCGTTCCTGATGGCCGTTGAGGACGTTATGACCATCTCCGGCCGTGGTACCGTTGCTACCGGTCGTGTCGAGCGCGGTGAGCTCAAGCTCAACGAGCCCGTCGAGATCGTCGGCATCAAGGATACCCAGAACACCGTCGTTACCGGTATCGAGATGTTCCGTAAGTCCATGGACTTCTGCGAGGCTGGCGACAACGTCGGTCTGCTGCTCCGCGGCATCAAGCGCGAGGACATCGAGCGCGGCCAGGTTCTCTGCAAGCCCGGTTCGGTTACCCCGCACACCAAGTTCACCGGTGAGATCTACGTTCTGACCAAGGAGGAGGGCGGCCGTCACACCCCGTTCTTCGATGGTTATCGTCCTCAGTTCTACTTCCGTACCACCGACGTTACCGGTACGGTCAAGCTCCCCGAGGGCACCGAGATGGCTATGCCTGGTGACCACATCACCATCGAGGGCGACCTCATCCACCCGATCGCCATGGAGGAGGGCCTGCGCTTCGCTATCCGCGAGGGTGGCCACACCGTCGGTTCGGGCATCGTCTCCACGATCATTGAGTAAATTAGCTCTTTGATATAGCTGACTTAGAGAACCCGGCGCTTATATGGGTGCCGGGTTCTTTTCTGCAATGGATGTTGAGCCGTTGCTGGTGTCGAGAGGATCGATAATGGTCCTGGATGCACCGTCGATTAGATCTCGATGGCTTCATTGATGTGTTCCAAATATGAATGGATCCACCGAGAACCAATTGACTCGAGGTTTTCATTGACAGCACTTACGTGGAGCTGATAAAGTAACAACTCGTGCCCGTACGGGGCGGAAATGAAAGGTTCAGGATACATGCGTACTCTAGTTACTCTTGCGTGCACTGAGTGCAAGCGCCGCAACTATACGACCACCAAGAACAAGTCGACCATGCCTGATCGTATGGAGATCAAGAAGTATTGCCCCTGGTGCCGTCACCACACGCTGCACAAAGAGACTCGCTAGTCTCTAGTCATATACGCCAGTAGTTCAATTGGTAGAGCATCGGTCTCCAAAACCGAGTGTTGAGGGTTCGAGTCCTTCCTGGCGTGCCAGTCATTATTCCGTAAGCTCCCACTTGGGGGCTTACGGTTTACTCATGTATAAGCGCATTGCGCGGAGGTAACCCAAATGGCCAACAAGAAGAACAAGAAGAAGGCACAGCAGCCGGCACCTGCCAACAACGCTGCCGCCAACTCCAAGGTTGAGGCCAAGAAGGCCGTTGCCAAGAAGAGCGAGAAGGCTGCGAAGTCTAAGAAGAACGAGAAGCCTGGTTTCTTCGCCCGCACCAAGAAGTATTTCGCTTCGGTGAAGTCCGAGATGAAGCGTGTCACGTGGCCCGATAAGAAGGAGCTCGTGAACTACTCGGTCGTCGTTTGCGCTTCTCTGATCGTCGTCGGCGTCGTCATCGCTCTGCTCGATGCTGGCTTTGGCGAGGCTCTTGCTCTGTTCTCTGGATTGAGGGGCTAAACCATGTCTAAGCGTTGGTACGTCGTTCACACTTACTCTGGATACGAGAACCGCGTTAAGTCCGATCTCGAGCATCGCATCGAGACTATGGGCATGCAGGACCGTATCTTTGATATCGAGATTCCTATGGAGCGCGTCACCGAGATTAAAGAGGGTGGCAAGCGTGAGACCAAGGATTCTAAGATCTTCCCGGGTTATGTCCTGGTTCGCATGGAAATGGATGACGACGCTTGGACGTGCGTTCGTAACACGCCTGGCGTCACCGGTTTCCTGGGCGGTAACGGCAAGCCCGCTCCGCTTTCCCGTGACGAGTACAATAAGATGACTCGTCGTCCCGGTAAGGGCGATTCGCCCAAGCGCACCTCGGTTGATATTCAGGTCGGCACGTCCGTCCGCGTCACCGATGGCCCGCTTACCGACTTTGATGGCAAGGTCTCCGAGGTTAACACCGAGGCTGGCAAGCTCAAGGTCACGCTGATGATCTTTGGCCGCGAGACGCCGGTCGAGCTCGACTTTAACCAGGTCGCTGTCATCGCTTAAGTTTTTGTCCGTTCGCGCGAGCGTGCTTCTTCTGTGACTGCTCATCTCAGGAGTGCTTCTAACACGTGCGTGCTTACGATATAGCAAGTACTTCACACTCGTGATTCGAAAGGAATGACCATGGCTGAGAAGAAGGTTGCCAACGTCATTAAGCTCCAGATTCCTGCTGGTGCAGCTAACCCCGCTCCTCCCGTCGGCCCCGCCCTGGGCGCCGCTGGCGTGAACATCATGCAGTTCTGCCAGGCCTTTAACGCCGAGACGCAGGACAAGAAGGGTGACATCATCCCCGTTGAGATCTCTGTCTACGAGGACAAGTCCTTCTCCTTCATCACCAAGACCCCGCCGGCGGCTCACCTCATCAAGAAGGAGCTGAACCTCAAGTCTGGTTCCGCTAAGCCCCAGGCCGACAAGGTTGGTCAGCTCTCCCAGGAGCAGCTCACCAAGATCGCCGAGATCAAGATGCCGGACCTCAATGCCAACGACATTGACGCCGCCAAGAAGATCATCGCCGGTACCGCCCGCTCCATGGGCGTCACCATCGCTGAGTAGCGATTTCTTTAGGTAATGACGGGTGCTCCGACCGGGGCGCCCGTTATATGTGTGCAATAGGGCACACGATACGATGTGGGAGGGCTCACGCCCGTTTAACCACAGGAGGTAATGCACATGGCTAAGCATGGTAAGAGCTATAACGCCGCTGCCGAGAAGATCGACCGCGCCACGCTCTACACCCCCCTTCAGGCTGCCAAGCTCATCAAGGAGCTCGACACCGCCAAGTTCGACGAGACCGTCGAGGCCCACTTCCGTCTGGGCATCGATACTCGTAAGGCTGACCAGAACATCCGTGGTTCCATCTCCCTGCCCCACGGCACCGGCAAGACCGTTCGTGTTGCCGTCTTCGCCGAGGGCGAGAAGGCCCGCGAGGCTGAGGCTGCCGGCGCCGACATCATCGGTTCCGACGAGCTTGTCGCCCAGATTCAGAAGGGCGAGATCAACTTCGACGCCGCTATCGCTACGCCGAACATGATGGCCAAGGTTGGCCGCATCGGTAAGATCCTTGGTCCCCGTGGCCTCATGCCGAACCCCAAGCTCGGCACCGTGACCATGGACGTCGCCAAGATGGTCTCCGAGCTCAAGGCTGGCCGCGTTGAGTACCGCGCCGACCGCTACGGCATCTGCCACGTTCCCCTGGGCAAGAAGTCCTTCTCTGAGCAGCAGCTCGTCGAGAACTACGCTGCCCTGTACACCGAGATCCTGCGCGTCAAGCCCTCTTCTGCTAAGGGCAAGTACGTCAAGTCCATCTCCGTGTCTTCCACCATGGGCCCTGGCGTCAAGGTCGATCCCGCTATCCAGCGCGACTTCCTGGCTGAGTAACTAACAGTTACTGCCTGAGCAAAGCAAGCATTGCTAAAGAGACCCGGTTCTGCCTCGTGCAGGACCGGGTCTCTTGCTTTTGAGTCAACGAAACCACCACGAAGGGGACAGGCACCCTTGTGGTGGTTTTACTTGTGTTGTACTTTAGCGCGATGTAGTACTACCCGAGGCCGAAGGGAGCCCAACATGTTTAAGAACACGCAACAGCTCCTAGGCCTAGCGCTACTAGATTGGATAGCGCGCTAGGGTTGTAATCTCGCTATAACGATTTGTTGTACCCGGGTGCGCTATCGTCTGCCGCTTTCAGGCGTGATGAGCGACACGGGTATTTTTCTATCTCTAGGCCTTCTCTCTCTCCTGAAAGCCATCTGTCATAAAACGGTCAATCAGGAGGAACATATAAGCCGCAAAATCACAATCTTTGACGCCACCCTGTGCGACGGTGAGCAGTCGCCGGGCGCCAGCATGAATACCGAGGAAAAGCTCTTCATCGCCCGCCAGCTGGTGCGCATGAACGTGGACGTTATCGAGGCGGGCTTTCCCATCTCGAGTCCTGGTGACTTTCGCTCCGTACAGGAGATTGGCAAGATTGCGGGCGACCGATGCACGGTATGCGGCCTGACGCGCGCTGTCGACAGGGATATCGAAGTGGCTGCAGAGGCGCTCAAAACGGCCCAGAGGCCCCGTATCCATACAGGGCTGGGTGTGAGCACCAGTCACCTGCGCGACAAGCTCCATATGACTGAGGAAAGGGCAATTGAGTGAGCGATCCATGCCGTCAAACATGCTCGCAAGTTCGTTGACGATGTTGAGTTTTATGCCGAGGATGCCGGCCGCTCCGATCAGGAGTTTCTGGTGCGCATTATCGAGGCGGCCGTAAAGGCCGGTGCCACGGTCGTGAACATCCCCGATACGATGGGCTACAACATGCCGTGGGACTTTGGCGCCCGCATCCGTGACCTGCGCGGGCGCTGCGGGTGCGGCCGGTCAGCGTGCGGTCGACGTGATGGAGTATCGCGAGTACGAGATTGAGCGCATTGCGCGCCAGGCATTTGAGGCGGCGCGCAAACGTCGCGGCAAGGTGACGAGCGTTGATAAGCGCAACGTGCTGGAGACGAGCCGCATGTGGCGCGAGATCGTGCATCGCGTGCAAGACGAGGAGTACTCCGACGTGGAGCTTGAGGACCTGCTCGTCGACAACGCCGCCATGCAGCTCATCAGTCGACCGGCAGACTTTGACGTCGTGGTGACGGAGAACATGTTCGGCGACATCCTGTCCGATGAGGCGGCTCAGATTACCGGATCGCTCGGTATGCTTGCCTCTGCCTCGCTGGATGATGGCGTATCGCTGTTTGGGCCGAGCGCTGGCAGCGCTCCTGACATCGCGGGGCTCGGTGTGGCCAATCCGCTGGCTCAAATCTTGTCGGTGGCGATGCTGCTGACCTACGCGCTCGACATGGGCGAGCAAGCCGCGTGGATCGAGAGCGCCGTGGCGCGCGTGCTCGACGAGGGCTGGCGCACCCGTGACATCGCCGATGCCAACACCCCGGCAGATAAGATCCTCGGCACCACGACGATGGGCGACAAGGTCGTCGCCGCGCTGTAGGCGATGCCGATTCAAGCTGTCAAATATCTCAATCTGTAACATCTAAGGGGCAAAATCGTTCCTACCTGTTACAGATTGAGATTTTCGGCTGAGCATCCGTGGTCTGTCTCGATCTGTAACAGCTAACCGATTATTTGGGCCCTACCTGTTACAGATTGAGACAAACCGTTGGGACAGGTCGGACGAGTCAGCAAAACCACCACAAAGGTGCCGGTCCCCTTCGTGGTGGTTTTTAGCGCAACGAGGTGTTCCCAGCCGACCATACGGGCGGCCTTGCGCTCACGCTGCTCGATGACAGCGCATCTTTAGACGCGAAGTGCGGAACCGGGTGCATATACGAGCCGCGTAGCGTTACGAATTCATGGGAATGACCGTATCGCCAATTTGTACGCTTGCAATCTTGTCTGTGTCACAAACTTGCGAGAACGGCCAGGTCTTGTGGACATCAGTGGTGCCGTTATCCAGTTTATTTGCGAAATAGCCGCTGTGGCTGGTTGCGTCCTCAACATGACCGTCTTTGAACGTCACGATGAGGGGTATGTTGCCAACGGCATCCATAGACTCCTCCATGTTTTGAGACATCTTGCCGCTGTTGTTGTCGTGTTCGATGGAACGATCTATGTTGTAGCGGACTGAAACGCCAACGCAGGATACGGTGGCCTCTTGAATCGTCGCCTTGGTGCCGTTAAAGTTGACCGATTTGGGCGCGGGAATCGTAACGGATGTATCTTCGTAATTCAGCTGGAACTTAAGATCCCATGGGCCCGTAAGTATTTTCTTATACTCGGGAAGCTCTTTGCCAGCACGTGGCACAACGAGAGAGTTGATATGCGTGCGGACGGTCCTGCCCATAAGGCCGGGTGATTCAACGCTGAACTGTGCAAAGTATTGAATGCTGGAGTCATTGGGGTTCTTGTCAATGAGCCATGATTGGCCTTGGCCGCCATGCTCGCCATCAACGTATACGTTTCCATCGACACTTCCGGCGATAGTTCCGTTCTCGCCCGGCTCGGAAAGCTTTTTCAGGGCAGCGGGATCGTCGAACGTAAGCGTATAGGCGATGGTAACCATATCCTTGTCGCCCATGATGGCGTCGGCGGTCACGGTGACTCCGTTGTTGGAGCAGCTAGCACCGACGGGCCGGCCAATACGGTCGATGATCTCGGTTTGAGAAGCAGGTCCGTCAAAGATGTCGGAAAGCATGTCAGAAGGAAGCGGCAGGACGCCTGTTGCCATAGCCGTGCCAGCGCCTCCAATGACGATAGCGAGGACTGCCGTTACAGCGGCAATGCGAGCGACTGTTCTTACGGGATGGCGGGCGATGCGCGGCTTGCGTCGCGTGCCATTAAAGTTGCTTTGAGCGGTCGCCGCATCGCTTGAGGCGACGGACTGAGCAATCGAGTTTGCCATGTGCTGCTTCGCATTATCGGTAAACGAAATGTGCTCCAGGGCGTGGCGATAGTCATTCGAATTCGTAGTCATTGTGGTCTCCTTTCAAGGAAAGCCGAAGTGACGCACGTCCGCGGCTAAGGTGCTGGGCGGTTGCAGCTGGCGTCGCGTGAACGGCGTCTGCGATTTCCCTGATGCTCATGCCTGCGTAGTAGTGCAAAAAGATGGCGATGCGCTGTGCTTGAGGCAGGGCCGTGACAGCGGAAAGAATGGCGCAGTCGCGTTGCGCGAATTCTTGCTCGGTATGTGTTACGGGTGCGCAGAAATCGGGGAGCGAATCGAGGTCGACAACCGGGTGATTCGCGTGCGTACGGCCGATATCGCGACATGCGTTCAGTGCGACTCGGATCACCCAAGCACGTTCGTGTTCGAGCGAGTCGAACGGTTGAGTGCGTTGGAGAATCTTGATCAGCGTGTCCTGGCAGATGTCTTGAGCGTCGTCAGCGGATCCAAGGGCCGAATAGCACAATCGAAGGATGAGGTCGGAATACGTGTCGACCAAGCGCTTTGCTTCCCGCTCGATCTGATCGGCATCGCATCGGAGCGTGCTATTGCGGTTACGGCGTGCAGGCATAGTGTCACCTCCAATTGGTCGTGGTGGATATAGGGAAGGCGTCTCGCGAGGTCCCTCTACATACAACACGGTCGAGACTGCATAAGTTGACAAAAAAAGACGGCACGTGAGCGCCGTCCTTACAAAACAATGAGTGTTCTCGTTAATTACACAAGCACCGTGATGGACAGGTCGGACGAGTCAGCAAAACCACCATAAAGGTGCCTATCCCCTTCGTGGTGGTTGTTGGCAGTTACCAGGGGGTTCTGGCGGTTGAAGACTCGATTGCTTCGTGGCGTTTGAGCTCGCGGCGCATGGTTTGCGAGTTGAGCCAAGCGGCCTTCCAACCGCGCGTGGGGTAGCGCGCCTCGTCAATTTCGATCTTGGTATAGCCGCAGGCGTTGACAATCTTCGTTCCGCATGGGTGTTGGCGCTCGCGTTGAAAGTTGGGGCCGTAGCTTTGGTGCACATGCCCGTGAATCATATAGTCGGGACCCCAAGACTCAAGAGCCGCATTAAAGCACTCGAATCCTCGATGCGGCAGGTCGTCCAGGTCGCCCATGCCTGCGACGGGTGCATGGGTAAGTAGAATATCGCATCCGTCTACCAGTGCGATTTTTCGCGATAGCTTGCGCATGCGTTTTGCCATCTCGCGCTCGGTATACATGTTCGCGCCGTCGCGGTAGCGCATGGAACCGCCCAGACCCGCAATGCGAATACCTCGGTACACATATACGCTGTCCTCAACACAAATGCACCCGCCCGGTGCATGGCGCGCGTAGCGGTCGTCGTGGTTGCCACGAACGTACACAAGCGGTTTGTTGATGACAGTGACCAAAAACTCAAGATAGTCCGGATCCAGGTCGCCTGCGGATAGAATCAGGTCAACGTCCTCAAAGCGCTCCTTGCGAAAACATTCCCACAGGCAGCGCTCCTCTACATCGGCAATGGCTAGGATATTCATAGGGCACGGACCTCCGGCTCGTTATCGAGCTGCGGAATCGAGCCTATAACGTTGTCAGCCAGCCAGTTCATCTCGACAATCTGCGTACTCGGCAGGGGAGGGAAGCCCTCAATCTGAACCACGCCGTCCTGGCTGTGGAGCTCGCCGCCAAATGGGTTGATGGAGCCCTCGACAATGCCGTTGCGAAGCAGCTGCACAAGTTTACGCGTCTGATAGGGTAGGCCCGGAGCGTAGCGAATATCGATGACGCCGGAGCTCATACCGTACCAGTAGTTGACGGCGCGCACCTGCTGGTCATCGGCGGTCTCGTCCCATGTGCCGTGCAGTAGGCTGCGTACGATGAGTTCGTAGTAACGGCCCCAGTTCCATACCGGCATAGCAATACCGGTAACTTCCTTGCCGTTTACCAGACGGTGAAGCCCGTAGGCGGTGGGGTCCTCGAGAGACTTGGACATATCGGCGCCGGTCATGACGCTCACGCCCTCGCGACACATGGCTTCGGCAAGACCGCCGGCGGGAACATCTCCCCAAGTGAGGATAATCTGCGCACGAGGGTCGAGCAGCGAGGCACCGATAGCGAAGGCGTTGATTTCGCTCAGCGCGCCCGAGGCGAAGACCGACGCATGGTAGCCAATACGGTGGTTGTCGGCCATGCTGGCGGCAAGGGCGCCCAGTAGGAACTTGGCCTCGTACATCTTTCCAAAGTACGAGCGGACGCTTTGGTGGGGAAGGCCGATTGAGCAGTTAAGGAACCGCACTTGGGGATACTCGACTGACGCCCTGAGCGTGTATTCCATGAGCCGGTGTGAGGTCGAGAAGATGACGTTCGCCCCGTGCTTTACGGCTGTCTCGACGGCGGCGTAGAACACGTCCGAATCGTGGCAGTCCTCGAACGCCTCGGTGCGCACGATGCCGCCAAAGTGCTCATCAAGATA
Organism: uncultured Collinsella sp.; assembly: GCA_959606495.1. Classification (GTDB taxonomy): domain Bacteria; phylum Actinomycetota; class Coriobacteriia; order Coriobacteriales; family Coriobacteriaceae; genus Collinsella. Next base: position 33,896 of record CAUHJB010000019.1, on the reverse strand, counting down.
CCGGCGGCCCTGGTCGTGTAGGCTGTCCCAGCTCGACGTGGCACAGGGAAACTCGTGGATAAAGGCGATTCGCATGGGATTGGCAGTGGAGTAGACGGTCTTGCTCATAAAGAAGTTGAGCACGCCCGAGGTGGACTTGGCGGGCGCCTCTTCCTCATCGACACTCGGTGCCTCGACAAGATCGACCTTCTCCTCATCACTTTTGCCGGCAATGACCAACTCGCGCCAAATCTTGCACAGGCGGTTTACGACGATATCCGTCGGCGTATCCAGCAGGCGGTCCTGGTTGTACACATTGAGGTAGACGAGCATAGCGTCGGCGGGCGTAATGTCCAGATGGTCGCCGCCGGCGCGCAGGTAGGCGCGCTTAAAGAGCAGGAAGGTGTGGCGCAGGTAGTCGACCTTTTTCTGCGGCCATTTTTCGATAAGGTTCTGACCGAGCATCTTGGCGAGCGTTTCGTAGCTTCCCTCACGCGAGAACTCGATCTCGTATAGGGGGCAGACGCGCCAAAACGCGCAGAACTCGCCATAGAGGCGGCTTTCGACGGAATCCCATTTTCCGGGGTAGAGGCGGGTGACCTTGGCCGAAACCGTCGGGGCGTCCAGGAATTTGAGGACGCTGACGCGCTTGTTGCCCTCTTGGACGTAGAACCGATGCATGAACTCGGTGACGATGATGGGGTCGCGATAGCCCTCGGTCACCTGGATGTCGTAGAGGTTGGACCACTTGCGGGCGAACTCGGTGCTAAATGGCAACAGGGGCATAAAGTTGCACGAAAAGGCAGACTGACGGCCCTTGGTAACCGTGCCGACGACCATTTCGAGCGGAATATCCCGCAGGCCGACGCTCTCTCGCTGACCTAAGGGGAGCTGGGCAACCAAGCTGTCGAGGTCCGTAAGGTACGGGTGCTCGCTTTGGCTGATGGCGCGACGGCGTCCCTGCTCGCCGCGCTTGCGTGCTTGACGATAGGCCTCTTCCATGGTGTCTACTCCCTTAGTCGTTTAAACAACGATATGAACCATGGTACCACGATGCGAAACTACCACAAAGGTGCCTGTCCCCTTTGTGGTAGTTTAGGCGATGATGGGGGCGATGGCACGAATGCAGGCGTCGGCTGCCGTGAAGGTGGTGCTATCGTCGCTGACGATAAAGATGATTTTGCCCTTGACGCCAAAGTCGCCGATCTCGCTAAAGAGCACATACGGCTCCTTGTCAAAGCCAGAGATGGGCGAGACGGCCGTTTTGGTTGCGCTTGTGAGCTCGTCTGCCAGCGCGTCAAGGGAAGCCCACTTAGACGTGTCCTTTACGGCAACGGGCACGGCCACGCGCCCAAAGGGCATCAGATGCACGAGCGTGTTCTTGGAGATGTTGGAGTTGGGCACAATGATGGTCTGCCCGCAGGCATCCTCGATGGTCGTGTGACGCCAGGTGATGTCTTGGACCACGCCCGACACGCCGCCGACCTCGATATTGTCGCCGGGCTTGATGATGCCCATGAAGGTCACCTGCATACCGCCGATAAGGTTCGACAGCGTGTCCTGAAAGCCGAGCGAGATGGCGATGCCGCCGACGCCAAGAGCGGCGACGAGGGCGTTTGCATTAATGCCAAAACAGTTGTCGAGGATAAAGCTGCCGCCGATCATCCAGATGACGGCGCGTGTGATGTTGATGAAGATGCTCGATGCTGGGAGCGGGTTATCATCGCGGTTAAGCAGGTGGTGCAGGGTCTTGGACGCGATTTTGGCGGCAACGGCGGTGCCGATGGCCAAGATACCGGCCCAGATGATGTTGTGGACCCATCGTTGTGCAAAGAAATGAAGAATTGGCTCAAACAATTCCATGTAGGGAAACCTCCTCATGATCATCCAACCATGATACCCACCAAGAAGCCCGTCCGATCAAATTCGGACGGGCTTCTGTGCTCGATATAAGGTTTACGCGGCGGGGCTGCAAGGCCCGGCGGTGTAGCTTAGCGTCGACGCTTCCAGATAATGCCGAGAATGATGACGATGATGCCGCCGATAAGGCACGTGCCAACTACTGCCAGCGTGCGGTCTCCCGTTGCGGCGAGCTTGCCGGTCGTCTTCTTGGTGATGACCTTCGTGGTCGTCGTGTCCGTCTTAGGCGAGGGCTTAGGCGTCGGGGCCGGTGTGGGCGTGGGGTCAACGGCTGCGGAGCCGAAGCTGATGGTGCCCGCGAGCGAGGCCATCTTGCTCTCCCAGCCGTTTTGCCCAATCAGCGCCCTCAGCGCCGCCTCACACGTGCCCCACTCGGTGCGCTTGGTGGCGTGTGCGAAGGTGGGGAAGTCGGTCGTGTTGGTAATGATGTAGTTGTTGGTGGCGACGGTATAGGTCTTGGTGGGATCGAGCGTGCTGCCGTCCTTGGCAAGTGTGGCACTCACAATGCGCTTGCCTTCGGGCTGCGTCCAATCAATCGTCACGTTGATGCCGCCAAAGGAGAGAACGCTGCCAGAGTCATCGCGCCACTTGTACTTGTCTTGCGCTTCCTGCTCGGTATGGCCGGCTGCCACGTAGGCTTGCTGAAGCTCATAACTGTGATTGCACTCGTCGCTGATCTGCAGCGAGTGCTCGAGCGCTGCAAGGAAGTCCGCACCGGTCATGGTCCAGGTCTCCACGGTGTTGCCGTAGGGCGAGATAGCGATGACGTTGCCTGCGGTCACATCGCCTGCAGCGATGCCGCCGCGGATGCCACCCGCGTTCTCGATGGCAAGGTCTGCGCCCGTCAGGTCAAGATAGGAGCCGCAGATCACATGGCCGATGGTCTGGGCCTTGGTGGTGTCGCCCTCCTTGCTGGGGCGGAAATCGGTGGTGCGCACCATTTCCCAGCCGTGCGTGCCAGATGCGTTCTCGCCGTAGAAATAATTGGTAGAGCTCGTGCCGATCACCTCGCTCGATGCGGCGCTAAAGGCATCGTCGAGCGGCTTGATCTTGTTGTCGTGGACCTCATCAAGGATGCTCTGATAGGTGGAGCCCTTGTTGGGATCGGTCAAAAGAACGTTTACATCCTTGGCGGTATAGAGCTTCTCGTCGCTTTTGTCTGCGTATACTGCCACCGTGTCATCGTCGGTGCTTTCGGTGCCCTTGGTGTCGTACTCGTAGGGGACGGAAAGCAGTCCCACTTCGGCAAAGGCGCTGCCCGCCTCGACAACGTGGATTGTCTTGCCGTCGGCTCCCGTCACCTTCTCGTTAAGGTTGATGTGTTCGTGGCCTGCGACCAGGGCATCGACGCCGGCGAGCCGTGCGGCAAAGGGCTTAGCGTTGAGCGTGTGCGCAATGCAGACGATAACGTTGCAGCCCTCGTCCTCGCGCAGTCGCTTGGCCTCGGCATTGATGGCGTCCACCGCACCCGAGAACGACGTGCCCTCGATCAGGTCCGCGCGCAGCGAGGAGCCCAGCGACTCATCCATGGCTCCGACGACACCGACCTTAATCTTGTAATCAAACGTGGAACTGCCCTCGTCGTCCTTCCAAGTGCGATCGAGCGTCTTGGTGATACTCGAGCTCCATACGCCGCTCGTAGACTTCGCGTTCGCGCAGAGCATGGCGAAGGGCGTGCCGGTGGGGCTGTAGCCGGTCATGGTGCGGAGCTTGTCCGCGCCGTAGCTCCAGTCGTGGTTGCCCGGCGTGGTCGCGTCGTAGCCGTCTGCATAGAAGGTGTCCATGAGCTCGGCGATGCTCTTGCCCTCGCTCATGGTGGCAAAGGACTGCCCGTGGAAGGTATCGCCCGCATCGAGCAAAAGATCGGGGGCGCTGCTTTGGGCGCTATAGAGAACCGCCAGTCCGTCAAAGCCCACAGTGCCGGTGCCCTTGCTTGCGTTGTAGCTGTACTTGTAGCTGCCGTGGATATCGTTGGTGTGCATGACGGTCACGGTGCCGTCAATAGCGGCGGGCAGGTTCCCCGCGAAAGCGAGGCTGGGTGCGCCAGTGAGCACGCCGGCAAGCAGCGCGGCGGTTAACGCAAGGCGGGGGACGAATCTTTTCATGGCGGTCTCCTTAGTCCTTAACAAAAACCACCACAAAGGTGCCTGTTCCCTTTGTGGTGGTTTTCTAAGTCGTTAGCTTAGTAGCATGCGGTCGTTGGCGAGCTCGCCGCCCGAGACCTCCTCGAACTTCTGCAGCAGGTCGGCTACGGTGAGCGACTTCTTCTCGTCGCCGGCCACGTCGTAGATCACATGGCCCTCGTGCATCATGATCAGACGGTTGCCCAGACGGATAGCGTCATTCATGTTGTGCGTAACCATGAGCGTGGTCAGATGGTTTTCGTCGACAATCTCCTCGGTCAGGTTGAGCACCTTAGAGGCCGTCTTGGGGTCGAGGGCCGCCGTGTGCTCGTCGAGCAGCAGCAGGCGCGGCTTGGTGAGCGTGGCCATCAGCAGGGTGAGTGCCTGGCGCTGGCCGCCCGAGAGCAGGCCGACCTTGGCGTTGAGGCGCGTGTCCAGACCGAGGTCCAGGCGCTTGAGCAGCTCAACGTACTCGTCCTTCTCGGCCTTGGTGACGCCCCACGAAAGACCGCGACGATGGCCGCGGCGCTTGGCGAGGGCCAGGTTTTCGGCAATTTGCATGTCGGCTGCGGTGCCGCGCATGGGGTCCTGGAACACACGGCCCAGGTACTTGGCGCGCTGCGACTCGCTCAGACGCGAGATGTCGGTGCCGTCGAGCTCAATAACACCCGAATCAAGCGGATACACGCCGGCGATCATATTGAGCAGCGTGGACTTGCCGGCGCCGTTGCCGCCAATCACGGTTACAAAGTCGCCATCATTCAGGGTAAGGTCGACGCCGGTGAGTGCGCGCTTCTCGGTGACGGTGCCCTTGTTAAAGGTCTTCTTGACGTGCGAGAGCTTAAGCATCTGCCTCATCTCCCTTCGTGTAGGAGCTGCGGAGCTTGTAGCGCTCCCAAACCACGGGCACGCACAGGGCCACGGCAACGATCACGGCGGAGAGCAGCTTCATGTCGTTGGCGTCCATGCCCAGCTGCAGCACGATGGCGCGGATGAGGAAGTACACCACGGAGCCAAAGACGGCAGAGGCAAGACGGACGCTAAACTGCGTCAGACCGCCGGGCAGCAGGCGACCGAGCACTTCGCCGATGACGATGGCGGCAAGACCGATAACGATGGCGCCGGTGCCCATGCCAATGTCAGCGTACTTCTGGCTCTGGCAGATGAGCGCACCCGAAAGGCCAATGAGGGCGTTGGAGAGCACGAGGGCGATCATCTTGGTGGAGTTGGTGTTGACGCCCAGGGCGCGGATCATGTATTCGTTGTTGCCGGTGGCACGCAGCGCCGAGCCGATCTCGGTGCCAAAGAACCAGTACAGGATGGCGACGATGGCCGCGGCCAGCACAATGCCCAGGATAATGGCAACAGTGGACTGCGGCAGGCCCGTCATGTGGCTGACGGATGAGAAGATGGTGCCCTTGGCAAGGATGGGCGTATTGGACTTGCCCATGATGCGTAGGTTGATGGACCACAGGCTGATCTGGGTGAGGATTCCGGCGAGGATTGCGGGAATCTCAAAGACGGTGGTCAAGATGCCCGTGACGGCGCCCGCGATGGCGCCGGCGCACATGCCGGCCAGCACGGCGAGCAAGGGGTCAACGTTATTGTTGACGATGAGCACGGCGCAGACACAGCCGCCGAGGGCAAAGCTGCCGTCGCAGGTCATATCGGGGATGTCGAGCAGACGGAACGTGATAAACACGCCAAGCACCATGATGCCCCAGAGGACGCCCTGCGAAACGGCGCCCTGCAATGCAATGAGCATGCTTCATACCTCCTAGGATAGGGTGGACACGTGATTTTCCATAATAGCGGTACCAATGCATAAAAGAGCGGCGGACGGATGTTTTGTCTCATCCGAAACAAGCAGGGCGAACGCCGGTCTTTAGCGTTCGCCCCAAGGACTCAGATATTGAATAACGCGGCTGTGACGCGCGTGCGGGCCCTAGACGCGTTCCCGCGCATGGCGCTACTCGTCCAGAGCGGAAAGGTCGGTACCCAGAGCCTCGGCCATCTCGTCGTTCTTGACGACGACCAGGTCCTTGCTCGAGAGGTGCTTGATCGGCATATCCTCGGGCTTGGCCTCGCCCTTCAGGATCTTAACGGCCATCTCGCCCGCGGCGTAGCCCAGGTCCTTATAGTTGATGGAGAGGGTGAACAGGCCGCCGGCCATGCACATACCCTCCTCGCCAGTCACGAAGGGGAGCTTGTTCTCCTTGCAGATCTGGCCGACCTGCGAAGCACCCGCGGCGATGGTGTTGTCAGTGGGGGAGTAGAGTGCGTCGACCTTGCCCACGGCGGACTCGACGACGGACTGAATCTCGTTGGAGCTCGAGACGGTGAAGTCGGTGTACTCGAGGCCCAGCTTGTTGAGCTCCTTCTTGGCGGCCTTGATTTGGACGTCGGAGTTGGACTCGGCGGTGCAGTAGAGCAGGCCGACCTTCTTAACGTCGGGCAGGACCTTCTGCATCATCTCGAGCTGCTCGGCGACCGGGGTGAGGTCGGAGGCGCCGGTGACGTTGGTGCCGGGCTTGTCGTTGTCCTGGACCAGGCCGGAAGCGGCGTAGTCAGTGATGGCGCAGCCAACGATGGGGATATCAGCGGTGGCGCCGGCGGCAGCCTGCGCGGCGGGCGTAGCGATGGCATAGATCAGGTCGACGCCATCGCCCACGAACTTGTCGGCGATGGACTTACACGTGGACTGGTCGTTCTGGGCGTTCTTCTGGTCGATCTTGACCTTAAGGCCGCTCTCCTTGATGGCCTTGACAAAGCCGTCGTTGGCGGCATCGAGTGCGGAGTGCTCGGTGAGTTGCAGAACGCCGATGGTGTAGTCGGAACCGGCGGCAGCAGAGCCGGAACCAGAGTTGCCGCCGCATCCGGCGAGCGGGGCGAGCGCGAGCAGACCGGCGGAGACCAGAAGGCTCCTGCGGCTGATGGTGATGTCCTTCATATCATTACCCCCAGTATAAAAATGGCTGGAAACACTGCACTGGGACAAAGTGCAAGTGGAACTATAGTAGCGCTGATGTCCATTTTTACAACAGCCTGGCGGGTTTTTTAATACAGAATCGGATGGGCGGTACGGGTAGTCGAATGGGCGGCGGAGGGTCTTATGCGGCGGAGGAGGCATCGTCCTCGGCCAGGGCGGCGAAGAGCTTCTTGCCGTCGAGGAGACGTGTGGTGACGTTTCTCATTCGGCCGATCTCTACGGTACGCAACGTGTCATCGGCGCCTCGCGCGTCATAGACCGTTCCCAGCAAATACGAGATGCCGTCTCGTTGCTTGATGGCAAAGGGCCGGAGTGTCATCCGTGCCACTTCGACCTCTCCGCGTGCCGTGACACTCGAAATATCAAAACTCACCGTGGTTCCGTGGTCGATGGCCTGCTCGATGAGCTCGCAGGCATCGATGCGCTTGACGGGCGTGCGTGTGGCCTTGGTGGATTTGTCGCCTGCGCTTGGAGCAGGCTCGGGTGCATCGAGGTAGCCGCGAACGTCGGCACTCGCCATGGCGACCAGGTGCTGCGCCATGCTCTTTCGAATGGCGATGGGCGTGGAGCGGTTGCGCATGACCATGCCGTGGAGCCGGATGATCTCTTCGTCGGTGAGCGGACGGGTCAAGAGTCGATAGCCCACGCCGCGCTTGTACTCAATTTCGTATCCGGCATGGCGAAGTGCGGAGATGGCGGTGTAGATGCTGCGCCGCGCCGCCGAGATGGGCATGCGGGCGGGGTCGTCGGGATGGGCGAGGCGCCGGATCAACTCATCGGAAAGCATGGCCTTGTCCTCGCCGGTGTTTTCGCTTAATAGTTGCAGGATGCGAACGGCGCGATAGGCTGCCATCGAAGCGGCGCCCCTCGTCGTGGTCTCGTAAGTTTCAACAGCGGTTTCGGTCATGGCGCCCACGTCCTTTCCGTTTTGGGTGGCGACGGTATGGAGCCTAGGACGCGGGGCTTTCCCAGGGGCGCAGAGCACTCTGGGCGGTCGGTGGCCGTCGGCAAACGGCGGTTCGAGTTTTCAACAGCCCTGCTCAACTGACCAAAAACTTGCCAAAAGCTTGACGGATGCTGTTGAAAAAAGCGTCTCTCGACCGATGTCGAGAGACGCTTGTGCGATGAGCGTTGGCGTGTGGCGACGCGAGCTAGCGTCCGACGATTAGAAGTCGGCGTTGCCCACGGTGCGCGGGTGCGGCAGGACGTCGCGGATGTTGCCCACACCGGTCAGATACATGACCAAGCGCTCGAAGCCCAGACCGTAGCCGGCGTGCTTGCAGGAACCGTAGCGGCGCAGGTCAAGGTAGTACTTGTACTGCTCGGGATTCATGCCTAGGTCCTTGATGCGGGCCTCGAGCAGATCCAGGCGCTCCTCGCGCTGGGAGCCGCCGATAATCTCGCCGATGCCCGGCACCAGACAGTCGGCGGCGGCGACGGTCTTGCCGTCCTCGTTCATGCGCATGTAGAACGCCTTGATCTCGGCCGGGTAGTCGGTCACAAAAGTCGGTCGCTTAAAGTGCTCCTCGGTCAGGAAGCGCTCGTGCTCGGTCTGCAGGTCGATGCCCCAGCTCACGGGATAGTCAAACTTGTGACCGGCGGCGACGGCCTGCTCCAGGATTTCGACGGCCTCGGTATAGGTGACGCGGGCAAAGTCGGAGTTTGCCACGTGGTCCAGGCGCTCGAGCAGGCCCTTGTCCACAAACTTGTTGAGCATATTGAGCTCGTCGGGGCAGGTTGCCATGACGTCCTTAAGGACGTACTTGAGCATGGCCTCGGCGTTGTCCATGTAGTCGTTCAGATCGGCAAAGGCCATCTCGGGCTCGATCATCCAAAACTCGGCGGCGTGGCGCGTGGTGTTGGAGTTTTCGGCGCGGAAGGTGGGGCCAAAGGTGTACACGTCGCCAAAGGCCATGGCGAAGTTCTCGGCGTTGAGCTGACCGGATACGGTAAGGCTCGCGTGCTTTCCAAAGAAGTCCTGGCTCCAGTCAACCTCGCCGGATTCGGTGAGGGGCGGATTTTTGGGGTCGAGCGTGGTCACGCGGAACATCTCGCCGGCGCCCTCGCAATCACTCGTGGTGATGATAGGGGTGTTGACGTAGACAAAGCCCTGCTCCTGGAAGAAGCGGTGGATGGCGGCAGCCGCGACAGAACGGATGCGGAACACGGCACGGAACAGGTTGGTGCGCGGGCGCAGGTGCTGCTGGGTGCGCAGGAACTCGACGGTTGCGCGCTTCTTCTGCAGCGGGTAATCCGGGGCGCTCGCGCCCTCGACCTCGATGGAGGTGGCAGAAAGCTCGAAAGGCTGGGGCGCATCGGGGGTCAGCTTGACGGTGCCGGTGCAAATGAGTGCGGCCGAGACGTTTTGATGGGCGATCTCGTCGTAGTTGTCGAGTGCCTCGCGGTTCATGACGACCTGCAGGTCGCGGAAGCAGCTGCCGTCGTTGAGCGTAACAAAGCCAAAGTTCTTCATGTCGCGGATGGACTTGACCCAGCCGGCGACGGTGACGGTCTGGCCGCCGAGCGACTCGGCATCGGCATAGAGCTGCGCGATTTTGGTGCGGTTCACGTATCCTCCCATAACGGTTGAATGATAGTTATCCATACAGTTCGATATTCTAGCAGCTCGGCTCATTTGGGCTATACAGATAAGGCATTGGCGGGATGGTTTTTCAAACGAAAAGCGCCCGCGGCCAAATGGTCGCGGGCGCTTGACGAGGTGCCTTTTGGCTGTGTGGCGCGGGGCCTGGCTACTTGGTCTTGGCAACCAGCAGCGGGTCGCCAAGCTTGACGAGCGGGTTGCCGCCGATAAGCGTTCCAGACTCGCCGACATGGTCGATGCTCTTAAGACGATCGAGCTCGGAGACGATGACGGTCACGATGTCCTCGTGGCCGGCGGCCTTGATGGCCTCGCGATCGAAGCTGATGAGCGGCTGGCCGGCCTTGACCACATCGCCCATCTCGACAAAGCGGGCAAAACCCTTGCCGTTCATTTCCACGGTGCCCAGGCCAACATGGATGAATACGCGCAGACCGTCCTCGGTAATCATGCCGATGGAGTGGTTGGTGACAGTGGTGGCGCCGATGCGGCCGTTGGCGGGCGCATAGATGGTGCCGGTAATGGGCTCGATGCCATAGCCCTGGCCAAGCATGCCCGAGGCGATCGTCTCGTCGGGAACCTCGTCCAGGCTGACGAGCACGCCGTTGACGGGGGCATAGATGACGCCTTCGCGGGTGGCGAAGCTTGCTGCGGGCGGAACGGACGCCTCGCCGGTCGAGGTGAAGGTGGACTTAAGCGAATCGAGCAGACCCATAGTTGCCTCCAACTTAAATAGGCGCGTATCGCGCGTTTGGTTTGCCGGAAACGTTTCATATCTGTTTCGCGGCTTGGTCAACACCCCCTATTCTACGCTGCTCAGCGATACCTCTGAGCTGGGATTATGTGATATATCAGTTGAAGGGAAACTTATTGCTGGCGTGTTTCTGCGTCACGGGTTCAAGTGGGGTACGCTTGAAGGCGAAAAACAATGGCGCTTAATTTGCGCGAAGGGAGCACATATGATTGTCGAGAACCATGCGCTGTGGGGCGAGGAGCCGACCGAGGAATATCCGGCGACGTTTACGTATTTGGGTGCCGAACCGCTGCCCGATAAACCGAATGGCCGCCGCCCTGCCGTGATTATCTGCGGCGGAGGTGCGTTTACGCATATCGCTCCGCATGAGCAGGATCCCGTGGCGTTTGCGTTTTTGGATCACGGTTACCAGGCCTTTGTGCTCAACTATGTCACAAGTTCTACGGGTGACGTGAGCTTTCCGCACCCCCAGGCAGATCTTGCCAAGATGGTCGCCACGGTGCGTGCGAATGCCGACGAGTGGCATGTCGATCCCAAGCGCGTGTGCGTCGTGGGCTTTTCTGCTGGCGGCATGATTTGCGCCTCGCTGGCAACGCAGTGGAAGACCGGCCCCTTCGCGGCACTTGCCGGGGCGCGTCCGGACGACATTCGTCCCGACGCCGTGGTGCTGGGCTATCCGTTGCTCGACCTTGCCTATGTGCGCGATATGCAGACGCGTGACCCGCGCATCGACCTGCGCGTGCCCAAGACGGGTGGCAAGACAGGGCGCGATTTGCTCAACGACTATCTGTCGATGGTGACGGGCGGCGAGGCGACCGATGAGCACCTGACCGACATTTGCCCTACCACGCATGTTTCGCGCCAGATGCCGCCGACCTTTGTGTGGGGCGTGTCCGACGACAAGACAGCGCCGATCGCACAGGTCTATCCGTTTGCGCAGCGCATGGCCGAGGAGGGCGTCGCTTGCGAGATGCACGTCTTTGACCAGGGCGGTCACGGCCTTTCGCTCGGCAACGCCAACACCGCGGTCGACAACGAGGACAAGCAGGTGGCAGTCCGTCCTTGGATCCGCCTGGCCTTCCGTTTCCTGGAGCGCCATATGTAAAAGTAGACTACTTGCCCGTTTCAAAAAGTCTGCTTAGAGGAGGAGCCATGCTTGAGGGTACGTATGTGGTTTTGGCCCAGACGCCGGTGGGGAGCAAGCGCGGCGAGGTGACGTTTTCACATGGGGTGAACGGCGCGCTCAGGGCAGTACTAAACGTCAGGGGTCTCAATATCGCTCTCTCGGGTGCCCGCGCTGAGTGCGATTTCTTTGAGCTCTCGGGTACTATCTCCCACGTCTTGATGGGCAAGGCGCCCTTTACATGCACGGGGTCGGTTGAGGGTGATCGACTCACTGCTACCGCGCGGTCGGGTCCCATTTCGATCTCGCTGAGCGGTATGCGCAAAGAGCCTTCGGGGCGCACCGCATAAAGTTTGCGCAGGTAAACATCGGTATTTGACTTTATAAAATAGTTCAGAGCGCTATCATTTGTCGTTACGAGTTGGTTAGCCCCGGTAAACGGTTAACCGCGTCTAACGAAAGGATGAGCGCGTGAAGCTCGATACACTCGAGATTGGAAAGGACGCCGTTGTCGCATCGGTGGCATCGGACGATCAGGCACTCCGACAGCATATTTTGGACATGGGCCTAACTCCGGGCACCGAAGTTACCATGATGAAGTATGCCCCCATGGGCGATCCGCTCGAGATTCGCCTGCGCGGCTACGAGTTGACGCTGCGCAAGGACGATGCCGCACGCATTGAGCTCGTGGATGTGCACGACACCGATACCGGCCCGCGCGTTAACGCCGCAATCGGCACGACGGATCACCCGGCCCTGGGCGAAGGGACGTATTCGCCTCGTGCGGCAAAAACGGCCGTGCCCGAGGGCGCACCGCTGCATTTTGCCCTCGCCGGCAACCAAAACTGCGGTAAGACCACGCTGTTCAACCAGCTTACGGGCTCCAACCAGCACGTTGGTAACTTTCCCGGCGTGACGGTCGACCGCAAGGACGGCACCATCCGTAACCATCCCGAGGCAAGCGTTACCGACCTGCCCGGCATCTATTCGCTGTCTCCGTACACGGGCGAAGAGATCGTCAGTCGCCAATTTATCCTGGACGAAAACCCCGACGCCATCATTGACATCATCGACGCTACTAATATCGAACGCAACCTGTACCTGACGCTGCAGCTTATGGAGCTCGACCGCCCCATGGTCATCGCGCTCAACATGATGGACGAGGTGACGGCCAACGGCGGCGCCGTGGACGTCAACCTGCTCGAGAGCCTGTTGGGCGTGCCTGTTGTCCCCATTAGCGCTGCCCGCAACGAGGGCATCGGCGAGCTGGTGGATCATGCCTTGCACGTGGCACGGTTCCGCGAGCGCCCCGGTCGCCTGGACTTCTGTGCGCCCAATGGCTCGGACGGCGGTGCACTGCATCGCTGCATCCACGGCATTGCCAACCTTATCGAGGACCATGCCGTGACGGCGCACATTCCGGTGCGTTTTGCGGCGACCAAGCTGGTTGAAGGCGACGAGCTGGTGACCGAGGCGCTTCACTTGGATCGCAATGAGCTCGACGCTATCGAGCACATCATTACCCAGATGGAGGGCGAAGCCGGCACCGACCGCCTGTCCGCGCTGGCCGATATGCGCTTTAGCTTTATCGGCGACGTGTGCGGGCGCTGCGTCGTCAAGCCGCATGAGAGCCGCGAGCACGTGCGCTCCGTCAAGATCGACCGCATCCTGACGGGTCGCTACACGGCCATTCCGGCGTTCCTGGTGATCATGGGCCTCGTCTTTTGGCTGACGTTTGGCGTGATCGGCGCGGCGTTGCAGGGACTCATGGAGGACGGCATCGCTGCCATCATCGCCTCGGCCGATGCGGGTCTCAAGGCGTTCGGCACCAATGACGTAGTGCGCTCGCTGGCTGTCGACGGCGTGCTTACGGGCGTGGGCAGCGTGCTGACCTTCCTGCCGATTATCGTCGTGCTCTTTTTGTTCCTCTCCATTCTGGAAGACTCCGGCTACATGGCGCGTGTGGCCTTTGTCATGGATAAAGTGCTGCGTCGCTTTGGCCTGTCGGGCCGCAGCTTCGTGCCTATGCTCGTCGGTTTTGGCTGCACCGTGCCGGCTATCATGTCGACCCGTACGCTCCCATCCGAGCACGACCGCAAGATGACGGTCATGCTCACGCCGTTCATGAGCTGTTCGGCCAAGTTGCCGGTCTACGGTCTGCTGTGCGGGGCATTCTTCCCGCAGGCGACAGTTCCCGCCATGGTCTCGCTCTATCTGATTGGTATCGTGGTCGGCTGCATTGCCGCCCTGGTGCTCAACCGCACGGCATTTAAGGGCGACCCGGTGCCGTTTATCATGGAGCTTCCCAATTACCGCCTGCCGAGCGTCAAGACGACGGTGATGCTGGCATGGGATAAGGCCAAGGACTTTATTACCAAGGCCTTTACCATTATCTTTGCCGCCACCGTGGTCATCTGGTTCCTCCAGACGTTCGATATCCGCTTTAATGTGGTCGCCGATCAGTCGCAGAGTCTGCTTGCCGGTCTGGGTAGCATCATCGCGCCGGTGTTGGCCCCACTCGGTTTTGGCGACTGGCGTGCGTCGACGGCGCTCGTCACCGGACTCATTGCCAAGGAGAGCGTCATCTCGACGCTCACGGTGCTTTTGGGCGCAACGTCGCCCGCGGCGCTGTCGACCATGTTTTCGCCGTTTACCGCCTACGTGTTCCTGGTCTTTACGCTGCTGTACCCGCCCTGCGTAGCGGCAATCGGCGCCGTCAAGAGCGAGTTGGGCGCGCGCTATGCCGTGGCCGTGTTCGCGTTTCAGGTGACGGTCGCCTGGATCGTGGCGTTTGTCGTGCATTCGGCGGGCATATTGCTGGGGCTGGCTTAGTTATTTATTGATGGCGCAACCTCTGTGTATTGAGTTGATTACGGCCCCGCATCTGTTGCTGACGGATGCGGGGCCGTTGCTATATAATCGCCCATCGCTCAAGACAATCGGAGGGGGTTCCTACATGACTCAGGCAAGACAAGATGGCATCTCGCTCAAGCAGTGGCTCCCGCTTATCGGGCTTGCCTGCTGTTCGTTCGTGTTCAACACATCAGAGTTCATGCCCATTGGCCTTCTGACTGATATTGCCGCATCGTTCTCGCTCACCGAGGCCCAGGCAGGCATCATGATTTCGGTCTACGCCTGGGGTGTCATGCTGCTGTCGCTGCCACTCATGGTGTTTGCCTCGCGCTTTGAGTTCAAGCGGATGCTGCTGGGCGTTTTGGCCGTGTTTTCGCTCGGCCAGTTCTTGTCCGCCTTGGCGCCCACCTATCCTATTTTGGTTTGCGCGCGTCTGGTGGTCGCCTGCGCGCATGCCGTGTTCTGGTCGGTCGCCTCGATCATGGCTTCGCGCCTGGTCGACACCCGCCATGGGGCGCTCGCCATCAGCATAATCGCCACGGGCTCGTCCATCGCGCAGATTTTTGGCCTGCCGATCGGCCGCGCCATCGGGCTGGCCGTGGGCTGGCGCATGACATTCGCCGTGGTCGGTGCCTTCTCTGCCGCCGCGGTGGTGTACCAAGCCGCGGTGTTTCCGGCTATGCCGGCGGGTGAGCGCTTTACCGTCAAACAGCTGCCCGTGCTGCTCAAGAACCCGTTCCTGATCGCGCTCTACGCGGTCACGGTCTTTATGGCAACCGGCTATTATGCGGGTTACAGCTATATCGAGCCGTTCCTGGCGCAGGTCGCGCACGTCGACGCAAGCGCTATTACCATGACGCTGACGGCGTTCGGCTGCTCTGGTCTGCTCGGAAGCTGGCTGTTCGGCCGTCTGTTCGATGGGCATCGCTTCCCGTTCTTGGCTATCACGCTCTCCGGCGTGCCGGTGGCTCTGCTGCTCATGGGTCCGGTTGCACCGTCGCTCGTCGCCGTTCTCGCTGTTTGCGCGCTATGGGGCTGCTGCGCCACGGCCTTTAACGTGGCGTTTCAGGCCGAGCTCATCAAGTACACACCGGCGGATTCGTCGGCCGTCGCCATGTCGATCTTCTCGGGCCTGTTCAATCTGGGTATCGGCACGGGCACCGCAATCGGTGGCGCCGTGGTTTCGGGTCCCGGTATCGCTTGGATTGGCTTCGCGGGCGGGGCGATTACCGTCGTGGGCGTCATCCTCGCCATCACGGTGCTGTTCCCGGCCATACGCCGCGCAAAGCCCGTCGCCTAATCACGTCCCCTCATCAGCTGCGGTGGAATAGCTCCTGTTTAAGGCCTCTGAAGGCCCAAGCAGGAATTATTTCACCGCAACTTATTTTGGGGGAGGGGATACGCGGCGGGCATACAATGGATGTCGTTGTGTTGAGCTTACCGGGAGGTTGCTATGTGGGCATACGAGACGACGTTCTATCAGATCTATCCGCTGGGCTTTTGCGGAGCTCCGCGCGAAAACGCCGCGCCCGTTGCCGAAGATGAGCTCGCCCAGGCTGCCAACGCAGCGCCCAACCCCGATGCGCCCATCATGAAGATCGCCCAATGGGCCGACTACCTGCAAGAGCTCGGCATCGGTGCTGTGCTCATTAACCCGCCGCTCGAATCCGACAGCCATGGCTACGACACGCGCAGCCTGCGCCATATCGACCGTCGCCTGGGTGGGGATGCCGATTTTGCCGCCGTGTGCGAGACGCTGCACGCCCATGGCATCCGCGTGGTGCTCGATGCGGTCTTCAACCATGTGGGCCGTGGCTTTTGGGCCTTCCGCGATGTGCAGGAGCGCAAGTGGGACTCGCCCTACAAGGATTGGTTCCACATCAGCTTTGACGGCGACTCCTGCTATGGCGATGGCTTTTGGTACGAGGGCTGGGAAGGCCATTTTGAGCTCGTGAAGCTCAACCTGCAAAACCCCGCCGTGGTCGATTACCTGCTCGAGTCCGTGCGCCGTTGGGCCGACGTCTTTGGCGTCGACGGCCTGCGCCTGGACGTTGCCTATATGCTCGACCGCGACTTTATGCGCCGCCTGCACGCCTTTGCCCGTGAGCTCAAGCCCGACTTTGTGCTGATCGGCGAGACGCTCCACGGCGACTACAACCAGATCGTCAACGACGAGATGCTCGACTCCTGCACCAACTACGAGTGCTACAAGGGCCTGTACTCCAGCTTTAACTCGGTCAATATGTTCGAGATCGCGCACTCGCTGCACCGCCAGTTTGGCGGTGACCCGTGGTGCATTTATCGCGGCAAGCATCTGCTGTCGTTTGTCGACAACCACGATGTGCCGCGCCTGGCGAGCATCCTTACCGACAAGTCCTGTCTGCGCCCCGCTTATGGCATGCTCTTTGGCATGCCGGGCATTCCGTGCGTCTACTATGGCAGCGAGTGGGGGATTCCTGGCGAAAAGGGCGGCCCCGATGGTGACTGGGCGCTGCGACCTGCGCTCGATGAGCCTGCGCCCAACGAGCTGACGGCCTTCATCAAGCAGCTCGCGCACCTGCGCTCGGCAGACGACGCGGCGGCCCGTGCCCTCAACTATGGTGCCTATCGCAACGTGGTGATTCAGAACAAGCAGCTGCTGTTCGAGCGCGCCTGCGACGACGCGACGGTGCTCGTGGCGGTCAATGCCGTGAACGAGCCCTATACCTTTGGAGCCGGCGAGCTCAACGGCTCCTTTGCCGACCTACTTGCCGACGGCGCGCCCACAGTCGAGCTAACGGGTGCCCTTGAGCTTGCACCCTACGAGGTGCGCTATCTGTTGAGGGCCTAGGCCATGGCTGCGTCCGACGAGGGCTATCAACATATTGAGCATGGGTTTGAGCCTGTGTTCGACCAGCACTCGCGCGTTTTGGTGCTCGGATCGTTTCCCTCGGTGCTTTCGCGCGCCAACGCCTTTTATTACGGCAACCCTCAGAATCGCTTTTGGCGTGTGATGGCCGCGTGCCTCGGTGTGCCCGTGCCGCCCAACGAGGGAGACTCTTTGGCGAGCGGCGAGCCCGCGACGCTCGACGCCTCGGTTGCTGCCAAGCGGGCTATGCTGCTCAACGGCGGCGTGGCCCTGTGGGACGTGATCGAGAGCTGTGACATCAAGGGCTCAAGCGACGCGAGCATCAAAAACGTCGTTCCGGCGCATGTCGAGCGCATTACCGATGTCACGCCGATTGAGGTCGTTATCTGCAACGGCGGCGCGGCCGGGCGGCTCTACAAACGCTATCTACAAGAGCGGACGGGGCTACCCGCCATCGTGCTGCCGTCGACGAGTCCTGCCAACGCGGCGTGGCGTTTGGAGCGGCTTGTCGAGCGTTGGAGTGAAGCCGTTGACTGGGCTGTTATTTAATTTAGATTTTTGTTTGAGCGTGGGCGCCCAGACGTTTCAGAACGCCTCGCCAGATCGGCGCGGGCACGGCTGGCTCGGTGCAAATCATGCCGTCGGCGTCGACGTCCTCGGCATTACCACCACCAAGTCGCTGCGCATGCTCAACCGAACAGCCCATACGAACGGCGCCTACGAGCTTGTCCATCGCTTCCGAAAACGGTCGCCGCAAGAGTCCCATGCGCGGTGAGTGACGAAGCGCCGCGAAGCCGCTGCCGGTACAGACGACAACGCCGCCGCACCATGACAGCCCACGAAGGTCGCACGTCGCTCGCAGACGCACGACGAGCCCGTGTGCTCGCTCGAGGCCGCCGACGTCGGCCTGGACAACAACATAGACACGCGTCCCTGCGCCGCCAAAGCGGTCGAGCACCTGCTCAATGGGCGCCATCGCTTCATCATTGGGTGCATCTTCAACGGCGAACACAATGCCATCGGCGGTACCGGCAACGCTGCCGGCATCATCCGCCTCCAAATCGACCGGGCGGGGGAGCACAGTGCCGGAAAGCTGTGCATAGGCGGCGATGGCATCCTGCAGGTCCCAAAGCAAAAACTCAAGATCGGCGCTATTGGGAATGCTGATATACGCAATGGTTTGCAGCGTTTTTGGTACATCGCCGCGTGCGGTCGTCTCCATGCCGCCTCCTTTCCGGTTCATTTCCGTTTAGGTTACACCGTCCGGCGGCGCCTCGCCGCGCTATCCTAGTGCAACCCTTACGAAAGGAACGCCATGCGCCTGCCCATGAATACCTCGCTTGCCACGCTCAAGCCCTCCGGCATCCGCCGAATCAACGCGCTCGCCGCCCAGCACCCGGGGTGCATCGGGCTCGCGCTCGGCGAGCCCGATTTTCCCACGCCCGATGTGATTAGCGCCGAGGTGACTGCTTCGTTGGACCGCGGCGACACGCACTATCCGCCCAACAACGGTCGCCCCGCCCTGCGTGAGGCGTTATCTGCCTACATGGGGGATGCGGGACTTGCGTTTTCGGCCGACGAGGTCATCCTGACCGACGGCGCGACCGAGGCCCTGTCGGCAACATTCATGGCTATGCTCAACCCCGGCGACGAGGTTATTATCCCCACGCCGGCCTTTGGCCTGTACGAGAGCATCGTCGTAGCCAATCACGCCAAAGCGGTCTTTTTGGATACGGAGCCTGCGCAATTTCAGATTGACGAGGATGCGCTTCGCGCCTGTGTGACCCCGGCGACCAAGGCCATCGTTATCTGCTCGCCCAATAACCCCACGGGCTGCATTCTCAACGCGGCATCGCTCGACGCCATGGCACACGTGGCAGAGCAGGCGGGCATCTACGTGGTCTGCGACGACGTATACAACCGCCTGGTTTATGTGGATGGCTACGAGCGCTTTGCTCAGCGTCACCCGGAGCTGCGTGAGCAGACGGTAGTCATCGAGAGCTTCTCCAAGCCCTGGGCCATGACCGGCTGGCGCCTGGGTTGGCTCGCAGCAGCGGCACCCGTCATCGCCGAGATCGCAAAAGCTCACCAATACCTAGTATCGAGCGCCGTCTCCTTCGAAATGGACGCCGCAGCCCGAGCCCTCACCGTCGACCCAACCCCCATGCTCAAAGTCTACCGAGCCCGCCGCGAACGCGTACTCGCAGCCTTAAACGCCATGGGCCTCGATGCAGTAGAGCCCGCAGGAGCCTTCTATACCTTCCCCAGCATCAAACAGTACGGCCTAACAAGCGAAGCCTTCTGCATCAAAGCCATCAAAGAGGCCAACGTAGCCCTAGTTCCCGGAAACTGCTTCGGAACCGAAGGCCACATCCGCCTCAGCTACTGCGTCTCCGACCAAGACCTAGACGAAGGCCTCCACCGCCTGTCCACCTTCGTTTCAACCCTGTAGCCATCAGGGACGCAACGCATCAGCCTACCGACATAAGGGTTATGCGTGGGGCGCGTCGCTCAACTGACACGAGGATTCGCAGCAAAGTTACCGCAGCTCCGGTCCGAGGGGCCGGGTTGAGATTTTCGTAGATTCCGCACGAGCCGAAGAGCACTTAATGTGCTCTTCGTGCGAGCCAGGACTTGACCGAGCGAAAATCTCAACCCGGCCCCTCGGACCGGAGCGTATGCAGGGTTTGTGTACGAATCCTCGCACCCGTTGACCGACGCCGGGGTCCCCGCCATAATACTTTCGGTTCACGCACGAATCCGCTGCCAGAGACAGCCGGTGCAAACGGGCATCGCCCGCGAGCTTAATGGGATATCCCGCCAGCCGAGGTGGTCGAGTAGATATGTCTTCTCGCCCCCGTCGCTCATGCAGCGCGGGGGCTTTCTTTTTGGACATGCCCCCGTCACGTCCTTGTGGCGGACCGTGCCCGGAAAGAATTCGAGGAGGTGTAATTTATGCCCCAGCAGTACAAAATCGACAAGGTTGCAGAGATCGAGTCCCGTATCGCCGAGAACGCCGGTCTGTTCGTCGTCAACTACAACGGTCTGACGGTTAAGCAGGCTCAGGAGCTGCGTCATCAGCTTCGCGAGTGCGGCGCCGAGATGAAGGTCTACAAGAACAACCTGGTCAAGATCGCTCTCAAGAACCAGGAGCAGCCCGAGATCGACGAGATCCTCGCCGGCCCCGTCGCTTATGTGTTCTACGAGACCGAGCCGGTCGAGGCCGCTAAGGCCCTTAAGGACTTCTCCGCTAAGTCCAAGGGCGTCCTTGAGATCAAGGGCGGTATCTCCGACGGCAAGGCCGTTTCCGCTGATGATGTTAAGGCTATCGCCGAGCTGCCCACCAAGGATCAGCTTCTCGGCCAGATCGCCGGCCTCATCTCCGGTTTCGCTCGCGACATCGCTGTCTGCGTCAACGGCGTTTCCTCTGGTCTCGCTCGTTCGATCCAGCAGGTCTCCGAGCAGAAGGCAGCCTAGTTGCTGTTTTCACCCGCGGCGGCAACGCCGCACCCCTGGCGCATTCGCGCCGTGTTTTAACTGATCTCCGTGCATCCGCACGGAAACCGAAAGGACTTAGAAATGGCTAAGCTTACCACCGATGAGATCATCGATGCTCTTAAGGAAATGACCCTTCTCGAGGCTTCCGAGCTCGTTAAGGCTATCGAGGACACCTTCGGCGTTTCCGCCGCTGCTCCTGCCGCTGTTGTCGCCGCTCCCGCTGCTGGCGCTGCTGAGGCCGAGGAGAAGACCGAGTTTGACGTCGTGCTCGAGGGCTTCGGCGACAACAAGATCCAGGTCATCAAGGCCGTCCGTGAGCTCACCAACCTTGGCCTGAAGGAGGCCAAGGAGGTCGTCGAGGGCGCTCCCAAGGCTGTTCTCGAGGGTGCCAAGAAGGAGGACGCCGAGGCTGCCAAGGAGAAGCTCGAGGCTGCTGGCGCTGCTGTCACCCTCAAGTAATCAGGCTTTCTCGCCAGATTTCTTTGCAGACGGGGTTCGCATTGCGAGCCCCGTCTTTTTTGTTTTTCGGTCCCTCGGCATCGGTTGCTCAAACTGCCATGTTCTGTGATTTGCGTCGTATCGGGTGCCCTGCCGTTGGGCAATAAAATTGCACCATTCGAGCAATAATTTGCGTTGACCTGCTGAAGAATTGTCTCTGCCTTGTAGCGACATATAGTTCCAGCGGTAAGATGCTTGGGTATCGCAATTTGGTCTGCGGCTGTGCGCCGCACGCACGGGGCGCTTTTGCGCCTGCGAAAGGATCTTTGAATAACATGAAGGCAATCATCCCCGCCGCCGGTCTTGGCACGCGTTTTCTGCCTGGCACCAAGTGCACGCCCAAAGAGATGCTGCCGGTGCTCGACAAGCCGGTCATCCAGTATGTCGTCGAGGAGGCACTCGACCCCGAGGAGGTCGACGATGCCATCATCGTTACCTCGCCCGGCAAGCCCGAGCTGCTGAACTACTTCCAGCCCGACCGTTCGCTCGAGAACCTGCTGCGCGAGCGCGGCAAGAACGCCTATGCCGATGCCGTCGCCCACGCTGGCGGTATGCCGGTCGACTTCCGTTATCAGTACGAGCCCAAGGGCCTCGGCCATGCTATTCGCTCTGCTGCCGACGCCGTGGCAGGGGAGAATTTCCTGGTTCTTCTGGGCGACTACGTTGTGCCTAACCGCGACATCTGCGACAAGATGCTCGCCGTTTCTAAGGAGCACGGTGGCGCTTCGGTTATCGCCGTCGCCGCTTGCTCGCCCGAGGAAGTCAGCCGCTACGGCGTTATCGCCGGCGAGCGCGTCGGTTCGCTCGAGGGCGCCGAGGACGTTGCCGATGCCGAGCCCGGTGCTGTCTGGCGCATCGGCGGTCTGGTTGAGAAGCCCGCTCCCGAGGCGGCTCCGTCCAACCTGTACATCGTCGGTCGCTACCTGCTGAGCCCGCTGGTCATGGACCTGCTGGCAGATCAGCAGGCCGGCAAGGGCGGCGAGATCCAGCTCACCGACGCCATGGCCCGTTCGCTCGACCGCGAGGCCATGTATGCAGTCGTCATCGACCCGCTGTCGGGCTACGACACCGGCACTCCCTCTGGCTGGATGGCCACCAACGCCCTCATGGCTGCAAGCGACCCCCGCTTTGCCGATGCCTTCTGGGACGCCATCGACGAGCGCGGCGGATTGATGCGCAAGTAAGCCTTCGGGCATCGACATTTACGGGCGTGGACCTCGGTTCGCGCCCGTTTTTTATAAGAGCTGCGATTGCCGGCTCTCTGTTCACAGAAAATATATGAACAGATGTTCGATACACATATATCTACCTGCGTGTTTTCTGTCGAAAAACTTTGCTACTCCAAAAACTCAATCGCGTCAAGGCTTTTCTTGCCCAACGGTCGGTACCTGATAAACTATTAGGTTGCGATAACTGGCGAAGCTATGCCTCGCCAACCCACCGAGCATTTCCGTGAAGGAGGAAAAACCTGGTGACCTACGCATACACTGCCACTGAGCGCAAGCGCGTCAGCTTCGGGAAAATCCCGGAGGCCATGGAGCTCCCCAACCTTATCTCTGTTCAAAGGGAATCCTTTGAGCGTTTTAAGGATGAGGGCCTTCGTGAGGCGTTCAAGGAATCCAGCCCCATCCAGAGTCAGAACCATGTTCTCGAGGTTACCTTCGGCGAGCATCAGTTCGGCGACCCCGCGCACACCGTCGAGGAGTGCCGCGAGAAGGATATGACCTATCAGGCTCCGCTTCTGACCGACGTCCGTCTCACCAACAAGGAGACCGGCGAGATCAAGGAGCAGCTCGTCTTCATGGGCGACTTCCCCATGATGACCGATCAGGGCACCTTCATCATCAACGGTACCGAGCGTATCGTCGTCTCGCAGCTCGTCCGCTCCCCGGGTGTGTACTACAGCTCCGAGATGGATTCGGGCAAGCAGATCTACAAGGCCCAGATCATCCCTTCCCGCGGTGCCTGGCTTGAGTTTGAGGTCGACAAGCGCGACCAGCTCATGGTCTCCATCGACCGTAAGCGCAAGCAGAGCGCCACGATGTTCCTGCGCGCCCTTGGCATCGCCGTCACCAACGACGACATCATCGAGCTGCTCGGCAACTCCGATGTGATCAAGCGCACCCTGGAGCGCGACACCGCCCTCACCCGCGAGGACGCCCTCATCGAGATCTACCGTCGCCTGCGCCCGGGCGAGCCTCCCACCGTGGACGCTTCCCGCAGCCTGCTCGAGGGCCTGCTCTTTAACCCGCAGCGCTACGATCTGGCCCGCGTCGGTCGTTACAAGGTCAACAAGAAGCTCAACCTCACCACCGAGGAAGAGGTCACGGTGCTCACCGACGAGGATATCGTCGCGACGCTGCGCTACCTGCTGTCCCTCGCTGCCGGCGAGCAGGGCTTCAAGGTCGACGACATCGACCACTTTGGCAACCGCCGTATCCGCACCGTTGGCGAGCTCGTCGCCAACCAGTTCCGTATCGGCATGAGCCGTATGGAGCGCGTCGTTCGTGAGCGCATGAGCTCCCAGGACATCGACGAGATCACCCCGCAGTCGCTCATCAACATCCGCCCGATCGTGGCCTCCATCAAGGAGTTCTTCGGTTCCTCGCAGCTCTCGCAGTTCATGGACCAGGCGAACCCCCTGACCGGTCTGACCCACAAGCGCCGTCTGTCCGCACTCGGCCCTGGTGGTCTTGCCGGCCACAAGTCCGGCTCCAGCCGCCGCACCAACGTGCCGACGGCCGTCCGCGACGTTCACAACTCGCACTACAGCCGCATGTGCCCGATCGAGACCCCCGAAGGCCCCAACATCGGCCTGATCGGCTCGCTCGCCCTCTACGCCCGCGTCAACGAGTATGGCTTCATCGAGGCCCCGTTCCGTCGCGTCGAGAACGGCGTTGCCACCGACCAGATCGACTGGATGACCGCTGACGAGGAAGAGAAGCACGTCATCGCGCCGGCCAACACGCCGCTCGATCCCAAGACCAACGAGTTCATCACGACCGATGCCGAGGGCAAGCTTGTCCGTCCGCACACCGTGATCGCCCGTACCCGCGACTTCGACGGCTCCTTCGGCGCTCCCGCCGACGTGCCCGTCGAGGACGTCGACTACATGGACGTCTCGCCGCGTCAGATGCTCTCCGTCGCAGCCACGCTGATCCCGTTCCTTGAGCACGACGACGCCAAGCGTACGCTGATGGGCGCCAACATGCAGCGTCAGGCCGTGCCGCTGGTTCACCCCGCCGCTCCCTATGTCGGTACCGGCATGGAGCGTCGCGCCGCTCTGGACTCCGGCGAGGTCACCCTGGCCAAGAACGCCGGCGAGGTCATCTTTGCCGACGCCGCCAAGATTATCGTCAAGCATGCCGGCGGCATGGACGAGTATCATCTGGCCAAGTACCAGCGCTCCAACCAGTCCACCTGCATCAACCACCGTCCGCTCGTGCGCGTCGGTGACACCGTTGAGCAGGGCGAGCCCCTGGCTGACGGTCCTTCGACCGATCATGGCGAGCTCGCACTGGGTCAGAACCTCACTGTGGCCTACATGCCGTGGGAAGGCTTTAACTACGAGGACGGTATCGTCGTGTCCGAGCGCCTGGTGGCCGAGGACCTGCTGACGACCATCAACATCACCCGTCACGAGATCGACGCCCGCGACACCAAGCTCGGCCCCGAGGAGATCACCCGCGAGATCCCGAACCTCTCCGAGGACATGCTTGCCAACCTCGACGAGGACGGCATCATCCGCATCGGCGCCGAGGTCGGCCCTGGCGACATCCTGGTCGGCAAGGTCACGCCTAAGGGCGAGAGC
This sequence comes from uncultured Collinsella sp., assembly GCA_959606495.1. Lineage (GTDB taxonomy): Bacteria > Actinomycetota > Coriobacteriia > Coriobacteriales > Coriobacteriaceae > Collinsella. The sequence continues at coordinate 8,901 of CAUHJB010000019.1, read as the reverse complement.
GCTCTGACCGCCGAGGAGCGCCTGCTGCGCGCCATCTTCGGTGCCAAGGCCCACGACGTCCGCGATACCTCCCTTAAGATGCCTCACGGCGCTTACGGCCGCGTCATCGATGTCGTCCGCTTTAGCCGCGAGAACGGCGACGACCTGGCCCCCGGCGTCAACGAGCAGGTGCGCGTCTACGTCGCCCAGCGTCGTAAGATCCAGCAGGGCGATAAGATTGCCGGCCGCCACGGCAACAAGGGTGTTATCTGTAACGTTCTGCCGGTCGAGGACATGCCCTACATGGCTGACGGTACCCCGATCGACGTTATCCTCAACCCGCTGGGCGTTCCTTCGCGTATGAACGTCGGCCAGCTGCTCGAGTGCCACCTTGGCTGGGCTGCTGCCTGCGGTTGGGATACCGAGCAGGCCGACTCCGACAAGTACGTCCCCGGTCCGTTCTTCACCGCTACGCCCGTCTTCGACGGCGCCAAGGAGGACGAGATCGCCGAGGTCATTCGTCGTGCCAACAAGAACATGCTCAACAAGGCCACCGCTGCCTTTGGCGATCACATGCGCCCCGAGTTCGTCACCCAGCTTGACGAGCGCGGCAAGACTCGTCTGTTCGACGGCCGCACCGGCGAGGAGTTCCGCGAGCCCATTACCGTGGGTACGTCCTACATCCTCAAGCTCGGCCACATGGTCGACGACAAGATCCACGCCCGTTCGACCGGCCCTTACAGCCTGGTTACCCAGCAGCCTCTGGGCGGCAAGGCCCAGTTCGGCGGCCAGCGCTTCGGCGAGATGGAAGTTTGGGCACTGTACGCTTACGGTGCTTCCAACGTCCTGCAGGAGATCCTGACCGTCAAGTCCGACGATACCGTGGGCCGCGTCAAGACCTACGAGTCCATCGTCAAGGGCGAGAACGTTCCTGTCCCGGGTATCCCCGAGTCCTTCAAGGTTCTCGTCAAGGAGATCCGCTCCCTCGCGCTGGACATCGAGCCCATGCACGATGCCGACGAGGACGCCTCCGCCCCTGTGACCGCCGAGGAGACCTCTGCTCTCGACGACCTGGCTGCGCTCGCCGGCGTTGACACCGACGTCGAGGCCGAGGATGCCGAGACCGCCGAGGCACCCGAGGCTGTCGCCGCCACGACCACTGATAAGGAGTAGTTGACTGTGGCAGATTTCGAAGCTACTGATTTTGACTCGGTAAAGATCTCCCTTGCCTCCGCCGACCAGATCCGTTCCTGGTCGCACGGTGAGGTCAAGAAGCCGGAGACCATTAATTACCGTACCCTCAAGCCCGAGAAGGACGGCCTGTTCTGCGAGAAGATCTTCGGTCCCGCCAAGGACTGGGAGTGCTCCTGCGGCAAGTACAAGGGCATCCGCTTTAAGGGCATCGTCTGCGAGCGCTGCGGCGTCGAGGTCACCTCGGCCAAGGTGCGTCGCGACCGCATGGGTCACATCGAGCTCGCCGCTCCCGTGTCCCACATCTGGTACTTCAAGAGCCCCACGAGCTTCCCGATGAGCCGTATGCTCGACATCAAGTCCAAGGACCTCGAGAAGGTTCTGTACTTTGCCAGCTACATCATCACCGAGGTCGACTACGAGGCTCGCGAGGCCGACGCTGACGACCTGCGCGAGGAGCTCGCCGCCGATCTGGAAGAGATCGATGCCGAGTGCGCCCGCCAGATCGAGTCCCTCAAGGAGCAGGGCAACCCCGAGAACTTTGACGAGTTCTCCGACGAGGAGCCGCTGACCCCCGAGGAGATCGCCTCTGGCATCGTCGACATCGAGGAAGAGTGCAAGGACGAGAAGCAGCTCCGCACGGACGCCTTCAACGCCTTCATGAAGCTCACCGAGCGCGACCTCATCTCCGATGAGCCGCTGTTCCGCGAGATGACCCGTTACTACTCCATGTACTTCAAGGGTGGTATGGGTGCCGAGGCCGTCCGCGACCTGCTCGCTGCCATCGACCTCCCCTCCGAGGCCGAGAAGCTCAAGGCCATCATCGCCGACGAGGACTCCCAGAAGCAGAAGCGCGAGAAGGCCGTCAAGCGCCTCGAGGTCGTTGACGCCTTCCTGAAGGGCGGCAACAGCCCCGCGAACATGATCCTGGACGTCATCCCGGTCATTCCGCCCGATCTGCGCCCGATGGTTCAGCTCGACGGCGGCCGCTTCGCCGCATCCGACCTCAACGACCTGTATCGTCGCGTGATCAACCGCAACAACCGACTCAAGCGCCTGCTCGACCTGGACGCCCCCGCGATCATCGTGAACAACGAGAAGCGCATGCTCCAGGAGTCCGTGGACGCCCTGTTCGACAACGGCCGTCGTGGTCGCCCGGTCTCTGGCCGTGGCGGTCGCCCGCTCAAGTCGCTCGCCGAGGCCCTCAAGGGCAAGCAGGGTCGTTTCCGTCAGAACCTGCTGGGCAAGCGTGTCGACTACTCCGGCCGTTCGGTCATCGTTACCGACCCCAAGCTGCTGCTGCACCAGTGCGGTCTGCCCAAGACCATGGCGCTGGAGCTCTTCAAGCCCTTCGTCATGAAGCGCCTGGTCGAGCTTGGCAAGGTCGAGAACATCAAGGGCGCCAAGCGCGCTATCGACCGCGGTGCCACCTTTGTGTGGGATATCCTCGAAGAGGTCATCGACGGCCGTGTCGTGCTGCTCAACCGTGCACCGACCCTGCACCGTCTGTCCATCCAGGCCTTTGAGCCGGTGCTGGTCGAGGGCAAGGCTATCCACCTGCATCCGCTGGTCTGCTCGCCCTTCAACGCCGACTTCGACGGCGACCAGATGTCTGTCCACGTGCCGCTGTCCAGCCAGGCTCAGGCCGAGGCTCGCGTGCTCATGCTCTCTGCGAACAACCTGCGCTCGCCGGCATCCGGCAAGCCGGTCAACATCCCCTCGCAGGACATGATCATCGGTGTGTACTACCTCACCCAGGTCCGCGACGGCCTGCCCGGCGAGAACCACGTGTTCGCCAGCTTCGACGACGCGCTGCACGCCTATGACTGCCGCTCCGAGGTCGACATGCAGGCCAAGATCCAGGTCCGCGTGTCCGCCGAGAACGCCAACGTCATCAACGAGGACGGCACCCGTATCTTCCGCGTCAAGAACGGCAAGAACGAGTTTGTCGACTACGACGTCACCGGCAACAAGACCGCGCGCTTCGAGACCTCTATCGGCCGCATCATCTTCAACCGCCAGTGCCTGCCCGAAGACTACGAGTTCATGAACTACAAGATGGTCAAGGGCGATGTGGCCAAGCTGGTTGCCGACTGCTGCGATCGTTACCCCGAGGCCAAGGTCGGCCCGATTCTCGACGCCATCAAGTACTCCGGCTTCCACTACGCTACCCGCGCCGGCCTCACCATCTCGGTGTGGGACGCTCTCATCCCTGATGAGAAGCAGGAGCTGCTCGACCGCGCCCAGGCTAACGTCGACCAGATCAACGAGTACTTCGAGGAGGGCTTCATCAACGAGACGGAGCGCCACATCGAAGTCGTTAACGAGTGGACCGCTTGTACCGACAAGGTCGCAGCGCTCATGCTCGACTTGTTCGACGAGGAGAACCCGCTCTACATGATGGCCGACTCCGGCGCCCGTGGTTCTAAGACCCAGCTGCGTCAGCTCGGCGGCATGCGTGGCCTGATGGCAGACATGTCCGGCGAGACGATCGACCTTCCCATTAAGGCGAACTTCCGCGAGGGCCTGCTGCCGCTCGAGTACTTCATTTCGACCTACGGCGCTCGTAAGGGCCTGGTCGATACCGCATCCCATACCTCGGACTCTGGTTACCTGACCCGTCGTCTGGTCGACGTGGCCCAGGACGTCATCGTCCGCGAGGAGGACTGTGGTACGCACGAGGGCGTCACCTACAACCTCATCATCCCCGGCACCACCGACCTCAACACCGACCTCGTCGGCCGTTGCTTCATTGAGGACGTCGTGGCTCCCGATGGCACCGTGCTCTTTGAGCAGGACGGCTACATCGAGAAGGTCGCCGACATCCAGAAGATGGTCGATGCCGGCCTCAAGAAGGTCAAGCTCCGCGCACTGCTCACCTGCCGCTCCAAGTACGGCGTGTGCCAGAAGTGCTACGGCTGGGATCTTTCCACCCGTCGTCCGGTCGCCATCGGTACTGCCGTCGGCATTATTGCCGCCCAGTCCATCGGCGAGCCCGGTACGCAGCTTACGATGCGTACCATTCACTCCGGCGGCGTCGCTGGCGTCGACGATATTACGCAGGGTCTGCCTACGGTCAGCCGTATGTTCGATATCGTCGGCAACGTCAACGAGAAGATTCTGGGCCGCGAGGCCGAGCTGGCTCCGTACTCCGGCCACCTCTCGATTAAGCCCGAGAAGTCCGAGTACGTGCTGACGCTCACCGACTCCGAGGATCACACCCGTGTCCTCGACGAGCGTCGCGTCCCCGCATCGGTGCGCTTTATGCCCGAGATCGAGGACGGCTGCGAGGTTCGCGCCGGCGACCAGATCACCAAGGGCTTCGTCAACTTCCGCAACCTGCGCAAGCTGACCGACATCGAGTCGACGATGCACACCTTCGTCGAGAGCGTCAAGGATGTCTACACCAGCCAGGGCGTCGACCTGAACGACAAGCACATCGAGGTGCTCGCACGTCAGATGCTGCGTCGCGTTCAGATCACCAACCCCGGTGACTCCAAGTACCTGCTTGGTCAGTACGTCGACCGCTACGAGTTCGCCGACGAGGTCGAGCGCGTTGCCCGTCTGGGCGGTCAGGCTCCCGTGGCCGAGCCCGTCATCCTGGGTACGCTCAAGGTCGCGTCCAACATCGACTCCTGGCTGTCGAGCGCTTCGTTCATCCGTACCGCCGGCGTCCTTACCGAGGCTGCCATCGAGGGCAAGGTCGACCACCTGCTCGACCTTAAGTCCAACGTCATCGTCGGTAAGAAGATCCCGGCCGGTACGGGCCTCAAGCCGTACGCCAACGCCAAGCTGACGTATCGTACGGCCGACGGCTATGTCGACATCGACGGCCCGGCTTCGCCCAACGCCAAGTCGCTGCCCGAGTGGGCTCCGGTTGAGCTCAAGGACCTGGACGAGCAGCTCCCGCAGCAGCTCGACTGGGCCGGCTACGACGAGTTCGGCGGTGCTGACGGTTCGTTCACCCGCAACGGCCACACCATCTCCGCCGAGAAGGCTCGCCTGTACCTGTTCGACGACCTGGGCGTGTCGCAGCGCTGGACCAACAAGTTTAGCGAGGTCGGCATCGAGACGGTCGGCGACCTGGTCGGCAAGTCCGAGGAGGATCTGCTGCGCATCGATGGCATCGGTGCCAAGGCGATCGAGGAGCTCCGTGACGGCCTCGAGGCCCACGACCTGCTCTACATCCTCGAGAACAACGACGACGTTGCCGACGAGGAAGACCTCTCGCAGCTGCTGCAGATGGTCTTTAGCCCCGACGGTCCGGACGATATCCTGCTGGGTACCTCCGCTCCGACGCATCACGCCGACGCCGACGAGGAGCTCCTGGGCGCCCCGATCGACGACAAGAAGGCTCCCGCCAACGGTGCCATCAACGAGGACATGGCGTCCCTCGACGAGTTGCTCAACCAGCTCGTGGACACCGACGACGCCGAAGAGGCCAAGGACAACGACGAGGAGTAATTAGTTCCGCCGTTCTAACGAACGGCGGCGACCTCCGTCGCTGCGCGGCCCCCAGAGCTACAATCTGTCATTCAAAAGGCAGGGCATGACCAAAAGGTCAATGCCCTGCCTTTTTCATGCCACCTTGTACGCTCTGGGGGCCGCTCGCTTGCGTATGCTCAACCTGTTGCGTTCCGTTGATCCCTTGCCAATAAGGGACGGTTTATTTTGGTAGGTTTTTCCTGCTTGAATTTGAAACATTCTGTTCGGTCAAAGCGTATCTATGGTGAGGGCCTCATCGAGAACCATTAACGTCACCGGGAGGTGATTATGGAAGAACAAACATTTAGACAGGCGGTCGAAGATCACCGAGATGTCGTATTTCGGATCGCATTGACGTATCTGCGCGATCGCGCTGACGCCGACGATGTCGCTCAAGACGTCTTTCTAAAGTTACTCAAAAGCGATACGCACTTTGAAAGCTGGGAGCATCTTCGTCGATGGCTTATCCGGGTCACGATCAATGAATGCAAATCTCTCTTTCGAAAGCCATGGAGGCGTGTGGAGGATATTGAGAACCTGACCGATTCGCTTTCGACAGCGCAGGATGAGACCAAGTCCGTCCTATTAGACGTCATGCGGCTTCCGGAACGATTCCGTATCCCCATCGTGCTCTATTACTATCTGGGCTTCTCGACTTCAGAGATTGCCGAGTTGCTGCACGTACCAGCCGCGACCGTTCGAACGCGTTTAGCTCGCGGCAGATCGAAACTCAAGTTCATCCTAGAGGAGGGCGACCGTGAAATCCAACCAAATCAAGCAGGCCTTCGAGTCCGTCCAAGCCGATAGCGATCTTGCTGACCGTGTTCTTTATGCCGCTGCTGGTGAGCCGCTTCGCCGAAAGGGTCACGCGAAGCCTCTGTATGTTGCCGTAATCGGATGTCTTGCCGGAGTGCTGGCGACCGGAGGGGTCGCCTACGCCGTCGTCAATTCCAGTTATTTTGCCTCTGCCTGGGGAAACCATGGCAACGGAGAGTCCATTACCTGGACAAATGGCGGCTCGTCGGGGACGAAATATACCTACACCAGAGAGTTTGGTGATGGTATCGCGCCCCAAAGCCTGGAGGGTTCAGTACAGAAGGTCAATCTGTCCGTCGAGGGCAACGGCTATACACTCGACGTTCATGATATGGCTATCGATAAAAACGGTTGCGGTGCCGTGACGTTTACGTTGTCCAATCCAAATGGTGTTAACTACTACAAGCCGGCAGCAGAGACAGGCGAACTTGTTCTCTATGGTGAAGAAGAACAAGGCATCGGCACGCCCAGCATGAACTTCGGCGAGGAATGGGCTGACACACGCTGCACCATTGATAAGGACACATCAAGCGATACTGTCATTAATGGCACGATGTACTTTGCTTCTATGGATCGCGAGCGAGGTTTTCAACATGCGGTCACCTGGAATATCTCGTGGACCGAGGGCGAAGGCGAGGATGCGAAGCCGTTCGAGGCATCGACGCCCGAGTTTAGCGTTGGAGCGTACGTCGATACAAAGGAACTCCGCTCCGGTGACTCGCCTCTTGAGATTAGCCCGTTTTCCATCCAGACGCACATCGATGATTTGGGCTATGAAGCAGTTGATCATAAACTGACCGTCAGCTACAAGGATGGATCGGAGCAGATTATCGAAGATGACGACGCAGGGGCGTACAATTTCTATGTTTCGATGGCGCGCAATAGCGGAGAGAACATCTGGGTTCCGACAAAACTGATCAATGTCGATCAAGTGGTCTCGGTGACCCTCGAGGGCACGAGATGCACATCAACAGGAGAGACCGAAACAGAAGTACCCTTTACCATCGTCTATTCGTAAGGTCTAGGCCGCTTCCTGCTAGAGGAAGCGGCCATTTTTGCGTTACATGGACGGCTGGAATGGGCACTTGCGCACAGGCGGGGATTCCTTTTATGGAGGCTTTGCGGAAATATGGCTATTTTGGGATACGCCCGGCGGAGTGGTCTGTTGACGGCACAGCTAACGGCACGTATCCTATCGAACTGCGTGTTTCGTAGGGGGATGCTGACCCCTCGATTCAAGCCGTTGCACTTTACAGAAAGCTGGAATCATTCGAGAAGGAGTACGCTTTGCCTACTATTAACCAGCTGGTTCGCCAGGGCCGTCGTTCCGTGCCCAAGAAGTCCAAGAACGCTGCTCTGCAGCACAACTCCCAGAAGCGCGGCGTGTGCACCCGCGTCTTCACCACGAGCCCCAAGAAGCCGAACTCGGCTCTTCGTAAGGTTGCCCGTGTTCGCCTTGTCAACGGCATCGAAGTTACTGCTTACATCCCGGGTGAGGGCCACAACCTGCAGGAGCACTCCATCGTGCTCGTCCGCGGCGGTCGTGTCCGTGACCTCCCTGGTGTCCGTTATCACGTCATCCGTGGCGCCTACGACGCTGCTCCGGTCCAGAACCGTATGCAGGCCCGTTCCAAGTACGGTGCTAAGCGCCCCAAGGCTAAATAAGCCAGATAACGTTTTGATACTTTCGCCGTGTGCCGCCTAAGGGTCGCACGGTAGACACTTAAGGAGATTTCACATGCCGCGTCGTGCAGCAGCTAATCGTCGTGAGGTTCAGCCTGACGCCGTTTACAACAACCGCCTGGTGACTCAGCTCATCAACAAGGTCCTTCTTGACGGCAAGAAGGCCACCGCTGAGCGTATCGTTTACACCGCTTTCGAGATCGTTGCCGAGAAGTCCGAGGGTGGCGACGCTCTCGCTACCTTCAAGAAGGCTATGGACAACGTCAAGCCCACGCTCGAGGTTAAGCCCAAGCGTGTCGGAGGCGCTACCTATCAGGTCCCGATGGAGGTCAACTCCCGTCGTTCCACCGCTCTGGGTATCCGCTGGATCGTCAACTTCTCCCGCGCTCGCAAGGAGAAGACCATGGCCGAGCGTCTCGCCAACGAGATCCTCGACGCCTCCAACGGCCTGGGCGCTTCCGTCAAGAAGCGTGAGGACGTCTTCAAGATGGCCGAGGCCAACCGCGCGTTCTCTCACTATCGTTGGTAAGTTAAGGTAAGGAACTAACATGGCTAAGCCTAAGTACAAGCTTTCCGATACCCGTAACATCGGCATCATGGCCCACATCGATGCCGGTAAGACCACCACGACCGAGCGTATTCTTTACTACACCGGTAAGACCCACAAGATCGGTGAGGTCCATGAGGGCGCTGCCACCATGGACTGGATGGTTCAGGAGCAGGAGCGCGGCGTAACCATTACCTCCG
>CAUHJB010000018.1:0-44664 GCA_959606495.1 uncultured Collinsella sp. | reverse complement strand
GCCGCGCGGCAAGGAGATATATTGCCAGACCGGAGGGGCGCCGGGGGCGGGAATCGCGCACTCCATATTTTGTTCACAAATGAATAGGTCCCTCAGTCACGTCACTGAGGTTATAACTGAAGCATCAGCTTCTGATATTGGCGGTGACCAGCTGGTTTATAGATGTTGAGGCATCGGTCATCTCTGGAGCGCCACTTTACTCCAAAAGCATCGGTTATTTGTTTCCCGTCGGTAAAAGGCAGGTTTTGTTCGCCAAGCGTTCCTATATATAGAAGTTCGGGTTCGAACCGTGCATCGGTAACAAAAAAGCGACCAGCCGGAGCCGATCGCTTTCTATTCTATGCTGGAGCATCCAGAGGGGTTCTTCCGAACTCATTTTCTCGCTGCCATTCATGCTTTCGAAGCATCTTTCTACAGCCCTCGTTGTCTATCCTCGTATCTCACAGGTCTTCCGGAAATTCACAAGCAGTCTTAGGGTCAATTTAGTTCTGCTTTCAGAGACTTGTTTGAGAGTTTTTAAAGACAGTTCAAAACAATAAGTGAGACACCATAAAGCAGAGCAAGATGTGCCGGATAGAAAATGTAGAAGAAATATTTGAGCTTCAGCCCTCGCTTACCATTATAAAGATTGATAAGCAGCAACGAAACGACCGCGGCAGCAACATCAGGATTAAGTACATTAGCTGCAGCAAGCTCAAATCCGCCACCAACTATATGGCATGACGAAAGGAGCACTGCACATACTGCAGCAAAGAACATCTTGGCCTTGCTGTCGTGGAATAAATAGAATGCAGCCACAAGCATAATGCCATACACACCGCCATCTAGTTTAGTGTATTCAGCTGCCAGTGCTGTCAAAACAATCAGAGCAGTTTCTGCGATGTATCTTTTCCGTTTTGAAAGACTTTGTATCTTTTCCAGAACAATCAAAAAGACCAAGGAAAGCAGGAGCTCACACATAACATTTTGTTGCCGAAGGTCAAATAGTTGCCCGGTTTGAACGAAATCGTATATGGGCTCCGCAATGATTGCGAAGACAAGCATATTTCGCAGGTACTTCTTTATGTCATGAGTATGCAAAAATCCCTCAACTATCAAAAAGCAAAATAAGGGAAATGCAATTCTGCCAAGAACATGAAGCACATCCGAAGCCTCGCTTAAAATCGCCCACTGCTCGTCCGATATCTGACTGTACGATGCGTGAGTCATGATTCCATTGGTCAGGACGATCCTGCTTACATGATCGAGAACCATCGAAATGGCTGCTATTATCTTTAATGTGCTGCCGCTAATTCCGTATCTATCTGTTTTCATTTAGTTTTCCTTTCTTTGGGTGGGCCGTCAGGGGTTCAGCCTGCTCCGCAGACGGCCGCTGCGGCGCTCCGTGCCTTGCGCGCTGCGCTGGCAAACGCTCACGCGTTTACTCAGCTCCGCGCCCCGACGGGTTCGAACCCGTGGCGCGGCAACAAAAAAGCGGCCGGCATCCGCCAGTCGCTTTTCTATTCTATGGTGGGCCGTCAGGGGTTCGAACCCTGGACCTTGGGATTAAAAGTCCCCTGCTCTGCCAGCTGAGCTAACGGCCCGCGGGTGGCATTGTACCACGGTCTGGGACTATTCCCAACTCCATTGGCCGTTCTGGAAAATCACAACTTCACGTCCATCAGGCGTAATGCCCACAATATCGATGTCGTCCGTGCCGATCATAAAATCGACGTGCGTGCTCGAGACGTTAACGCCATGCTCCAGGAGCTCCTCCTTGGACATATCATACCCACCCTCGATGCATTCGGGGAAACCGACACCCAGCGCGAGATGGCAGCTGGCGTTCTCATCATAGAGCGTGTCATAGAACAGAACGCCACTTTCACGGATCGGCGTGTTCTTGGAGATAAGCGCAACCTCACCCAGATGAGCGGCACCTTCATCGGTGTCAATAATGCTCGCAAGCGTCGCCTTACCCACGCGGGCATCGTAGTCCACTACGCGGCCCGCCTCGAACTTGATCCAAAAATCATCGACCTTGTTGCCGTGGTGGATGAGCGGCATGGCCGAGTACACGATACCGTCAGCGCGCATGCGATCGGGCGAGGTGAAGACCTCCTCGGTGGGGATGTTGGGGAAGAAGGGATGACCGTCGGGGGTCTCACCCTTACCGCCGGCCCACTCATGGCCCTTCGTCATACCAATCGTCAGATCAGTTCCGTTCGAAGCGGTGTAGTGCAGGTAATCAAATTGATTATCGTTTAGAAAACGCAGGTTCTTTTCGAACGCCGCGTCATGAAGCTCCCAATCGCTCTCCGGGTCCTGGCCATCTGCGCGAGCGGTGTGCAGAATCGCATTCCACAGCTTATAGATTGCGACCTCATCGGCGTCTCCCGGGAACACCTCACGCGCCCAAGCCACGACCGGAGCGCCGGCGATACACCACGGGTTGATGTTGTAATCCAGTCCACGGCGAAAGACCTTGCACTGCGTATTCCTTGCCTTGGAAGCCGCGGCTGGCTTGGCGGGATCGATACCCTTGAGAGCTGCAGGGTCCGCACCCTCGATAAAGATAAAGCAGGCACCATCCTGGGCCAGGGAATCAAGCTGCAGGCGCTTCCACTCGGGCGTCTGCTCAAAATAGCTTTTATCGACATGCTCGTACGTGAGCCTCGTCACGGCATCATCGGCCCAAATGACCGTCACGTGGCCAGCGCCGGCGGCATAAGCCTCCGCGACCACCACGCGGGCAAAAGGCGCGCACTCGACCGGAGACTGAACGACAACCTCCTGGCCGGGCTTGACGTTTACGCCTTTGCGGACAACCAGGCGCGCATAGTTTTTAATCTTGGGCTCCAGGGCCTTCATGCCCTCCAGAGCTTCTTCGACCGTCAGGGCAGCTCGAATCATGTGCCACTCCATCTATCTATAGGACAATAATAAGGCGCGCCGCAAAAACGACACGCCTTATATCTTAGCGATAAGTGTGAATGCAAACGCTACTTCTTCTTGGAGTCCTTTTTGTCCTCCTCGGCAGCTGCGCGCTCGATAAGAGCGTTGAGCTTGTTCTCGGACATGCCCTCGGCCTGCGCGCGATACATGTTACGCAAGGGACGAATACGAACGAAGTCGTAGATAAAGTCACCCAGGATGATGACATAGGACAAAACGATGCCGACCATCTGAACAGGACTGGACACCGTGCCGCCGGGAGCGAAGTAGAGCGAAGCCCCGATTGCCACGACGAGCACCATGCCGATAGCGAGCACAGCCCACCAAATACGGCGGCGCTTGGTGTAGTCCTCATCCTGCTTGAGAAGGATATTCGACACCGTGTAGATGCGGTCCTCCTTGGCGCGCTGCTTAGCCTTGCGGGCGCGCTTCTCCTCTTTAGAGAGGCCCTCGAGGTTCTCGCCCTTCTCGAGCTCTTTGCGGCGTGCCTTAGACGAAGCCGGCACGACGCGGACAGAGCTCGCTGCCTGACGGGCAGGCTTAGCAGATGCGGCGGACTTGCGCGCAACCCCGGTAACCTCGTGGGATTGCGTGCGCTTGTTCGTGGCGCTACGGGTACTCACTTATGCGTTCTCCTTCATGCTTGTGAACTGGGAGCCCGTGATGATCTGGAAGGCCTCGCGATAGCGCTCGGACGTGCCATCGATGACCTCGGCGGGCAGGTGCGGGGTCTCCCCCGTCATATCCCAGTTGGCCTTGAGCCAATTGCGGACGAATTGTTTGTCGTAGCTGGGCTGGATCTTGCCCTCCTCGTAGCTGGCAGCAGGCCAGAAACGGCTGGAATCGGGCGTGAGGCACTCGTCGATCAGCGTGACCTTGCCATCGATGACACCAAACTCGAACTTGGTGTCGGCAATGATGATGCCACGGGTCGCGGCGTACTCGGCAGCGGCCTTGTAGATCTTGAGGGAAAGGTCGCGAATCTGCGTGGCGATGTCCTCGCCCACGATCTCGCAGCAACGCTCGAACGAGATGTTCTCGTCGTGGTCACCGATCTCGGCCTTCGTGGACGGCGTGAACAGCGGCTCAGGAAGCTTGGAAGCCTCGGTCAGGCCCTCAGGCAGCTGGATGCCGCAGACGGTGCCGTTCTCGTCGTAGGTCTTCTTGCCCGAACCGGTCAGATAGCCGCGGACGATGCACTCGATAGGAATCGTCTGGGCCTTCTTAACCAGCATGGCGCGGCCGGCGAGGTAGTCACGATACTCAGCAAACTCCTCAGGGAAATCCGCCGGGTCGATGGAAACGAGGTGGTTGGGAACGATGTCGGCAAACTTATCGAACCAGAATGCCGAGATGCGGTTGAGCACCTCTCCCTTAAACGGAATCTCGTCGGGAAGAATGAAGTCGAACGCAGAAATGCGGTCGGTGGCGACCATCAGCAGGTTTTCACCGGCATCGTAGATATCACGAACCTTGCCACGGGAATCCGGACGACGCTCCATCGTTGTCACGTGAGTCACTCCTTACCAAAATACGACAGTAATGCGGGTTCTTTCCCGCACGTTTTCGCAAACTCGGAGCGGCAGGGACGAAACCCCTCCTTCACCGAATAGCGAAAAGCTAGTGCTCCATTGTAGTAGATGCCGCGTCCGCCGTGTGCTCGCGAGGCAGATGAATTGTAAAAGTCGTACCCTTTCCAAGCTCCGACTCCACGGAAATGTAGCCATGATGGCGCTCGACGATTTGTTTAGTTACGGCGAGGCCCACGCCCAGGCCACCCGCCTCGCGGGCGCGACTGGCGTCGGCACGCCAAAAACGACCAAAGATGCGCGACAGATCGTCCTTGGCAATACCGATGCCGGTATCCGAAACGGCAATACTGACATGCTTGCGGTCACTGAGCACCGACACCACGACCCAACCGCCCTCGGGGGTGTAGCGCATGGCGTTGCTCATGAGATTGATGACGCACTGCGTGATCATGTCGGGATCGGCCTCGACGACATCGTCGTGACCCTGGGTTTCATCTGCAAAGCGCAAGCGCAGATCGCGGTCAACAAACAGGCGCTCCTGAGCGTTGACGATGGAACGCACGAAGGGAACCATGTCCACCGGCTCAAGGTTGAGCGGCGCTGTGCTGTTTTCCATGCGCGATAGATCGAGCATCTGCTGCACCAGACGGGCCAGGCGACGTGTCTCGGATGCAACGGTTTCCAGATGCTCGTCGTCGGTGGGATACACCCCATCCTGCATGGCTTCGACTGTCGCGAGCATGGCCATAAGCGGAGTACGAAGTTCGTGAGCCACGTCTGAGGTCAGGCGCTTCTCGTGTTTCATATCCTTCTCGAGCGAAGTGGCCATCTCATCGAAGGTCTCACCCAGCTGATCAATCTCGTCATCACCGCGCAAACCAGTACGAGCGGACAGATCGCCATCGCGAATTTGCTTGGCCGTGCTCGTAATACGATGAATCGGCTTGGTGAGCATGCGCGACACGAGCGATCCGATAACGACCGAAATGCAGATTGCAACAACCGCGGCGAGGGCCATGGCGTTAAAGGTCTTCTCCCTAAATGCAGAATCCGCCTTGGTGAGCAAGGCATCGGAGCCGATGGCCCACAGCTTTACTTGTCCGACATGCTCGCCCGAAGACGTTATGATTTCGACGTTGGCAACGCTATCGGAGTCGGTTGGAGCAGACGAGACCGGGCTATGCGATGCTTTTTTACCGCTCGAGCTGCTCGACGCCGATTCGCTCTCGCGCACATCGGCGGTCGCGCTTGCCGAAGGCCATGAGTCGTCATAGACGACAACGCCCTTCTTGTTGACGACCTGCATACTCAGGTCGTCGGATACCAAACTCGATGTCGCGACCGTGCGCAGCTCGCCCGCAGTCCAGTTGCCGTTTTCCTCATACGACGTCGCAAGCTTTTCGGCAGCAGAATTGGCGATCTCGACGATATTGGAGCGCGTGTAATCCGAAAAGACCGTGCCCCACACAACAGAGACCACGCCCACCAGCACCAATACCGTCATGAGCGATGTCAGAGCAAAAGCAAGTGCCATGCGCGAGGGATAGCTCATCGTTGGCCGTGAATCGGAACGAGGCGTGTTCCAACTAGCCTTGGAACCCGCCTCGCTCTCCTGCTTGTGCTTTTGTCCGATTTCAAAGCGCGCAGGTGTCATATGTGATTTCCCTATTTCTCGTCCGACTTATCGGTCTTGGCCGGAGCCTCGAAGCGATAGCCGACACCGTGGACGGTGTAGAGCCACTTGGGCTTCTTGGGATCATCGCCCAGCTTGGCGCGAAGGTTCTTCACGTGGCTATCGATGGTGCGCTCATAGCCCTCAAAGTCGTAGCCGAGCACCTTCTCGACCAGCTCCATGCGGTTGTAGACGCGACCGGGGTGACGGGCAAGCGTGGTGAGCAGCTTAAACTCGGAAGCCGTCAGGTCGACTTCCTTGCCCTCGACCAAAATCTTGTGGCCCGAGATATCGATGACCAGATCGCCGAAGTCGAGTACCTCGACGGCTGGCTCGTCGGCCTGATGGGCACGGCGGAACAAGGCGCGTACGCGCGCGACAAGCTCGCGCGGCGAGAACGGCTTAATCAGATAGTCGTCGGCGCCGAGCTCAAGACCGATAATACGGTCCTCGATCTCGCCCTTGGCAGTCAGCATGATGATGGGGACATCCGAGGTATCGCGAATGGTGCGGCAAACGCGCTCGCCGGGGATCTTGGGGAGCATAAGGTCGAGCACGACCAGGTCAAACTGATGCTTCTCGAACTCCTCGATCGCGGACTGGCCGTCGCCGACACCCACAACCCAGTAGCCTTCGCGCTCGAGATAGGCAGCGACGGCGTCACGGATTGCCTTCTCATCCTCGACCAGCAGAATCTTTTTTGCATCTGAAGCCATAACACGGCCCCCCTGTCTCAATCAGCTAAGAACAAGCCCATTTTAACGCACCTGAGCCCGCCGGATGCCACTATGACGCGGCAGCTCGGCGGGCGGTACTCACAATTACAACGCGTTTATTCCCCTGTTGGCGCCTTTTTAACCCCTCTAAGCTTAAAGAGAGAATAGGCGTGCGGTGACCGTCTCGGGTATACCCTGGCTGTTGCGCACCGTGGCGTACGTAAGGAATGAGTCCGATTTTCCCGCCGTAGCTGGATAATCGCCATATTCCAAAGCGCGGTCGGGCGACAACAGCGAGCCATAGGTCTTGGCAGAGGTGTCGATGAGAAAATGCGATGCCTGTACCTTAACGAGATATTTATTCTTCTTGCCGGCAGCACATGCGAGCGGCTCGCGGGACAGAAAGAGGTATGGCCCTCCCTCATTACCGATATACGTGCCCATGTTGCCCAGGCTGCCCACGCCACTATAGGTCGCCTCGATAGAAAACACGAAGGTATCGCCCATATATACGGCCTCGAAAGGCGAGACTGACGAGGGAAGGACTAGCTGGGCACGTTTGGTGTTGTTGCCATCGGTCAGATCGATTGCCGTTATGCCGTAGTAGACGCCTTCGTCGTTGCGGACACGCGGCGAGATGGTCAAAATGCCGTCGCTCGCGCGCGGGGCCGATGCAAAGCGGCCCATCGATTTCCAAACTACCTCGGCCTTGGATTCATCAAGCGAGCGACGATAGCAAAACGAATCACTACTCGTTTTATTGCCGCCTGCCGAAGGCATTTTATACCAGATGACCGATGACCCGAACGCCGTAAACAGGGGCGGATCATAGTCCTTGCCACCTCGATCGAGCTCAGTCACGTCGCCAGAGAGCGAAGCGCCCGACAGATTTTGAGCGTAGAGCTTCCACGATGAGTTGGCAAAGTTCATCTCGACCCACGCGAACACGCCATCACCCGCGCGAACGTCGTAAAACGCATAACCGGTTCCCTCAACGGGATCCTCGATAAGTGTGGTAAGCGAGCCATCGCCCAGGTTGAGCACACCAAGCGTATTGGCATGCAGGGCAGAAGCAGGCGCCATCATCGCGGCGGCGTGGTCGCCATCGCAGTAGTACAGCAACGTGCCCAGCGGCAGCGTCCACGACGCCGCCGGCTCAAGATCGATATCAACAGCTTCGTACTCATCAGTGATCGAGACAATCTTCGAATCGTCCTTGATAACCTGCGGCTCGCCGGCGGCATCGTCGCTGGTGCCCGTTTTTTTCGAGCAACCGGCAAGCACCGTGGCAGCGCCCGCGGCAGCACCGCCGAGCACAAAGCCACGGCGCGATATTCCATTCTTGATGTGGTCGGCGATACCCATTAGGCGATCTCGGCGCGAGCGGCCTCGATAGCGCGCGTAAGCTGATCGGCGCAAGAGGTCTTTTTCATACCGCAGGTATTACCGGCGAGAACCTCGATTACGCGATCGGCAGGAGCACCCTCGACTAACTTGGAGATTGCCTTGAGATTGCCGTCACAGCCGCCGGTAAACTCAACGCCCAGCACCTTGCTGCCATCGTCAGAGAGATTGAGGTGAATATTGCGAGAGCATACACCCTGCGGCTTGTAGTCAAAACTAATCATTGAGATCCCCTCTCAGAAAGAAATTTCAGACGTCTATTATCCCCGCCTGGGCCGACTTATTATCGCAAGCACCGATTCAACATCCTACGATGCATGGACTCGCGGGGGCAAGATTAGCAGTCCGCACCCTGTGCGTGGACCGTGCGCTTCTCCCGATACATATTGTGGTCGGCGACACGATATACATCGGCCAGCGTATTTCCAGCCGTCTCGACGGTCGCCACGCCAATCGATGCGCTGACCGTCAGGGCCTCATCGCTTACCGCGGCAAGACCGAGACGAAGATCCTGTTCCAGCCCGAGCGCAGACTCGTTGTCAGTATGGGGGCAAACCAGCAAAAACTCGTCGCCGCCAAGGCGCATCGGCAGATAATCCGCACCAGCCACCCGCCGCAGCACGGACGCCGTCCGTCGCAGCAGTTCATCCCCCATCTCGTGACTATAGATGTCGTTGGTCCGCTTGAGATAATTGCAGTCCAACATAATCACGCTCACGGGCAAGTCCTCGTTTACCAGGCTATCTCCGCGCGATTCAAGATAGTTGCGGTTGCGAAGCCCCGTCAGTTTGTCTTGATATGACAGCTCCTCGGCATGCTTGACCATCGATATGTTGTGCGTCGCCACGACGACCGACTCCAGCCGGCCTTGCTCATCGCGATGCTGGGGGACAACCTGTAGCGAGTACCAAGCGCCTCGACAATCTCGCACCTCGGCAGCCAAGTACGGTACGCCCTCCATACGTTCACGAAGCGAACTTATATCTACGAGTCCCACAACCGCTTCGCGGCTTTCGGGGCTCACGATATCCCGGCAGACCGTGTCCATAAAGTCATATGCCTCGCTGTGCTCGGCAAATATCTTCGCTATCGCCGGCGACATATTGATCCCCTCGATCTCGAGGGTGTCGAGATGCAAAAGGAAGGTCGAATCGTAGATGGCGCTTATGGCATTGATAATGCCGAGCTGTTTATCCTTTTCGACCAAATTGCGGTGGTCAACGATATTTCGAGCCAACAGCACCACGACCCAAAACGCAAGACACACCAAGACGCCGACGGCGACAAATGAAATCCTGTCAGACATGACCTCAGATTTGGGATATAGCGCAAACAGGCGGTAGTCCTTATATGCCGCACGCACGGCATACCATTCGTCTCCTCGATATTCGATGCGCGTCAGGCCGTCGTCTTTCCACTCAACTCCTACGCTGGTGAGGAGTCGGGCGAGCGACACGTCAGCATCGGCACTGTTGGATGAGACAATCTCCGCATCCTCCATAACAAGCACCGTGGGACCCTGGTGGAAGGTACTGTTCGAAAGCACGTCGGCTATGGCATATGAATAGTCGTCCGCCGTATCGGAAACAAGTGAGCGGTATGCCAGGGCAACGCCGTCGCCATACGGAACAGCACAGACGGCAAAAACGACACCACGGCGCTCATCGACAGTTGAGTAGGTCACTTTGGAACCTTGATACATCGATGCGACCGGCGAACAGGCCAACTCATCTCGCCACAACATGAGCGGGTCGCGACCATCGATGTCGTAGTGGGCAGCCATATGGCCATCGGAGTCCATGACCATCAGCCCCGAAAGGTTCTCGGCATGGACAAATTGCTCGATAAGATCGTC
This sequence comes from uncultured Collinsella sp., assembly GCA_959606495.1. Classification (GTDB taxonomy): domain Bacteria; phylum Actinomycetota; class Coriobacteriia; order Coriobacteriales; family Coriobacteriaceae; genus Collinsella. Next base: position 34,551 of record CAUHJB010000018.1, on the reverse strand, counting down.
GTTAACCTCAACGCGATCAGAGGACAGGAACGTCACAAACGATTCGACCGCGGCGAGCAAATCGTGCGTCGCCTCGGTTTTTCTCCCCTGTTCGTAGCGGTCATATTTTTCGCAAGCGTTCTCCAAAAACACCATGGTTTCTTGGCCAAACCCAAGCGTTTTTTCGAGGCAGCGATGGGTTCCAACCGTATACAACAGGCCTAACAAGACGGCGCTGACAATAACGCTGGCAGCTATGACGTTCAGAGTCTTTCGACTCAAGCGGTGCTCATCAGTTGTCATGAATTTCCTCCTTGCCCGCCCGTCGTCGCTCCTGTCTTGTAATTGCCCACAATACGGTCAATCGTGCCATCTCGATCCATGTCGAACAGCGCGGTATTGAGATCCTTTACGACCGATCCTTCATAGCTGTCATCAAACGCGACGCCCAGGTCAACCGTCATAACATTGTCGGCAAACACACGGTAAACGCCGGGATACTGAGCAACGAGTCGGTCAAGCGACTGGACATCCGCCATCCAGCAGTCAACGTACCCTTTGACTAGAGCGGCTTTGCAGAGTTCGGCAGAGCCATATGATTTGATTTGAACGTCCGACGAGACCCCCAGATCCCCCGCAAGCAATCGGCGTTCACTCACCGAACCCGCAATCACCGCAATGGTCTTACTTCCATCGAGATGTGCCAAGGACTTGATGCCACTCGTTTTCTTGGCGGCAACCGAGACCGTCACGGTTAGATACGGCTCGGTCCAGTAATACTTATCCTCGCGATAACAGGGAGAATAGTCACACCACAGGCAATCGATATCACCGTTTTTGAGCAGCCGGTCGCGATCGTTCCAGTCAATATCGACAAACTGTGGCTTGAGCCCCGCACGCTTGCAGGCCTCGCGGGCGATGTCGATATCGATACCGGCGTAATCGCCCGTGGTATCGACATACACATAGGGGTCGTTATCCGTAACGCCGATTTTGAGCACCGGGAGATCTCTATCGGCTTCATTCGAGGAGGAAGAACTGCTTCGAACGGTATACGTCAGGGCGCCCGCAAAGACGGCAACAAGGAGTATGAGCGTAAACGAGACGATGGTGGCCCGCTTGATGCGTCTGGGCACGTGCCCCCTTTCATCGAAACAGCAGTCGGAGTTCATTTTATTACCCGGGCGCATATGCGACAGTAAAAAAAGCGCCTCGCCCAAGACGGGCAAGGCGCCAAAGGTTGAAATGCATCCGCAAGCGGTCGAATTAGGTTAACCCTACTCGAAGCTCAGCTGCTCCAGGCGATCGAAGACCGTATCGATGCGGGTGAGGAAGTCCCACGGATCAAAGATCTCGTCGAGCTTCTCCTGACTGACGGTGCAGCGCGGGTCGGCCTCGAGACGTTCCTTAAAGGTGGGACCGGAGACACAATCCTGTACCTCATGCCAGGTTGCCATGGCGTTCTCCTGCACAATGGCGTACGCGTCCTCGCGGGTGATGCCCGTATCGACGAGGGCCAGCAGCACCTTGGAGGAGAAGATGAGACCACGGGTCTTGTTGAGGTTGGCCATCATGCGGGCAGGGTACAGCTGCAGGCCGTCGATAACGCGGATGAGGCACTGGAACATGTGGTCGAGCGCGATGAAGCTGTCGGCCTGGGCGACGCGCTCGGCAGAGGAGTGCGAAATGTCACGCTCGTGCCACAGGGCGACGTTATCGAAGGCAACCTGAGCGTTGGACTTCACGACGCGCGACAGACCGCAGACCTTCTCCATGGTGATCGGGTTGCGCTTGTGCGGCATGGCGGAGCTGCCCTTTTGACCCTTGCGGAACGGCTCCTCGGCCTCGAGGGTATCAGTCTTCTGCAGATTGCGAACCTCGGTAGCGATGCGCTCACAGGTGGCCGCGGTGGTGGCAAGAACGCCGGCGAGATAAGCGTGATGGTCGCGGCTGATAACTTGCGTGGACAGCGGGTCATGAACCAGGCCCAGGTGCTCGCAGACATACTCCTCGACAAACGGCTCGATGGAGCTGTACGTGCCGACAGCACCCGAGATGGCACCGAAGGCAACATTCTTGCGGGCGTCCTCAAGGCGATCCAGATCGCGCTTGAGTTCCCAGGCCCAAGAGCCGAACTTCATGCCGAAGGTCATCGGCTCGGCGTGGATGCCATGAGTGCGGCCGGCACAGAGCGTGTTGCGCTCCTCAAAGGCGCGACGCTTGCAAATCTCGCCGAGCTTCTTGACGTCCTCGATGATCAGGTCGCAGGCCTGGGTGAGCTGGTAGCACAGAGCCGTGTCGCCCAGATCGGAGCTGGTCATGCCATAGTGAACCCAGCGGCTGGGCTTGGGGTCGCCCTCGGGAACATCGGCATCGATGTACTCCTTCATGTTGGTCAGGAAGGCGATGACGTCGTGGCGCGTGACCTCCTCGATCTCGTCGACCTTTGCCTTCTCAAAGTTGGCATGGTCGCGGATCCACTGGGCTTCGTCTTTAGAAATGCCGATCTTGCCGAGCTCCGCCTGGGCCTCGCAGGCCAGGACCTCGATCTCCTGCCAAATGGCATACTTGTTCTCGAGGGAGAAGATATGTCCCATCTCCGGGCGGGTATAGCGATCGATCATAGCGGCTCCTTTTTGGTTATTGGCACGTTGGTCGTAACTCAACCATTGTACCGTGCGCGGGTGCGAGTATGGGCAGCAGGCATTAACCTAACATTTTGGAATTGGAGCGGGCAACGGGACGTCCGCGCATTTGCTTCGCAAATCCGCACCGGCTGCGGTCGATCTCCTCGGATTCACGGAGACGATGGGGAAGACTTTGTTGAATTGGCCGTCCCAAGGTCTCCCGCGCTCGATGGAGCGGGCAACGGGACGTCCGCGTATTTGCTTCGCAAATCCGCACCGGCTGCGGTCGATCTCCTCGGATTCACGGAGACGATGGGGAAGACTTTGTTGAATTGGCCGTCCCAAGGTCTCCCGCGCTCGATGGAGCGGGCAACGGGACGTCCGCGTATTTGCTTCGCAAATCCGCACCGGCTGCGGTCGATCTCCTCGGATTCACGGAGACGATGGGGAAGACTTTGTTGAATTGGCCGTCCCAAGGTCTCCCGCGCTCGATGGAGCGGGCAACGGGACGTCCGCGTATTTGCTTCGCAAATCCGCACCGGCTGCGGTCGCCTATCGGCGACCTTGCCTGCTCGCTATAAACGCTTCGCGTTTATTTAACGCTCGCACCCTGTCGGGTTCGAGTCCCGGCACTTTATTGAAAAAGGCACAGTAACGAAACGTTACCGTGCCTGAAATTCGAATGGAGCGGGCAACGGGACTCGAACCCGCGAGTGTCAGCTTGGGAAGCTGATGCCTTACCACTTGGCGATGCCCGCTTGTGTGTTGGCTAGTATAACGCGGTTGTCTTGTTCGATACAAGGGTGGCGATGCTTGTTTTAGCTGTGGAGATTCGTTTGAAAATCGCATCAATTGTGGAGACGAGGACCTTTGGCCTCCTGTTCTCCTTATCTTCTACCTGCGCTTTTGCCTGATTGTTGTATTTGAGCTCAATTTGTCAGGAATTGGGCAAGCTTTTGGTCAGGCTCCGGTACTTACCCGCATGAACCTCGGGGGTAGCCTCATCCTACGCGTCGCAACCTCCCCATGCGGCGCACGAGGGATAAGGAGCAGCCATGTCCAACGCACCCACGCACTCTGTCCACAGCGCAATCGCAACAGGTCCGCTGCTCCTGCTCCTCTTCCTGCTTTTCGGCTGTCTGGCACCGGGAGCCGCATTTGCCGTCGATGGCTACGACCAGCTCGGCTTCCGCACTATTAGCGATGATTGTGGGCCCTTCTTCATCGGCAAGTATGAAGCTCAAGACGCCTCGATCGCCTACTGCATGAACCAGGAACGCCCCGGGCCCACCAAGCCGGGCGGTCCATGGCTCAACTTTGATCAAGGCTGGGTGTGGCTCGACGACGAGTTCGCGGCAATCGTTTGTCACGGATATCCTACCGCCACGTCGTTTGGCGGTTACCATCTTTCACCCGATCGCGCCCGCGCCGCCACCCAGCTTGCCGTATGGATGCTCAACGGCACTACCCATGTCGACGGCACCTACTCCTACACGACCGCTCAGGGCAAAACCAAGAGCGGGCACTTTACCGCCGACAATGAAGTCGTGGCGGCTGCGCGGTGGCTCCACGACAGCGCAAAATCAGGAAGCATCAAAGCCGCTCCGCACCGCGCGCGGCGCTATATAGGAACCGTATCGGGCGGCAGCAAACGTCAAGACATGCTCTATGTACTGCCGGCGGTCTCTGTTTCCTTCCAAAAGCAGTCTGCAAACGCTGCCATTACCAGCGGAAACAATACTTATCAGTTTGACGGGGCAACATTCGATGTTTTTGAGAGCGCCAGCGGCGCGCGTGTCGGCACCGTCCAGATGGACAGCAACGGTCGAGCGCAGGCAACACTCCTACCCAACACGGCATACTACCTAGTTGAGACAACAGCGCCAGCTGGTTATATCCCCCTGCACGATCGCATTGCCTTTACCACGACGAATAACGGCGGATACGTCACCATTGATGAACAACCCGGCACCATTACCTTGCGCATTGTAAAGCTCGACGCCGCAACGAATGCAGGCCCCCAAGTTGGAGCTTCGCTCGCAGGAGCAGAATTCGTGTGCGTATCGCAATCAACCCCTGGATGGACACAAACTCTCAGGACCGATGAAAGCGGTCGAGCTACCCTCACCGATGTCCCCCTGGGAACCTTTACCATCTATGAATCGAAGGCGCCCGAGGGCTATTTGCCCTCCGGTGACAGTTGGTCTTACACCGTTGGAGCCGACCAACTCGGCGATTCAGGCGTGGTCGAGATCGAATCTCGCGTTTCCAATATCCCCATTGCGTTTGACCTTGAGATTTCCAAATTCAAGGACTACGGCAATAGCGATCAATCCGGCCTGGAGCAGCCGGCAGGAGATGTTGTCTTTGAGGTTATCAGTAACAGCTCTCAGCAGGTTGTTGGCACACTGACTACAAACATCTATGGCTTTGCCTCCACCAAAGACCAGCCCGAAGCATGGTTCGGCACAGGCAAGCGACCAGCCGGTGTCCACGGAGCCGTCCCATACGACCGCGCCGGCTACACGGTTCGTGAGGTTCCGGAAACCGTCCCCGAGGGTTTTAAACGTGCGGGGGAATGGACCGTCGAGGCCAATCAGATTTCCGACGGCGCCGAGCTTCAATATATCGTGGACAACCACGCTCTGTCGACGCATCTCCAGATTGTAAAACGCGATGCCCAAACAGGCGCCTCTGTTCCCCTAGCCGGATTCACCTTCCAACTCCTCGACAGCAATCACAAACCTGTCTCACAAACATGCTGGTATCCAGCACATAACGTAATGGACACCTTTACGACTGACGCGACCGGCACCGTCACACTGCCCGAATCGCTCGTGCCGGGCACCTATTATGTACGCGAAACCTCGGCCAAAGAGCCCTATCTTGTCGGCGGAGAGATCGAGGTAAACATACCCGCCGATATAAACCTAACGCCCGTTGCAATCGTCTCGTATTATGACCACGCCGCGACCGGAAACATCAGGATCGTTAAAACCGATGCCGTAGACGGCAGCAGCCTCGCGGGCGCCATCTTTGAGATCCGTGCCTCAGGTGATATCGTGCGCCCCGACGGTAGCATTGCCGCGCTCGACGGTAAGACTGTCGCTACCGTCACGACGGATGAAACTGGAGAAGCACGCGCGGACGACCTCCCGCTGGGATCTGGCACCGCACGCTACGAGGTTGTCGAGACTCAAGCGCCGACCGGCTTCTTACTCGACCGGACGCACCATATCGTCGACCTTACCTATGCCGACCAGAAAACACCCGTTGTGGAAGCACGGCTTAACGTATCCGACGATTACACCAAGGTTGATATCTCCAAGGTCGATGCAAGCGGAGAGCAGGAAGTGAAAGGCGCACAGCTCACCTTATATGGTCCCGATAAAACCGAAATAGACTCCTGGACCTCATCCGACAAGCCGCACCGCATCGAACATCTTGCACCCGGCACCTACTCGTTGCGCGAAACGATGTCTCCGCGGACCTATGACCTTGCCGAGGAGATAACGTTTGAAATAAAGGATACGGGAGAAGTCCAATCCGTCGCGATGAAGGATGCGCCCATCGAGATCAAAGGACAGGTCGACAAGCGTCAGGAACTTGTCCAACCTATCGGGAAGGGTCTGTTGGCTAACGGCGATGGAAAAAACCGCGCCGCGATGCAAACCAATACGGATGGGCTTTTCTCCTATACCATCGATGCTCGAAACGATTCCGCTACTTGGGTTGATGAGTTTACGATTACCGATGATCTTGAGTGCGCCAAAGACGGCACGGCGAGATTCGTCTCAATCGAAACCCCCGTCGCCATCGGCGACCTCAACGGTCTGTGCAACGTGTGGTATCGCACGACGCCGTTGGACTCGACAGACGTCGATGAGCCGGCAAACGCGACGCTTGACGATGGGCACGAAAATCCTTGGCTTGAGTCCGACGAAGTAAAAGAGAGTCTGGGTGAAGATTGCCGCCTCGTCGATTACGACGACTGGCACCTCTGGAAGGCGGATGTCTCGACCACGGAATCCGCCACACTCGAGGCGAAAGAACTCGACCTTGCATCCAATACCGTCGTGACGGGCATTCGCATTGAATACGGTGCGGTAGCCGCCGACTTTACGACTCGAAGCGATACGGATTCTTGGACCCGTGATGATCTCAAAGATGAGCACGACGACCTTGACGATGCCAAAGCAATCCTTGGCACAGATGCTCGGGGCGCAGTCGTGCACATGCAGGCAACGTCGGCTTACACACCCCAAACTGCACTCACCAACAGCGCACGCGTCGATCTTTGCCGCAACGGCGGCGGCGATAAACTTGAGTCACATGACGAGGACAGTGTCATTCAACGCTGTACCCTACCGCAGGACCTACCGGCAACAGGATCAGCTCCCATCGCCGCTTGCATCACCGCGCTCCTGACCTCGGGTGCCGCAGCCCTATGGTTCGCTCGCCTTAGGTCAATCCCAAAGAAGCGCTAGCGCGATGAAAAAGCGGGCGAGCCAGTCCCCCGGCTCGCCCGCTTTCAATCATTTAAATCGTCGCATCTACTCTGCAGACGAAGATCCACCATCAACGATTGCTTGCTCGGACTCAGGAATCCCATCGGCACCCGTGCTCTGTTCTTGCTCCACCTCTTCGCTGATTGCGGAGGCGGGGGTCGAGCCCTTCGCGCCCACGATGTAGGCAGCTCCAAACCCTAACGCAATGGCAATCAAGGTCAAAATCACGTAGACAGGCCAATGGCGCTTAATATACGAAAACACGTTGACTCCTTAGAGCTCCGTCTACGAACGGCGGATAACCTCGGTCACGACCTCGGATACCGTGGCAATGTTCGTCGGGTTGACATTGTGGGGCAGGTCGTCCTCGGTACGAGCGCAAGCCAGACGCGTGCCGTCCACGCCGGCGATGGTGAGGGCTCGGCGGCTCGCCTCGAGCGCGGCGTAGGCATCGGTCTTGGCATAGGGCATCTCGAGCGCGCCACAATCGACATGGAACGACTTGCACACCTTGCTGACCAGGTTCATGATGCGGCGATCGCCCTTGAGCAGCTGCTGTTCGCCCTCAACCGTCACCACCGAAAGCCTACCGGCGCCGACGGATTCAAGATTGATGAAGAAGACGCCGCGGAGCTTATCGCGATGCGAAGCCAAGAAGGCCTTCATACCGGCGCCATCACAATCCGAGGCGCCCGTTGCCACAAACCAGATATCGTGACCGAGCAGCTCATCGTCACCCATAGAGGCGACAGCCGAGAGCATATCTTCGGAAGAAGCGCCGTCGGAAGACGTAGCGCCGCCCTTCCAGCCATCGTTATCGTCCTCGAAATTATCCCACGAACCGATGCCGCGACCGGACTTCTTGGCATCGTAATCGTCTTCGACGCCCAGCCAATCACTCATGCTGTCCTGTTCGTTTTTCTTTTTACGACCGAACAGGCCGCCCAGGCCGCGCTTGCGAGACTTGGGCGCCGCCGGGGCGGGAGCCGAAATGGTCTCGATCGGCTGAGCGCCCGACGCAACGGGCCTAGGAGGCGCAACGGGTGCCGATGTTGGTTCGGGGCCCTGAGCGGTAGCAAAGGGGTCGTTGACCTGTGCGGAGGGGTCGGGAAGGTCGAACAGCGACGTGCGAGACGCAACGTTTGCCTGCTTCATCGACGGCAGCGACGGATCGGGGACCGAAGCCAGCGGAGACGAGGAAGGTGCAGGCGACGGAGCCGACGCCGGATCGGGAACATTCACCTGCGGACGCGGTGATGCCTGGGAGGAAATCTGGGCCATAAGGGAATCGACCGTTTCGTCCTGGGTGGGAGCGACATCGGCAACCGTGGCACCGGAACCACTCGGGGTCGGCATGGTGAAAATCTGCGTGGAGTAAGGCCTCGACTCATCTGTCTCGGGAGCCTCGGAAACCGCAGGCACTTCCTCCTGCTCGACCTCGGTCGAATCACCTTGATCGGCTGCCGCGTATTGCTCTTCGTCACAGTTGACCTCGACGGGCTCGTGCCCGGCGACATCTTGGATTTCGGCAGCATCAATAGGCTCGTCATCGTCTGCCGCGTCGCCCTGCTCATCGGAAACAGGAAGGGGCTCGGCAATCGCGGTGCCTTGCTTTTCAAACGTTATCGTGGAATCGAACTGCGCGGCATCAAACGACATGGTGCTATCGACGTGCTGCTGAGCCTCAAAGGACGTTGTAGCTTCGGCGGCGTCGACAGGCACGGACTGCATAGCCTCGTTCTGCTCGAACTCTTGCGCCGCGCGCTCACGTGCCGCCTCGGCTGCCTGCTGCTGAGCGATAGCCTCCTGCTCGGCAGCCTCGCGTGCGGCAGCGCGCTTCCCCTCGAAATCGTCGACAAATTTCCTGCCCTTTGCAAGCGCACCCTTAAAGAAGTTGGAAGCGCTGGCGCCAATCGAAGAGAACGCGGATGCAATATCGGCATGGGGCGTTGCCGCGGGAATCTCGGCCGAGAAATCAGTATCGCTCTCGTAAGACACGCGCCTCGGCTGTTCAGCGTAATCGTCGTCAGGCTCGTCCGTAACGTCTTGCGCCGGCGCGGCGGGAGCCAAAATGTCCAGTCCTGCCGCGGGATCGATCGCGGACACCGCCTCGGGCTCGGCAACGGCAGCGGCAACCGCGGCAGACTCATCATCCACGGCGACAACGGGCGCAGATGCAGTCACGACGGGGGCAGGCTCGGGCTCAAACGTCGGCTCCTCGCCTTCCTCGTAATCGAGCGTGCAGGACTCGGGAAGCATTCCGAGCGCACGGATGGCATCCGAACCAAAGCGGATGTTGCCGGCGGCATTGCGATAGAGCCTGGGCTCGGGCTCGGCCGCGACAGGCTCCTCCGCCGGCTCGGCAGTGGGAACCTCGTCATTGAACTCTTCGGCCTGGACAGCCTGATTCTGATCCTCGGGCACGATGGCGCCAATCAGCGTCTCGTCGGCAGACGCACCCTCAAAGCCCTCGATCTGCTCGTCGAAAGCCTCGCCCTGTTCGGGCTCGGTCTGAGCGTCGGGAGCAATCGGCTGACCGAACTCGTCCTCGGCGTAGGTAGGCTCTTCATACTCGATGGTGTTGCCGTAGTCGTTTTGCTGTTGGGCCGCGGCATACTCCGCTGCTGCGCGCGCCATCTCCTCGGCACGACGCTTCTGCTCCCCAAAATAGGTATCGAACGGAACATCGTCGGGAAACTCGTTTTCGCCCTGGAAGGGAGCAACGTTGTCCATAACGCCGAGCATAGCGGCGACAGAAGACTTGTTGCACACTGCGCCGGACGTATAGGGAAGCACAAAACGGTTAGAAATGATGTTTGCCGCGTTGGCGAGCGCAACGAGGGAAGCGAGGATCGCGACAATCCACAGCAGAACCTTGAGCGCGCCGGGGAGCGGCAGGATACGCAAGATGGCAACGGCAGCAGGGGCAACCGTGGCAACGGGCAACAGCTTGGCGATGAGCGCACGATACGAAGCATAGGGCTCGCGGGCGAGCAGCTCAGCGCGGGGAGAGTCGTAGTGTGCGACAACGACCACCGGGCGGTTGCGCGGAGACGCGAGCGGGCCCGAGGCCTTGTGGTAGGCGATGACATTTTGGCTCACGCCCGTCTTGCCCAGGCGCGAAACCACGGGGTGGCCCGTGCGCTCGAGCACGTAAAGAACGGCGCCGACAATGGCCAGCAAGGTGCCGACCAAGCCGATGCCGCCGCCGATGCCCATCAGCAGGGCGCCGGCAAACGCAAGAATACCGGTAACGGCAAATGCCAACCTGCTGGGCGCCGGGGCATTGAACTCCTGAACCTCGGGATCAAAGCCGTGGTTGCGGAAGATCTGAGCGATATCCTCGGCAGCCAAGCGCTCTTCTTCGCTGCATGCCGGCGTGATGCCGGTGTTCTGCAGCAGGTGGTTAATATAGTTCTGGGTGTTCGCCATGTGCGCTCCACATCCATAATCCGACAAATAGGCCCAATGCATGCACATTAGAACCGTATATAGTCGAAAGTATACCCCGAGCGAGCGCAAACGACCGAATTCGGGCCATCTTAACGCCCCGAGCGGACAAGGATATAGCCTAATCTCCATATCGGACTAAAATCATGGCAGCAAACCACCTTCTCATGCGAGGACTCTATGACGGCAAGCGACGCGACCGCGACAATTAAAAAGGGGAATTCGGAGCCCAGTTTCGATAAAACGGCTCGGCGCATCCTCAATCTTTTCTTTGTGCTCAACAGCTCCCCCGAACCGCTGACGACCGAGCAGATCGTCTTGGATTCTGACCTGGGATATGGCTCGGGCAACATCGACTCGGATAAGCGCAAGTTTCGGCGCGATCGTGACAAACTGCTCGAGCGTGGCATCTTAATCAAGGAGGTTCGCCCTGCCGGTGCGCAGGAGACCGAGGAAAGCTCGTGGACAATCGACCGCGAGCACACGTTTGCGGCAGGCGGCCTCATCACCGCTGACGACGCCGATATCCTGCTCAACGCCATCGACCAGACACTAGCGGCCGGCTCTTCCGCCTTTGCCGCGCCGCTTGCCGATATTCGCTCCAAGATTGCCTATCTCACCGGTAGGACGACGGTGGACGAAGCACCGATTCGCCGCTCTCCCACCGTCGATGCGGTATGGAGCGCCTTTGCCGATCGTTGTGCACTGCGATTTTTATATCAGAACGGGCGCGGCGAGCAGAAAGAACGTACCGTCTGCGTCTACGGCATGTTCGAGCACGAGGGCTCGGCGTACTTTTGCGGTCTCGACAATGCCACCGGCGACATCAGGACATTCCGCTGCGACCGTATCGTTCGCGCTTGGCGTCCTTCGAAGGCCTACGTCATCCCTGCGGACTTCAATCTCAACGACTATCTGTTCTTTGAATTCGATTTTGCCGACCAACCGCCCGTTGCAGCTACGTTCTCGTTCGCCCCGCAGACGCAGATCGATATGATCAACGGCCTCACGCGCGGGCGAGGTGAGCTCGCACACACCGATGCGGGATGGACCTGGACCGTTGACGTGCGCGATCTTGAAGCCGCCGCCTCATTTTGCATGGTCCACGCCATGGACGGCATGAGGCCCATGGCCCCCAAATCGCTCAAACAGGCGTGGAACCACCTCATCGAAAGGACGGTGCACGAGCATGCCCGTGCGTAAACTCACCAGCGAGCAGAGGCTCTCGCGCGCCATCGACATCATGGAGGCCCTCTACGCCGCCGGCGAGAACGGCATGACTCGAAACGAGATTTGCAGTCGCTTTGACATCACGGGGGCGTCGCTCGACGAGATTCTCGAGATCGTCTCGACGCTCGCGGACCGAGAATCGGGTGCGCGCATCATCTGCGAATGCCACGGCGAGCGTGTGGTCCTCACCGGTGACGCCGGACGTGTGCTACCGCTGCGTCTGAGTGCCGCCGAAGGCGCTGTGCTCAACCATGAACTTGAATCGTTGGGGATCGAGCCGCAGACGGCAGCTCGGATTCGATCTGCTCTTCTACCCGAAGAGCTCGGCTATAACCAGCGCGTCTTTGACACCGTCAACCACGGGTCGCACTGGCAGCAGCTGAGCTGCGCCATTCAAGACGGCGTTCGCTGCCGTATCTCATATCGTTCGATGGACGATGCACGGCCACGCGAGCGTCTGGTCGACCCCTTGCGCATTGCGGCAAACGGCGACCAAACATACCTGATTGCCTGGGACATCGCAGTCGATGAGCAGCGCACCTATCGCATGGATAAAATCGAGGGACTCACCTTGACGGAAGACTCCGTCGTGCCTCACGCACCGGACGTTGCATCCCTCCACGATTCCCTTGCCCGGACGCAGCGTAGCGCAAAGCTCTTGATGCCATTCGATATGGCGGAGCATCTGGACTGGGCCGGCATCACCCTCATCGAGCGCAGCGAGGCAGACATGGCAACGGTAACCGTGCATTACGGCTCCGAGCGTTGGCTACTGAGCCAGATAATCGCAGCGGGCGGAGCCATCCGCATCTTGGATGACCCCACCCTGTCAAAGCGTCTGTGCGATATGGCAAAAACCCTCGTCTGTCCGCTTTAGTGTCGCCGCTCGTGGCGTGCGCGCCAAAGTTGCAGATAGTGACCGATCTGCGCCGATTCGATGCGCTGGTAGGAGCTCGTGGGCAGCGACGTTAAGAACTTCTTTCCGTAGCCCTTCGTCACCAGGCGTGGGTCGGCCAGAATCAGCACGCCGCAGTCGGTCGACGAGCGGATAAGGCGGCCGGCCGCCTGCTTGACCTCGAGCACCGCCTCGGGCAGCGAATAGCGCGCCCAAGCGCGGTCTTCGCGCAGGTTGCGCTCGCACGAGAGCGGGTCCGTGGGGCTCGAAAACGGCAGCTTGGGAATGATGACGCAGCGCAGCGTCTCGCCGCTGGCGTCAAACCCCTCCCAGAAGGCCTTAAGCGCAAAAAGCGACGAGGTTGGCTCGTTGATAAACCGGTCGCGTAGGCGACGAGGAGATGAGTTGCGCTGCTGGCAGTTGAGCTCCAGACCCGCACGGGCCATCTTGGGCTCAACGCGGGCGTACAGGTCTTCCATGTCGCGCCGATTGGTGAACAACGTGAGCACCGATCCGCCCATGGCAAGATGGGCGTCGACCAGCACGCGCTCGAGCGCCGTAAGATAGCTCTCACGATCGCGCGGATCGGGGATATCGCCCGCAACGACTACAGCCATGTTCGAATCGAAGTCGTAGCTCGAGTCCAAGTGCAGCGATGAGGATGTTGAAGCACCGATGCGATCGAGGCCGACCGCGTGGTTAAAGTGCTCAAAGCTTTTGGACACCGTCATGGTCGCCGAGGCAAAGATAGCCGTGTGAACCTCGGGCAGCCACTCGGTTGCCAAGGCCTCGCCAATGTCGATGCGCTCTGCGGTCATTGACTCTCCGCCGGCACGCAACCTGCGATTGACCTGCAGCGAATACACGTAGTGCTCGTCGGTGCCATCAATGATGAGTTTGAGGTTCTCGGCCAGCTCGTGCAGGCGGCGCGAGATATCACCCAGGTCGACAACAACCTCGGGCTTGTCGGCGGCGACGGCTTGCACCAGCGCGTCGACGCTCTTGTCAGCTTGTTCCAATGCGTCGATGGCAGCGTAGGCCGACGGTAAGAAATCATGCCAGTCGTCAGATTCGCGCAGCTCGGGGCCAATCCATAGATTGGCATTGTCATAGCCCCCACGGGCACGGCGACCGAGCTCGCGAACGCCATCGAACACGCCGGCGATCGCCATGCTCGCGCGTGCAACCGTCGACGTCGCCTTGGCAGTAAGGCCCAGATAGAGCGTAGAGCCCTCGGAGGTTGCCAAATCACGGGAAACCTGGCTTAGCGCGCCGGTGCTCGAGCCACCCAGACGCTCAAACAGAACGCGTGATTCGTCCGCCGACACCACGCGTGCCCACTGGCGGCGCGCCTCGCGCTCGATGGAATGGGCCTCGTCGATTACCCAATGACGAATCGGAGGTAAAATCCTGCCCTCGGCCGCGACATTGCGGAACAGCAGGGAATGGTTGGTGACCACCACATCGGCATGCGCCGCACGACGGCGAGCGCCGTGGACCAAACATTTATCAGGGAAAAACGGGCAGAGGCGACGAGCACACTCGCGCGAGGCCGTCGTAAAGTCGGGGCGGTTGACGCTGCGCCACCGAATGCCGAGCGAGTCGAGGTCGCCATCGGCTGATTGGCAGACGTACGCCATAATGACCGCGACCGCCGTGAGCGTGTCCGCCGGATCGCGCTTGGTGGTAATCTCGACCTGGCCGCGGCTCATGCGCTCAAGCTTGCGCAGGCACGGATAGTGGTCATACCCCTTGAGCGCGCAAAACGACAGGCCACCGTCCAGTTGCTCGGCAAGTTTTGGCAGCTCATGATACATGAGCTGGTCGGCAAGATTGTTCGATTTGGTCGCAATACCAACCGTGATGTTGTTACGGCGTGCCGCCTCGGCAAACGGCACCAGATAGGCCATCGATTTGCCGACGCCTGTGCCTGCCTCAATTACTCGATGAGTGCCCGTGACCAGCGCATCGCGGACCTCGAGCGCCATCGCGATCTGCTCATCGCGCGGCTCGTAGGTGGGATACATGCGATTGACCAGGCCACCTGGCGCATAGTCTGCCTCAATCTCCTCACGACTCGGCATCTTGAGAACCGGCAGTTCATCGGCGTCCACCCGATCGTCGGCGCGATCGGCCTTGAGAACGTCAGCACGAGCGGCGCTGAGAGAGAAGATAGAACCAGGGTTCTGCCCTGCCAAGAATGAGAAGATAGGACGATAGGACCAAGGCACGTCCGGATGCATGTCGGCTAGGCGCGCCATGAGGCCCTGGGGCAAGTCGGTGAGCGCCACGAGCAACACGCGCCATACGCCACACAGGGCGTCGACGTCGGCATTGGCACGGTGTGATACCGAGTCGCAGCCAAACAGATCGGCCATAAAAGACAGCTTGTGCGAGGCCAGGCGAGGAAGCGCGATGCGCGACAGCGCCAGCGAATCGATCCAAATATCGCTCACGTTGACGCCGCCTTTGACCGACTCGATAAACGAGCGGTCGAACGTGGCGTTGTGTGCGATCACCGGGCAGCCACCGACAAAATCGGCGAGAGCGGCGACGGCCTCAACCGCCGACGGGGCATCTGCCACATCGGCATTTGTAATGCTCGTGAGCCCGGTAATCTCGGCGGGAATCAGCTGCTTGGGATGCACGAAGGTATCGAAGCGGTCGATGACCTCGCGGCCCGAAAGATGGGCCGCCGAGATCTCGATCAGCTCGTTGTCCTGCACCGAAAGACCCGTGGTCTCGGTATCGAGGACAATCACATCTTCCTCGATAAGGCCGAAGGACTGCGTTTTGGCGCGGTCGGCAAGCGTGGCATAGGAGTCGATGACAAACTGCGGCGTTCCTGACGAAACCGCGTCCTCGATTAGCATGCAATGCCCGCTCGACGAAGGCCCATACGGATCAGGCTGTCACAGACCTGCGGGAACGTCATGTCGTCGGTGTGGCGGATCTCATCCGGATACAGCGACGTATCGGTCATTCCGGGAATGGTATTGGTCTCGAGGATAACGGGGCCGTCCTCACTCACAATAAAGTCGCTGCGCGAGATACCCAGGCAACCGAGGGCCTTGTGAGCGGCGCAGGCAAGCTCCTGAGCGCGAGCGTAATTCTCGGGTGAAATCTGTGCCGGAATGCGATGGATGTCCGTAGGGTCGACATACTTCACGTCCAGATCGTAGAACTCGCAGTCCTCGGGCTTACGAATCTCGACAATCGGCAGGGCGCGCACGTCATCTTCGCCGTATACGCCGACGGTGATCTCGGTACCCTCGATGCACTTCTCGACCAGCACTTTGTCGCCGTACTCAAACGCCTTGGCGATTGCCGCGGGCAGCTCGGAGGGCTCATGGACCAGGGAAATGCCATAGCTGGAACCGTTGACGGCCGGCTTCACAAAGCAGCGCTCGCCACAAACCTCGACGATATGATCGATATCGACTTCATCGCCCACCTCGAGCGCGAGGCCGGGGGCAATGGGAATGCCTGCCTTGGCGTATAGGAGCTTAGAGACCTCCTTGTCGGCACCGCAGGCGCTGGCAAGTACGCCCGAGGCCGTGTAGGGGATACCCAGGGTCTCCATGGCACCCTGCATGGCGCCATCCTCACCGCCGGCGCCGTGCATGGCGATAAATGCCACATCGAATCCGCCGGTCGCCATGGTTACCATAAAGTCATCAGCGGCCGTGTCGAGCAGCTCCACCGAGGTGTAGCCGGCTTCCTTCAGTGCCACCACAACGTTCTTTCCCGAATCGAGCGAGATCTCGCGCTCGGCGGAATGACCGCCCGCCAAGACCGCTACGTGCATGTTCTCTAGGCTTTTACCCGGCATGGGCAGACTCCTCCTCTATAATTTCTGCAGCTGATACCATATTGTAGCGATACCCTCTACGTTTCCCCAAAATCGAAAGGCTTCCATGAATCCCAGGACTAAATCTCAGGACATTCGCGACTTGAGCCAAAACGATATTCGCGAGCTCGTGGCCGAACTTGGCCAGCCCGCCTTTCGCGCGAAGCAGCTCATCGAATGGGTCTTTGAGAAGAACGTTTGTTCGTTTGACGATATGACTAACCTTCCCAAGGCTTTCCGTGAGCAGCTTAAAGAGGCTTTTGCCTTTGATACGCCGACTGAACTCACCAAGCAGGTTTCCAAAGATGGCTCGCGCAAGTATCTGCTCGAGTACCACGATGGCATTTCCGTCGAGACTGTCGGCATGCCCCGTCGTAACAAGCTTTCCGTCTGCGTTTCCACCCAAGCAGGCTGCGGCATGGGCTGCGCCTTTTGCGCTACCGGTCTCAACGGCCTCAAGCGCTCTCTGACCGCTCAAGAGATCGTCGACCAGGTGCTTCATGTATCCAACGACTTTGGCGAGCGTGCCACAAGCGTTGTCTTCATGGGCCAGGGCGAGCCGTTTGCCAACTACGACGAGGTTCTCAAGGCATTGCGTATCCTCAACGACCCCGATGGCATCGGTATCGGCGCTCGTCACCTCACCGTCTCTACCAGCGGCGTTATTCCCGGTATTCGCAAATTTGCCGATATCCCCGAGCAGTTCACGCTTGCCGTTTCCCTGCATTCCGCCATCCAGTCGACGCGCAATAAGCTCATGCCCGGTGTTAAGAAGTACACGCTGCTTCGCCTTCACGAAGCACTTCAGCTTTACACCGAGAAGACTGGCCGCCGCCCGACCTATGAGTATGCCATGATCGAAGGCGTCAACGATACAAATCCCGAGATGCAGGCACTCTGCGACTTCTGCGAGGGAACGCTGTGCCACGTTAACCTGATTCAACTTAACGACATCGAGGGCAGCCCGCTCAAGCCGTCGCCGATTCATAAGGTTGAGGATCTTCAGCGTCGTCTTGAGTCCCGTGGCATCGAGACCACGATTCGTAACTCCCGTGGTAACGATATTGACGCCGCTTGCGGACAGCTGAAACAGCGCTTCAAAGTTCAGAAGAACGCATAGGGGAGTCGCACTCAAAAACGTTTCATGTGAAACATCGAACGGCCCCGGTTGCAGGATATGCAACCGGGGCCGTTTCATTTATTGACCTCAATTTTGGACCAGCTGCTACCTTTCCCATTTTTTACGGACAAAATAAGGGGCCCTTGTCTCATGAATCAGACAAGGGCCCCTCAAAACATGCAGGGTAATTGTTAGGTACCTAATAGCCTACATTTTCCCATTGGTTGCTAACCCAACCTTGATTAATCTTAGGATTTTTCGTTACCTGAGCAGTGCGCATGGCAACATCTTCTGTCATAACATCCATTTTCTTCTTGGACGTATCAACGATATCTTGCGCGCCACGAAGTAAACGACCTCGAAGTTCATCGTCTGTCGCGATCTTATAGCCAGCAAAGGCACCAGCCGCGACAGTCGTCACCAATGCAATCGCAGTAAAAATCTTATTCCTCATCTTGGCCTCCTTGATCAAACTGAATCATTTCACCAAGAATACGAGAGAGCTCTTCCTCGTCTTTAAACTCAATCTCAATCTTATTCTTTCCACGCGAGCTCTTCACACGCACGTTGGTATTAAATACCTGACGAAGTACACGCGCAGCCTTTTTAAAAGACTGAGGCGTTGCAGGCCGCGGCGTCTTAGGTGTCTCTCCGGCAGAAAACAATGGAGCAAGATTTTCTGTCGCTCTTACGGAAAGGCCCTCCGCAACAACCTTCTCTGCAAGTCGAATTCGAGCATCCTCATAGGGAACTGCAAGAATCGCACGTGCGTGACCAGCAGTAAGTTTACCCTCAAAAATCATCTGCTGAACTACTTCGGGGAGATCGAGAAGGCGCAGCGAGTTTGTAATTGCAGAGCGTGACTTGCTTACGGCCTTCGACAACGCCTCCTGGGTCATACCGCTAGCATCGATGAGCTGGCGATAGCCCTTAGCCTCTTCGACGGGATTCAGATCAGAACGCTGAAGATTTTCGATAAGAGCAAGAGCCAGCATCTCTTCATCATTTACATCTTTAATGATGACAGGCAGTTCCTCAAGACCAGCAAGCTTTGACGCCTGGTAACGACGCTCACCAGCGATGATCTCATAGCCGTTTCCATGCTTGCGAACCAAGAGCGGCTGCAAAACGCCATGTTCTTGGATTGACTCGCTCAACTCGCGAAGTTCAGTTTCATTAAAGTGAATTCGCGGTTGATTAGGGTTGGGAACGATATCCTCAATAGGTAGTTTTGTTTCAGATGCGGCATTTGAAGCAGATGCAGCAGAACCACCGGTCTCATACTCGGCCTCAGAGACCAAAGCATTGAGTCCACGCCCCAATCCACCACGTTTCTTTGCACTAGGCACGCTTGATCACCTCTTTTGCAAGGTTCATATACGCTTTTGCACCCTTGTTTTGAGGTGCATAGGTAATTACCGGTTCTCCAAAAGACGGAGCTTCAGAGATTTTAACCGTACGGGGAATCAGCGTCTTAAACGCCTTATCACCGAAGTACGATTGAACTTCCTCAACAACCTGATTCGACAAAGAAGTACGTGAGTCATACATGGTCATAAGCACACCATAGGTGTCTAAGCCCTTGTTCAGACGTGATTTGACCATCTTCATTGACTCTAGCAGCTTCGTAACGCCCTCGAGTGCGTAGTACTCGCACTGGATCGGAATCAAAACGCTGTCTGCTGCGGTCAAGGCATTGATAGTAAGCAGGCCGAGCGAAGGAGGACAGTCAATGAAAATAAAATCGAACTCGTCCTGAATCGGCTCTAGCAAATCTTTGAGGCGGGTTTCACGAGCAATTGCGCTTACGAGCTCAATTTCGGCACCCGCAAGCTGAATCGTAGCTGGAATTACGAATACCTTTTTGCAATTTGTATCAAGAACAAGCGATTCTGCCGGCACATCATTCAACAATGCATCATAGATGCAGTGATCAAGGTCTTCTTTTTCAATTCCAAATCCACTGGTGCTGTTTCCCTGCGGATCAAAATCGACAATCAGTGTCTTACGACCCTGCTCACCCAGTGCTGCTGCAAGGTTTACAGCCGTCGTTGACTTACCGACGCCGCCTTTTTGATTGATGATTGCAATGATACGCGTGTCTTTTGCGCTCTTAGAACGCTTAACGTCGCGAAATCCCACGGTCCCTCCTGGTGTGTATTAAAGCTGTCAAACGGAGGATGTTTCACGTGAAACATTCCGATTCGATATCAACCGCCATGTTTCACGTGAAACACTGCAAGTTGTTAGTATCCATTATGTTTCACGTGAAACATCTAGGCAAGCGGATTCTTCTTTGCCATGCCATTTGCACGGGGCAATGAAACGGATGCTGGGTGACTCTTTTTTAGAACAATGAACTCCCTGTGGCCCAAGCCCTCAGGCAAATCGATTGCGTCATTCAGAAGCAAAGTGAAGCCGCAAATCTTAGCTGCTGACATGCCGGAAGCAAGCTCCTCATCCGAAGGATTACCCTTGGTGATAACAAATAGACCTCCATCCTTGAGGAACGGAGCTGCATACTCAACAAGAATCGGTAGAGGAGCCAGTGCGCGGGCAGTTACGACAGAGAACTGCTTCTTATGGCTTCGAGCATATTCTTCAAGACGATCATGGACCGCATGAGCATGTTTCAATCCAAGAGCATGAACAAAAGAATTGACAGCATCAACCTTCTTGCCAACAGAGTCAATATAAGTAGCTTTACGATGCGTGGTTATGGTTAAAGAAATACCTGGGAAGCCCGCACCTGTTCCCATATCGAGCAAAGCTCCCTCAGGAGCCTTATTGATATAGGGGAGCAACACAAGTGAGTCGAGGATATGAAGCACTGCAGCATCTTCTACGTTAAGAATACGTGTGAGATTGGTTGTCTTATTTGATTCCAGAACCAAATCCAAATGCTGAATACATTTCCTCAGCTCAACATCAGTTACGCTCAAGGAATACTCTTTGCAATAGGAAGATAGACGAGTCAACATCTCGTCAGCTTGCTGATCAGTAAGTACTAACAACGAAAGCTCCTTTCTGACAAAAATCAGTGTATCGAGAACTTTTGACAAAAAAAGGGGACGTGGAAACCACGTCCCCTTAGCATAAGCTCGAGCAGATTATCGAGCAACAATCACCACATGGCGATCAGGGTCAGAACCCTCAGAATGAGTATCGACGGCATCATTGCCACGAAGTGCAATGTGAACCAGTCGACGCTCATAGGCATTCATGGGCGGAAGCGAAACACTCTTATGAGTGCGGATGGCACGCTCGGCTGCAGACTGTGCCATGGAGGCAACCTTGTCCTGACGGCGGCTCTTGTATCCCTCGACGTCCACTACAACCGGATACCTAAAGCCAAGCTTGCGGCTCACTAGCAAAGAGAACATAACCTGAAGGGCATCAAGGGTGCGACCATGACGGCCAATGAGAACAGCAAGGTCGGGAGCCGTTACATCCAGAATCAGCTCACCCTCGTCGCCCTCATACTCATCGATAGGAGAGTTGGCGGCATCGAAGTGCGAAAGGATGGAACGCAGGATGGAAATCGCGACATCGGCAATGGTGTCGAGCTCCTCGTCGGTCAGCTCTTCACCGGCCTTGTAGCGCTGTGCAATCTCGGGATAATCGCCCGCGACCTGCGGGGCAACCTCCTCAAGCATATCCTCGATGATCTCTTCAGACATAACGTACTCCAAAAGTTAGGTACCTAAATAAGATTGATATCCCGCTACTTCTTCTTGTGCGGGCGCGGCTTCTTCTCGCGACGAGTGACCTCAACCTGCAGCGGCGCGTTCTTAAGGCGCTCCTCCTCATCGGCCTTCGCCTTGTCGATGACCTTCTGCGTCACAAAAATCTGCTGGATAACCTGCCAAGCAGACGAGACGTCGTAGTACAGCAGAACACCAACGGGAAGGCTCCAGCCCATCCAAAGCATCATGACCGTCATGACAACGGCCATCATACGCATGCTCTGAGCCTGCTGGCCGGTCTGGTTGCGCGACATATAGAGCTGCGGAATCAGGGTCAGGACAGCGAACAGGATCAGGCAGACCAGCGCAGGCAGCGCGACCATAAAGCCATCGGCAAAGGAGGCACTCGGCGTGGTGGTCAGGTCGGGCAGAATATTAAAGAACGAGAACGTGCCGTCGTTAAAGTAGTCCGGCAGGTTACGCAGCAGCGTAAATAGGGCGAACAGGACAGGCATCTGAATCAACAGCGGCAGACAACCAGCCATCGGGTTGAACTTGTTCTCGCTGTAGAACTTCTGCATTTCCTCGGCCTGACGCTGGGGATCGTCGGCATAGCGCTCCTGGATCTCGAGCATCTTGGGCTGCAGCACCTGCATGCGTGCCGTCGACTTAGTCGACTTGAGCATAAGCGGCGTCAGCAGCAGACGGATGATGACCACCAGGATGATGATGGACAGGCCCCAGTCGACCGCAAAGGTCTGGATGAGCTTGAGCAGCTCGAAAAGGATGTTAACGATCCAATCCCACATGTAAGTTTTCCTCCGATAGCGAGTGCCCGCTAGGGCACAGGGTCATAACCGCCGACGTGCAGGGGATTGCAGCGAGCGATGCGCCTCACGGCAAGCCAGCAGCCTCTCAAAACACCGTACTTCTCAATCGCCTGGACGGCGTATTGCGAGCACGTTGGGTAATAAATGCAGGCGTCAGGCAATAAGGGCGAAATAACCTGTTGATATATGCGAATAGGAGCGATGGCAACACGTCGCAAAACGTGATTGCTCATCGCTCCTCCCCGGCAACGCCGGCGCGTTTCATAAGCGAACGCAATGCATTGTCCATCTCCTGAGGCGAAGAAACCCTCGTCTTGGGAGTTGCGAACAAGATGATGTCATAACCCGCAACGGGAAATCCACAGCTGCGGGCGGCCTCGCGCATCACACGCTTAGAACGGTTGCGCACGACAGCACAACCGAGCCGTTTAGCACCAACGAAGGCGACCCTTCCGGAGTCGCCTTCGCCAACCGATTCACATATGGTCATTCGAATCAGAGGGTGATTGAAACGACGCCCCTGACTGAACACATGCTCGAAATCTTGCCGAGACTTAATAGTCTTCATGCGAGATGTGTGTATCGCTGCTAGACAGTGAGACGCTTGCGGCCCTTGGCGCGACGACGGGCGAGCACGGCACGACCACCCTTAGTGGCCATACGGGCACGGAAGCCATGGGTCTTGGCACGCTTACGCTTATTAGGCTGATACGTACGCTTCATCTTAAGTTCCTCCTGCTGCATTTCGAGTGTCCGCGGGGGCGCGGACGCAGATATAGACACGTGAGCTTGAAGATTGTAGGGAAATCAATGTTCAAATGTCAAGAAATCAAAGGTAAAAGGTTGCGCAGTTCACACGGTTCCCCCATAAGCCGAGCTCGATTTAGCGGTGCATGGCAACTTTTCACGATATTTCATCGAGTTTTCAACAGGTCATGTTGGCAATGTTGAGAACTTTTCGTCCGTTTTCCAAAGTTTTCAACAGGTTTTGAAAAGTTGTCGAAAGATGAGAAACATTGCACGGTGAGCTACTATTTGTTCGAAACCTTTTGAAAGATTGCGAGCGGCATGTCTGACGACTTTTACACCATGGTCGATTCCGGAGACCCGGCACCCGACAACGAGCACATCACCGGCGTGCGCGAAGAGCGTGAGGAAGGCGAGCAGACGACCACGCAGGCGCCAAAAGCCATGTACGCCGCGCGCATCGCCGTCTATGACGACATGCTGTCGACACCGCGTGTGATCGTCATTGATCCGCAAGATGTCCGCACGTATTTGGAAGAGACGACCAACACCGTCTACCAGTGCATGAAAGAACAAGGTGGCCATATCTCGCTCATGGTCATCCGCGAGATTGTCGAAAACTTTATCCACGCGCACTTTGCCGAGCCCATCATCTCGATTCTGGACGGCGGAGACACCATCCGCTTTGCTGATCAAGGACCCGGCATCGACGACAAGGAGCGCGCTTTCGACTTTGGCGTTACCAGCGCAAACAGCAAGATGAAGCGCTATATCCGTGGAACCGGAGCAGGGTTTCCCATGGTGCAGGAGTATTTGGAAAACGCCGGCGGGGCCGTGTCCATCGAGGACAACATGGGCAACGGCACCGTGGTTACGGTAAGCCTGGATCCTAAACGCGTGCAGGAAATCGAACGCGCCGGCGGGCGCGGTGCTGCCGTGCGGCCCGAGACGGAGCAGCCCGCATATCCCCTGCCGGGAGCTTTTGCGCAGCAGCCCATGGCAACGCAACAGATGCAGCCCCGCGTGGGACAGATGCAGCAGCCTGGAATGCTTCCTACACAAGAGCCCCAGGCGGCGTCGATGTCGATGCCGCCAAACGTGCCAGAGGCCATGCCGCTGGCGGATCAGGATGCAGCAGCAATGCAGCAGGCGACGGGGGCACCGGGTGGCCAGCAAATGGGATATCAGCCGTACCAACAGGGATATCCATATCAGCAGATGCCGCCACTGGGGTATGGCCAGCAGTTCCCACAGCAGTACCAGCAGGGATATCAGCAGCCGTACCAGCAGATGCCGCAGCAGCAGTACAACCCCTGGGCCCAGCAGATGACTCCGCAGCCTTACCAACAGTGGCCTCAAAGTTTTCAACAGCAAATGCCGCCGATGCAGAGTTCTCAACAACCAGCAGCTCAAATGATGTATCCTAATGCAGCAAATCAGTATGCGCAGCCACAACCGGACGTGTTCGTAAGCGATCGCGGCAACGCCGCGCTGGGCTATCTGGCGCAAAATCAAGCGTGCGGTGCAACCGATCTGGCGAGGGCGTTTGGAAACTCGGCCCCCACTTGGTCACGCACGCTCAATGACTTGGCGCAGGCCGGCTTGGTCATCAAGCATGGCCAGAAATACCATCTGACCGAACTCGGCGCCGCTCGCGTGCGAGCTCAGAGCTAAAGAACGGGAGAGACAGTGGACGAGGAAGCAAGCATCATCCTGGGGGATGCCATCGCCTTTTGCCAACGCGACGGCCAAGATGCACGCCTCATCAACATGCTGGGGCAATCGCGCGCCATAAGCCTGACCGAAGATACGCTCACGATCGAGGCCCCCTCGCGCTTTGCCATCGCGCAGCTCAAAAAGCATCAGCCGACTATTGAGGCCTATCTGGAAGAAATCGCCTTTGCACCGATCGCGCTCGACATCGTGGCACCGCAAGGCGCAACGGCCGAATCTGCTGCCGCGACGGCGCCCGCCACGGCTCCCGCTGCTTCCCCGGCGGTGCCGGCCTCCGCAGGCGACGTGCCGACAATCGAGCACCAGCACAGCGATGTTTCCCGTGAAACCATGGCACCGTTGCCGACCGCGGCGGCGACGTCAACGAACGCACCCGTCACGCACATGCCTATCGCTCACGACGCAGCGGCGGGCGTGGATTCGGGCATTGCAATCAAGAACACGCTCTCGGCCGATGATTTTCGTCGCATGATGAACCAGATGAAGGGCGGAGCGCCGACTAAGTCCACGCAAGCTGCGACCCCCGCTTCACCCATGCCGGCACCGACCGTACCGGCCGAGCAGAATACGGATGGAGCCCCGCTCGCCGCGAACTCAAAATTTACCTTTGAGAACTTTGTCTACGGCCCCGAGAACAGCCATGCCTATCGCTCGGCACTCAAGTTTGCCGCCCTCGCGGACGAGCGCGGCACGTGCACATCACTGTTCATCTACGGCAAATCGGGCCTGGGCAAGACGCACCTGCTGCTTGCCATCAAAAACGAGCTCGCCGAGAAGTCGCCCGAGATCAAGGTCAAGTATGCCAACTCCCAGGCATATCTGGACGATCTGATGACCGAGTTCGACCGCCAAAAGAAGAGCAACGCCCCTATCATGCAGGCGTACCACGGCGTGGACGTGCTCATCATCGATGACATCCAAAACATCATCGGCAAGCGCGCGAGCGTGGACTACTTTTTCCAGCTCATGGACGAGTTCATCCGCAACAACAAGAAGGTCGTCATCGCGGCAGACCGCGCCCCCAAGGACCTGAGCATGGACGAGCGTCTGACCAGCCGCTTCAACGCCGGCATGCTCTGCCTGGTCGCAGAGCCCAGCTACGAGATGAAATACAAGATCTTGCAGCGCTATTACGAGAACACCATCGTCGCCGCTCCCGAGGCAGGCGACGACTCGCTGCTGGCGGCCTATGGGGGCGACAGCGGGCACCTGACCGACGAGCACTTTAAACACATGGCCGAGGTCTCGGGCACCAACATCCGCGAACTCGAGAGCTTTTGCGAGCGCTGCGCCGGCGAGGCGGGCGACCGCGAGCGCGAGGGCGGGGAGCTCACCTTTGACGATATCGACGCCATCGCCAGCCAGTACTTCGACACATCGGCCAAAAAGATCAACGTCCAGACGGTTCAGTCCGTCATCGAAGAGCAGTACGGCGTGACGCACGAGGAGCTCATCGGCCCGCGTCGCAACGCCAATATCGCCAAAGCACGCCATATCGCTATCTACCTGGCCATCGAGATGTGCGAGATGACGACCACGGCGGTGGGTGCCGAATTTGGCAACCGCAACCACTCGACCGTCAGCACGAGTTACAAAAAGGTCCAGAAGATGATCCAGGAAGACCGCACCGTCACCGAAGACCTCAAGTCGCTGCGCGATAAAATTACACTGCGCTCGTAGGGAAATAGAGACACCTGTTGAAAACTTGTCGAAACCACGGACATAAGGTGTCTAAAACCCAACCCGCGGTGATGAAAAGTTTTGCGCAGGTTTTGAACGTGGAAAACCACCCCTGTTGCACACAGGTTGCTGTCGATTCTCTTTCTGGGTCTGACCTGCGTCTTTGGGAATAATCAACAGTTTCGTCAGTGCTATTACTATTATTAAGATATTTATATCTATAGAAAGGTATTAAAAGATGAAGTTCACCGTCAGCCAGAGCTCGCTTACACAAGCCATCGGCGTCGTTATGAAGGGTGTCGCTTCGGCATCCACCCTTCCCATCCTGTCGGGCGTGCTCGTTAAGGCCCAAGACGGCATCTTGGAATTCCAGACCTCTAACTACACCATCTCGATCCGTCATCGCATCGCAGCGCATGTCGAAGAAGAGGGCGAGATGGTTATCCCCTGTAAGATGCTCTCCAATATCACCAAGACCCTCCCCGATGCCCCGGTCACCTTTGAGCTGTCCGAGCGCCAGGTGCTGATTGGTTGCGAGAAGAGCTCTTTTAGGCTGAACACGCTCGATGCCAATGACTTCCCCGAGTTTCCGGCCTATGCCATCGAGAGTGCCGTGGAGCTGCCGACCGATGTCTTGTCCGAAATGGTCGGCCGCGTGTGGCGCGTCACCTCGACCGACAAGGCTCGCCCCATCCTGGGCGGCGTGCACATGAAGGTCGAGAACAACACCGTGCGCCTGGTGGCGACCGATTCCTTCCGCTTGGCCGTGTGCGATACGCAGGTAGAGACCTCGACCCTCGAGGGCTCCTTTGAGCTCAACGTTCCGGCTGATGCCTTTAACGACGCGCTGAACATCATGGCCAGCCAGGCGACCATCATGATCGGGGCTACCGACACCCAGGTCGTCTTCGAGGCCGGCAACACCACCTACGTGTCGCGTCGTATCGAGGGCGTGTACCCCAACTACAAGCAGCTCATCCCCGATTCGTGCGTGACGAGCGTCAAGATCGACGTCGCCGCCTTTAACGCCGCCCTCAAGCGCGTGGCCGTTATCGCCACCGCCAACCCCGCCGTCAAGTTCGAGATCGATGTCGAGAACGGGCAGATGGGCCTGTCCTCCATTTCCAATGACCAGGACCTTGCGCAGGAGACGATCGATGTCGAGGCCGAGGGCGAGTCGGGTACCATCGCCTTCAACTACCATTACATCTTCGGCTGCCTCAATGCCCTGTCCAAGGAGAAGGAGATCACGCTGGAGCTCAAGAGCTACTCGCAGGCGGGCATCTTTAAGTCCTACGATAAGATCAACTACCTGTACCTGGTCATGCCGGTCCGCATCTAGCGCTGCGCCATGACCATGTTCGCCCGCGATCTTTCCGTCGCGCACTACCGCAGCTTCGATAGCTATCGCCTCGCCCTGGACGAGGGCGTGACGATACTTGCGGGACCCAACGCGGCGGGAAAGACCAATCTCATAGAGGCGCTGCAGCTGCTGACGAGCGGCGCCTCGTTTAGGCATCCGACCGCAGCCGAGCTCGTCCATGACGGCGTGGGCTCGTGCAAGATCGAGCTGAGGCTCGAGGGCGACGGCCGCGTGCTTGATATGGGATTGAGCGCGGAGGACGGTAAGCGCTCGTTTAGCCGCAACGGCAAGAGATGCTCTGCCGCCGGTGTGCGCGGGGTTCTGCCGAGCGTGCTGTTTTGCCCCGACCATCTGGACATGGTTAAGCGAGGCGCCAGTGTGCGCCGCGCCGCCCTCGATGACTTTGGCATGCAACTGAGCGCACGCTATGCCGATCTTGCGAGCACCTATGGGCGCTGCGTGACCCAGCGCAACGCCTTGCTCAAGGAGGCCTGGTGCTGCCGCGAGATGCTCGGCGCGTGGAACGATTCGATTGCCCGCGCGGGCTCGGCCCTGCTCGTGCACCGGTTGGCCCTGCTCGACCGGCTGGCAGGCCATGTGCACGCTGCCTACGGGCAAGTGGCGTCCGGTGAGGCCGCCAACGTGACCTATGCGTCCACGCTGGGGGATTTGCCCCAGGTCGAGGATCGCGAAGAGCTGAAGGGCTGGGCGTACGAGCGCATGCTGGCCGCCCTTGATGAGCACGCCGACGAGGAAATTCGCCGCGGCGTGACGTTGGTGGGACCGCATCGCGACGAGATTGAGTTCACCGTGGCGGGTCGCTCCGCCCGTTCATTTGCCAGCCAAGGACAGCAGCGCACGCTGGTGCTGTCCTGGAAGGTGGCCGAGGTCGCCGTGGCTCGCGATGTCCTGGGCACCGCCCCACTGCTGCTTCTGGACGACGTGATGAGCGAGCTCGACGGCGAGCGTCGCGGCGCTTTCCTGCGGCTGATCGGCGATGATATCCAGACGGTCATAACTACGACCAACCTGGGGTACTTTACCGATGACCTGCTTGATCGAGCCAAGGTGGTGAGCATGGGTGAGACGTGCTAATTACGAGCGCGAGAGCGAAGCGGTCGCCTTCAGTGGGTTTTTGAACGCAGAGCGCCAGCGCATCCTGGCGTCAGCGACCCCCGAGCGCCGTGTGCAGATGGAGGCCGCCGAGGAGTCGCGCGCGGTCTATCGCGCGTGGAACGCGGTGTGCTCGGGCACGCGCGAGGGGCGGCATGTGACGGGACTGCGCTACCTGCCCGAGTCCAATGAGCTGCTGGTGTATCTTGACTCGCCCTCGTGGACGCAGGAAATGACGCTGTTGCGCGAGATCATCCGCGCGCGCATGGAGCGCGCCGGTGCGCATGTGGACGGCCTGGTGTTCAAAACCACCGCGCCCGGTCACACGCCGCCCGCCGCCAAGGAACGCCTGCGCCCGGCGCCGACCGAGCGACCGCCGGCCCCGCACGCCGACCTAAGTGAGGCCGAGCGTACCGAGATCGAGCGCCAAGTGGCGCCCATCGAAGACCAAAAACTGCGCGAGGCCCTCGAGAATGCCATGAGAGCCAGTGCCGAGTGGGCCAAGGGCGTGCAAAGCAAAAAAGAGCCTTAAATCGCATCTGGTGGCCTTGTAGAGCCAAATACCCTCGTTCCCGAGGGTATTTTTTTACGATAAACTAGTAAGGCTGTACACATTTTCTTGACTGAAGGAGGACGTGTGGCAAACGAAAACGATTACGATGGCGGCGAGATTAAGATTCTCGAAGGTCTCGAGGCCGTTCGTAAGCGCCCGGGCATGTATATCGGCTCGACGAGCGCCAGCGGTCTGCATCACCTGGTGTGGGAGATCGTTGACAACTCCGTCGACGAGGCCATGGCCGGTTTCTGCACCGAGATCCAGGTGACGGTCCACGCCGACAACTCCATCACGGTCGTCGACAACGGGCGCGGCATCCCCGTCGACGAGCACCCTGTTAAAAAGATCCCGACGCTCGAGGTCGTCATGACGATCCTGCACGCCGGCGGTAAGTTCGATAACTCGGCCTATAAGGTCTCGGGTGGCCTGCACGGCGTGGGCATCTCCGTCGTCAACGCGCTGTCCAAGCGCGTGGTCGTTCAGGTTCGTCGCGATGGCAACACCTACGAGATGGAGTTCTCGCGCGGCAAGACCGTCAAGAAGATGGAGGTCGTGGGCACCTCGGATTCGACGGGCACCACCGTCACCTTCTGGCCCGACGACGAGATCTTCGAGACCTGCATCTACGATTTCGATACGCTGCACAACCGTCTGCAGGAGACGGCGTTCCTCAATAAGAACCTCAAAATCGCGCTGACCGACGAGCGCGAGGCGACTCCCCACGTGGAGGAGTTTTGCTACGAGGGCGGCATCATCGACTTCGTCAAGTTCCTCAACGAGGGCAAGGACGTCCCCGAGGCCTTTAAGGAGCCCATCTACATCGAGGGCAAATCGGACCCGGACGCGCCTGTGGCCAAGATGGGCGAGGTTGAGGTTTCCCTGCAGTGGAATAGCGGCTACGGCGAGAACGTCATGTCGTTTGCCAACGACATCTACACTCCCGAGGGTGGCATGCACCTTGAGGGCTTCCGCACCGCGCTCACCCGCGTGATCAACGACTACGCGCGCAAGCAGAACCTGCTCAAGGAAAAAGACGCCAACCTGACCGGCGACGATGTGCGCGAGGGCCTTTCGGCCGTTATCTCGGTCAAACTGCCCGATCCGCAGTTTGAGGGCCAGACCAAGGCCAAGCTCGGCAGCTCCTATATGCGCGCGCTGACGCTCAAGATCGTGACCGACGGCCTTGCCGATTACTTGGAGGAGCATCCCAAGCCCGCCCGCGAGATCGTCAAGAAGGCGCAACAGGCCTGCAAGGCGCGCAACGCCGCCCGCAAGGCGCGCGAGGCGACCCGCCGCAAGAGCCTGCTCGAGACGGCGTCCCTGCCCGGTAAGCTCGCTGACTGCTCGGTGCGCGATGCCGAGCTGACCGAGCTCTTCATCGTAGAGGGCGACTCGGCAGGCGGTTCGGCCAAGGACGGCCGTCGCCGAGACATCCAGGCGATTCTGCCCCTGCGCGGCAAGATTCTGAACGTCGAACGCGTTGGTGACCATCGCGCGTTCTCGAGTGACACCATCCAGTCGCTGATTACCGCGATCGGCTGCGGCGTCACGACGAGTGCCGGCGACGGCGGCGACTTCGATATCACCAAGGCGCGCTACCACAAGATCATCATCATGACCGATGCAGACGTCGACGGTGCGCATATCCGCATCCTGCTGCTGACGTTCTTCTACAAGTACATGCGTCCGCTGATCGATGCCGGCTACGTCTATGTTGCCTGCCCGCCCATCTTTGGCATTAAGGTGCGCAACAAGATCCACTACGTGTATCCCAACGGCCGCCAGCCCGAAGACGAGATCCTGCGCGACACCATCCAGAGTCTGGGCCTGAACCCCGACGATAACGACGAAGACGGCAAGGCCAAGGATGGCAAGATCACCAAGAAGCGCAAGGGCTATACCGTCCAGCGCTACAAGGGTCTGGGCGAGATGGACCCCAAACAGCTCGCCTCGACGACGATGGATCCCAAGACCCGCATCCTGCAGCGCGTGTCGATCGAGGATGCCGTGGTGGCAGACCGCGCCGTGCGCGAGCTGATGGGCTCCGAGGTCGGCTATCGCCGCGAGTACATTGAAAAACACGCGCACGACGCGCGCTTCTTAGACGCCTAACCTGTTCGGCTTTCCCAGCCACCGCACCTTCGCCCTCAATCGTCGGTCGCGTACCCAAGTACGCTTCCCTCCTCTTTCGAGCGAATCTGCGGCACCTGGAAAAGCCGTCTCCGTGGCAGGATGATTAATGGACCACGCAAACCATGAGGAGGTAACGTGGCAGACGATATCAACAATAACGAGGGTATGGACGAGGCCGGCGACGCCGGTATGCCCGATGATCTGAAGCGCCTGCTTGCCCGTGCTGAGCAGGGCGAGGACGGCGACCCGGACGCCTATAACCCCGATGCCGATGATGACGAGGAAGACGACGACGCCGAGCTCGAGGAGAGCTTTGGCGAAGTCGACCGTGGTGCCTCGGCCGGTGAGGATATCAACGGCGGCCAGCTCCAGATTTCGGAGTTTGGCCGCGAGATGAAGCAGTCGTTCATCGAGTATTCGATGTCGGTCATTACGGCCCGCGCCCTGCCGGACGTGCGCGACGGCTTAAAGCCGGTGCACCGCCGCATCCTGTACGCAATGAACGAGAGCGGCATCTACCCCAACCGCCCACACAAGAAGTCGGCCTGGACGGTCGGCGAAGTTATCGGTAAGTACCACCCGCATGGCGACTCCGCGGTCTACGAGGCCATGGTTCGCCTGGCGCAGTGGTTCTCCATGCGCACGCCGCTCATCGACGGTCACGGCAACTTCGGTAACATCGACGGCGACGGCGCGGCAGCCATGCGTTACACCGAGAGCCGCCTGGCAAAGCCCGCCATGGAGCTGCTGCGTGACCTGCAGAAGGATACCGTCGACTGGCAGCCCAACTACGACGAATCGCTCGCCGAGCCTCAGGCGCTGCCTGCGCGCTTCCCCAACCTGCTGGTCAACGGCAGCCAGGGCATCGCCGTCGGCATGGCCACCAATATCGCCCCGCACAACCTCACCGAGGCGATCGAGGCAACCTGCTACCTGATCGACAACCCCGACGCCACCGTCGACGAGCTCATGCAGATCATGCCCGGTCCGGACTTCCCCACCGGCGCCATCATCATGGGCAGCGCCGGCATTAAGCAGAGCTACGAGACCGGCCGCGGCTCCATTACCGTGCGTGCCAAGGCCCACGTGGAGTCCACCAAGACCGGCCGCAGCCGCTTGGTCTTTACCGAGATTCCCTACATGGTCAACAAGGGCACCCTGCAGGAGAAGATCGCCCAGCTCGTCAACGACAAGCGCATCGAGGGCATCTCGGATATGCGCGATGAGTCCAACCAGAAGGGCATCCGTCTGGTCATCGAGCTCAAGAAGGGCGTCATTCCGCAGGTCGTGCTCAACAACCTGTATAAGTACACCTCGCTGCAGACGACCTTTGGCGCCAACAACCTGGCGCTCGTCAACGGCGTTCCCAAATGCCTGAGCCTGCGCGAGATGCTGCAGCACTACATCGACCACCAGGTCGACGTCGTCACCCGCCGCACCCGCTTCGACCTTAAGAAGGCCCAGGCCCGCGCGCATATCCTCGAGGGTTACCTGATGGCCCTTGACCATATCGACGAGGTCATCAGCATCATCCGCTCCTCGCAGACCGATTCCGAGGCCAGCAGCCGCCTGATCGAGCGCTTTGGCTTTACGCCCGAGCAGACCACGGCCATCCTCGAGATGAAGCTGCGCCGCCTGACTGGCCTGGAGCGCGACAAGATTCAGGAAGAGCTGGACGGCCTGCGCCGCGCCATCGCCTACTACGAGGACCTGCTGGCGCACGAGGGGAAGATCCTGGGCGTCATTAAGGAAGAGATGCGCGAGATCTCCAAGAAGTTCGGCGATAAGCGCCGCACCGAGATCAGCCATGTCGAGAAGGACCTGGACGTCGAGGACCTCATTGCCGACGAGGACATGGTCGTGACCATCACCCACACCGGCTATGTCAAGCGCATCCCGGTGGCCGCCTACCGCGCCCAGAAGCGCGGCGGCAAGGGCGTCTCGGGCGTCAACCTCAAAGAGGACGACGTCATCGACGAGATGTTCATCGCGTCCACGCACGAGTACGTGCTGTTCTTCTCGAGCAAGGGCAAGGTCTATCGCCTGAAGGTGCACGAGCTGCCGGTGGGTACGCGCCAGGCGCGCGGTACCGCGATCGTTAACCTGCTGCCCTTCGAGGAGGGCGAGAAGATCGCGAGCGTCATCAGCTGCCGCGAGTTCCCTGCCGACGAGTATCTGATGTTTGCCACCAAGAGCGGCATGGTCAAGAAGACCGTGATGAGCGCATATGACCGCAGCCGTCGCGACGGCCTGATCGCTATCAACCTGCGTGACGACGACGCGCTGCTGAACGTGCGCCGCGTGCGCGAGGGCGACAAGATTATCCTGGCCACCACCGCGGGCAAGGCGATCATGTTCTCCGAGGAGCAGGTGCGCGCCACCGGCCGCGATACCAGCGGCGTTCGCGGTATCGGTATGAAGGACGGCGTGAGCGTTCTGGGCATGGAAGTCACTAACGGCAACGGCGATCTGTTCGTCATCACCGAGCGCGGCTACGGCAAGCGCACGCCGGTCGCGGACTACCCGGAGCAGAATCGCGGCGGCCAGGGCGTCTACACCATCCAAATGACCGAGCGTAAGGGTAACCTCGCGGCCATGAAGACGGTGGGCCCGCAGCACGAGCTGTTCATCGTGACGGAGGGCGCGACGGTCATTCGCGTCAAGACCGACGAGATCAGCCAGACCGGCCGCGCCACCCAGGGCGTCAAGATGATGACCGTCGACGACAACGACCGCATCTGCGCCGTAGCCCGCATGACGGCCGCCAAGGAGAAGCCCGAAGGCGAAGCCACAGAAGACGGCTCTGCCCCCGAAGAAACCCCTGTCGATCTAGGCGACGGCAACGACATGCCAGAGGATCTCCT
Source organism: uncultured Collinsella sp. (assembly GCA_959606495.1). Lineage (GTDB taxonomy): Bacteria > Actinomycetota > Coriobacteriia > Coriobacteriales > Coriobacteriaceae > Collinsella. Next base: position 186 of record CAUHJB010000018.1, on the reverse strand, counting down.
AGACGAGTAAGAGGAACTAGCTGGTAGAAAATATCAGACCCCATATATCGGCGGTCGGCGCACTGCGCGCCGACCGCTTTTTTGACAATCTTGAACCTCGCGTCGGCCCCGGCTGCCCGGCGGCATGCGAAGTCGATCGCGAGTTCCGCACGAGCCGGAGAGCACTTAATGTGCTCTCCGTGCGAG
>CAUHJB010000017.1:0-47962 GCA_959606495.1 uncultured Collinsella sp. | reverse complement strand
TCCGCGCCGCGCTGGGAAGGGCCGCGTAGCGGTCCAAGAAATCGTCCGCAGTCCCCTCCAACCGGAAAGCGCGTCCCACTCTGGAGCCGAATTCCGGGACACGCTTTCCGCCAGAGGCTCTACCGGAAAGCGCATCCCATTCTGAGCATCGATTCCGGGTCGCAGTTTCCGCCTGAGAGCCGATCCGGAAAGCGCGTCCCATTCTGAGCGCCAATTCCGGGACACAGTTTCCGCTTCAAACAAAAGGCCCCGGCTCGCGATGGAGTCGGGGCCAAAGGCGCAGCGTATGCAGTTGATGTTGAGCGCGAACAGCCCGTCAGCAATGGCCGTCCGCGCCCTACCCTACCCGCGGTGACGGGCGCGGCTGTACGGCGTATCCACCATGGGCAGATCCGGACGCAGCTTGCCGTCAAACGCGCGGTAGGCGTTCTGCACGGCGGGCGCCGTGGGGATAGTTGCGATCTCGCCGATGCCCTTGCCGCCGTATGCCACGGGCAGCAGCTCGTCCTTCTCCACGTAGATGGCATGGATATCCGGAATCTCGGGTGCACGGAACAGTCCGAGCGTACCGTACCTTGCCTGGGGTACGCAGTCCTTAAGCGGCCAGTCCTCGGTAAGCGCATAGCCCATACCCATGAGCACGCCGCCTTCGATCTGACCCTGAATGGAGATGGGGTTGACCACCTTGCCGGAATCGTGCGCGGCATAGATCTCGCTCACGCGGCCGTCATCATCCAGAATGACCACATGCGTGGCAAAGCCGTAGCAGATGTGGCTCTTGGGGTTGGGGACGTCAGCACCCAGCTTGTCGGTCGGCTCCAGATACACGTAGCCAAACTCGCATCCCTCGAGCGCCTTGATGGCGGTCGCAGGATCCTGAGGATGCATGCCCTGGCCGGCGACGAGCTCCTGCGTGCGCAGCTGATAGGCGCGACCGTCGTCGTACTCGATCTTGACGCCGTCACCATGCGCGCTCACGGGAGCATCGGGCGCAGCCTTGCCGGCCTCGATGCCAAGCATGGCATCGCGCAGCAGGAAGGCGGCGCCGCGCACGGCCTCGCCGGTCACGACCGTCTGACGCGAGCCAGACGTGGTGCCGGAGTCGGGAGCGTTCTCGGTAGAGCACTCGCCGTTGGCGATGCAGCTCAGCGGCAGACCGCACGCCTCGGCAACGTCCTGCAAAAAGACGGTGTTGCAGCCCTGGCCGATGTCGGACGTGGCGGCATAGACCACGGCGCGGCCATCCTCGACGCGAATCTTGCAGCGACCGGCATCGGGTAGACCCACGCCCACGCCGGCGTTCTTCATGGCGCAGGCAATGCCGGCGTGGCCGGGATGCGCGTAGTAGGCATCCTTGACCTCGAGCAGCGTCTCCTTAAGCGCCGTGGAGCAGTCGGCAATCTGACCGTTGGGCAGAACCTCGCCCGGCTCGATGGCGTTTCGGTAGCGAATCTCCCACGGATCCAGGCCAACCTTCTCTGCCAGCAGGTCGATCAGGCTCTCGAGCGCAAACTCGGACTGGCAAACGCCAAAGCCTCGGTACGCGCCGGCGGGCGGGTTGTTGGTGTAGTAGCCAAAGCCGCGAATGTCGGTGTTCTGGTACTTATAGGGGCCGACGGCATGCGTACAGGCGCGCTCGAGCACCGGGCCGCACAGCGACGCGTAGGCGCCGGTGTCAAAGTTGATCTCGCAATCCAGGCCGGTAAAGTTGCCCTCGGCGTCGCAACCCAGCGTAAAGGTACCGTCCATGGCATGGCGCTTGGGATGGAAAGCGAGCGACTCGGCACGCGTGAGCTTGCACTTCACAGGACGCTGGAACTTATATGCGGCGAGCGCGGCCAGGTGCTGGACCGAAACGTCCTCCTTGCCGCCAAAGCCGCCACCCACGAGCATGGTCTCGACGACCACACGCTCGGGTTCGCTATCCCAGCCAAACATGTGGGCGCACTCTTTGCGCGTATCGTAGGCACCCTGGTCGGTCGACTGCACCTTGACGCCGTTCTTGTACGGGAAGGCGACGGCGCACTCGGGCTCCAAGAAGGCATGCTCGGTAAAGGGCGTGGTAAAGCGCTGCGTCACGGTGAACGCGCTCTCTGCCAGCGCCTTGGCGGCGTCGCCGCGCGTCACGTGACGGCTCTGGCACACGTTGTCCTTGAGCTCCACCGTGTTGCCAAAGGCAAAGAAACTGTCGTGCAGGCGCGGGGCGTCGGCAGCCTTGGCCTCGACAATGTTACGCACGGGCTCCAGCGGCTCGTAATCGATCTTTACGAGCTTCTTGGCCTTCTCGAGCGTCGCCTCGTCCTCGGCAACCACCAGCACAATGGCATCGCCCACGCAGCGGGTGATATCGCCCTGGGCGATCATGACGTCCCAGTCCTGGATAAGGTGGCCGACCTGGTTGACCGGCACGTCCTCGGCGCGCAGGATACCCACCACGCCGGGCAGGGCCTCGGCCTTGGAAGTGTCGATGGAGAGCACACGGGCGCGCGGATACTTGGAGCGCACGGCGCTGGCGTAGGTCAGACCCGGCTGATCGAGCTCGTCGATGTCGTCGGGGTACTTGCCCTCGCCGAGCACCTTCTTACGCACGTCAATACGGAAGGCGCGCTTGCCCACGCCGTAGTCGTCGCCGCGCTCCAGATCCTCGTCGATCTGCTTTTCGCCGCGGAGTACTGCAGCGGCCAGCGAGATGCCCTCGATAATCTTTTTGTAGCCGGTGCAGCGGCAGACGTTGCCGCGGATGGCGTACTTGATCTGCTCCTCGGTGGGCTCGGGATCCTCGGCGATGAGCGCAGCGCCCGCCATGACCATACCGGGGATGCAAAAACCGCACTGCACGGCGCCCACGGCGCCAAAGGCGTACACAAAGGCCTCGCGCACATCCTCGGGCAGGCCCTCAACAGTCACGATGTTGCGGCCGGCGGCAAGAGCGGTGGTTAGCACGCACGCCTTGACGGCTGCACCGTCCACATGGATGGTGCAGGTACCGCAGGCACCCTCGGAGCAGCCGTCCTTAGCGGAATGGATGTGCAGGTCGTCGCGCAGGTAGCGCAGCAGCGGCTTGTTCTGAGTCGTCGTGTGCTCGACACCGTTAACGGTAAAAGTGAATTCCTGTGCCATGGTGATTCCCTTCTACACGCCGGCGGCGATGCCGGTGCGGTCGTGGATGGCGCCATGTGGGCAGACGACGGCGCACATGCCGCAGGACAGGCAATCCGCGCCATCGATATGGGCGCAGTTGTCCTCGATGCGGATAGCGCCGGCGGGGCACTTTTTAGCGCACATGCCGCAACCGATGCAGCTCGTGTCGCAGATCTTGCGCGCAATGGCGCCCTTATCGGTGTTGTTGCAGCGCACCAGGATGTTCTGGTAGCCGGGAACAAAGGCAATCACGCGCTGCGGGCACGCCATGCCGCACAGGCCACAGCCCGTGCACTTGGAGCGGTCCACGCGGGCGATGCCATCAATCAGTGCAATGGCGCCGTGGGGACAGGCCGTGACACAGGCGCCACAGCCAATGCAGCCTTCGCTGCAGCGGGCGTCGCCGCCTGCGGAGGCGCAACCGCTTCCGCAGGCAACGTAGGCCACGTTATGTTGAATGGATTTGGCCATAAGGGGTCCCTTATTTCTTAAGGAGATACGGATAGCTGTCGCGCACGGCCTTGATGGTCAGGCGGACGGCCTCGGGCAGACCGGTGTTGACGGCATCGACCGAGACGGTGCGGACCGTGCCGGCGACGCGGACCTTAAAGTGGTCCTCGTCCACGGCCAGGAAGCCCTCGTTCTCGGAGTTCTCCATGTCCTGATCGCTCCAGAACAGGGTGAGCTTGTCCTTGTAGGGACGACCCTCCTGGTAGGGGCAGAACACGGCGCAGTTGCCGCACTCGTTGCACATGCCGTCGATGTGGACGACCTGATGCTTGGCCAGGCCCGGCACCTTAATTGCCACGTTGGCGCGGTTGGGGCACACATCGCAGCAGACCTCGCACACCGAGCCACAGCCCAGGCAGCGGGTCTTGGTGCAGTTGCGCTTGTCGCGGCACAGCGATCCCTTGCGCTCGTAGCAGGTGTCCTCGCGGCCGGCCTGAGCATTCTGGTCGGCGTACTTGTTAAAGTCCACGCCGGCAATGGCACGGGCGACCTCGGCGGCGTCGGCGATAGCCTCGACCACGGTAGCGGGACCGCGGCGGCAGTCACCGGCAGCCCAAACGCCCTCGACGCCGGTGGAGGTGGCGGCAAGGCGGCCGCGACGGTCGTGCTCGACGCCCGCGGCGTCGTACAGGCTGGCATCGATGCCCTCGCCCACGGCACAGATCACCGTGGTGGCGGGCAGCTCGACGGTCTCGCCCGTGGCGACGGGGCTGCGGCGACCGCTTGCATCCGGCTCGCCAAGCTCCATAACGTCGCAGGTCAGCACGGCGCCGTTAAGCGCCTTGGGGGCCAGCAGCTCGCAGAACTCAACACCGTCGGCAAGAGCAAGATCAAGCTCTTCCTCGTCAGCGGGCATCTGCTTCTTGGTGCGGCGATACACCAGGCGCACGTTCTTCACGCCGGCCAGGCGCTTGGCCACGCGAGCCGCGTCCATGGCGGTGTTGCCGGCGCCAATGACCACGACGTCCTCGCCCAGCTCGAGTTTCTCGCCCTTCTTGGCGGCCTCGAGGAACTCCAGCACGTCGAGCTCGGCACCCTCGCCCAGGCCCGCAGAGCCGGGCATCCAGGCACCAGTGGCCACGACTACGTCGGTAAAGCCCTGGGCCTTGAGCTCGTCAATGGACTCCACGCGGGCGTTGAGCTGCACCTTGGCGCCAAAGGCCAGACAGAGCTCGGCATCGTGGGAGATATCGTCGCTCGCGATACGGAACTCGGGGATCACGTGACGGACCACGCCGCCGAGAGAGTCGCGGGCCTCGAAGATAGTGACGGGCACGCCGGCGCGCGTCAGGAAGAACGCCGTCGCCAGGCCGGCCGGGCCGCCGCCGATAACGGCAACGTTGCGCTCGCCGTCGTTGGCGATGGCCTGGGCGCGCAGCTTGGGCAGCACGGCGGTCATGGCCTCGCGGGCGGCCTTGAGCTTGCTGGCGCGGATCTGGGCGCCCTCGGGCTCGTAGAATGCACGCTCGCAGGCACGGCCGCAGGGATGCGGGCAGATGGTGCCGGTAATGAACGGCAGGGCGTTGCGCTCGATGATGATGTTGAGTGCATCCTCGTAACGGCCCTCGTCAACAGCCGCCAGATAGGCGGGGATATCCTGCTGGATGGGGCAGCTCGTGCGGCACGGCGTGGTAAAGCAGTCGGAAAGCGGGCTCTTGCCGGCGACCTTGCGATCGGGCAGCGGGCGCAGCGGCTTCTTGTAGAGCGGGTTGGTGAGCGAGTCGGTCTGGATCGCGGTCACGGCCTCGAGCGAGACGCCCTCAAACGGCTTGCCGTCCAGGTCGGTAAACTCGCCGGCCATCTGGCTAAAGCGCTCGTAACCACCGGGCTTGAGCACGTCAGTCGCCAGGGTGACGGGCCAAATGCCGGCGTCATACAGGGCACGGATGTTGTAGACCGTGGCACCGCCGGAGTAGCTGATGCGCAGCTTGCCATCGAACTGCTCGGTAATGCGGCGGGCGGCCTCGATGGTCAGCGAGAACAGCGAACGGCCGGACATGTACATCTCGGTGGAAGGCAGCTCGTTCCTGGTCACGTCGACGGGGAACGTGTTGGTCAGCTTGACGCCGAACTCCAGACCGCGCTCGGCGCACAGGACAATCAGGCGCTCGAACATGGGCACGGCATCGGCCCACTGCAGATCCTCGCGGAAGTGCGTGTCATCAAAGACGATATAGTCAAAGCCCAGCTCGTTGAGGCGCTGACGTGCAAACTCATAGCCCAGCAGCGTGGGGTTGCACTTGATGTAGGTGTTGAGGCCCTTCTCGGTGATGAGGTAGGTCGCAATGCGCTCGATCTCGGCGGGCGGGCAGCCGTGCAGGGTAGACTCGGTGATGGAGTTGGAGACGCGCGCCGGGATGGACTCGACAAACGCAGCGTCGACATGCTCAAACTTGTCCAGGTTGGCGAGTGCCCATGCGCGGCACTCGTTCCAGACGTCGGAGCCGCTGGCGTCCTTCATGCCTTCGATGTAGGCATCGACCTTGGGGCTCTTAATACCCTCCAGGTCATAGCCCACCGACATGTTGAAGACAAAGCCGTCCGGGCTGCCCAGACCATACTCGCGAGCGATCAGGTGACAGGCGAACCATGCCTTCACGTACTCGGCAAAGGCCTGCGGAACCTCGAGCTCGGTCGACCATTCGCAGTTGTAGCACTCGTCCTGAGCCACGATGCAGGGCTTGTTGACGCACTTGGAGAGCTCCTCGCCGTCCATAACCTGGACGGTCTTGAGCTCAAAGAAGCGAGAACCGGCCACATAAGAGGCCACGATGTTCTGGGCAAGCTGCGTATTGGGACCGGCGGCCGGGCCAAACGGAGTCTCGATGCGCTCGTCAAAAATGGGAAGCGCACCCTCCTGGTTGGTCGTGACCATCTTGCGCACGCCAAAGATGGCGTCCTGGGTCTTGTGCTCCTCGATGATCCAGTTCATCAGCTGCGAAAACGGGATCGGCCTCATGATGTCGCTCATAGTGAGCTCCTCTCTGTAACGCCCGGCGAGACCGCGCGGCGGGCGCAAATACGGTGTAGCGCTAGCACAAGCGCCGGCGACCCCGCGGAGGCCGCCTATACGCGCGTCGGATGCGGCGAAACATCCGACGCGCGCGAATCTACTTATGAATTAGTAGGTGCGACCGTTGAGCGTGCTCCAGAGCTTCTTGGACTCAGCCATGGTCCACGCGTTGATCTTTTCTTCATCGATACCGACAAACTCGCGATCCTTGTACAGGACGCGGCCGTTGATGATGGTGGTGCGGCAGTTTTTGCCCATCATGCCAAAGAGCATGTGGCCGTCGATGTTCTCCTCGCTCAGCGGCGTAAAGGGCTTGTAGTCCATGACGATGACGTCGGCGGCAGCGCCGGGCTCAAGCACACCGAGCTTGCGATCGAAGTACTTGCTCGCCATCTTGGCGTTGTTCTCGAACAGCATCGTCATGGCCTCGCACCAGCCCACGTTGGGCATGGCGGCGTTGTGGCGCTGGATGATCAGGAAGACCTTGAGGCTCTCGAGCATATCGTGGGTGTAGGCGTCGGTACCCATGCACACGGGGATGCCGCGGCGGAAGAACTCGAGCACGGGGGCGCAGCCCACGGCGTTGCCCATATTGGATTCGGGGTTGTTGACGAGCCAGGTGCCGGACTCCTTGACGATATCCATCTCGGCAGGCGTCACGTGGATGCAGTGGCCGAGCATGGTGTCGGGACCCAGCAAATTGTGCTGCAGCAGGCGCTCGACGGGGCTGATGCCACCGCGGTTGAGGCGGGAGTCCCACACGTCATTCATGCCCTCGCACACATGGATGTGGAAGCCGGTCAGGCCGTTGTTGGCCTCGGCCATCTTATCCATGGTCTCGTCCGACAGCGTAAAGGTGGCGTGACCGCCAAACATGGCGGCGATCATGTGGTTGTCGTTATCGCGACGCTCCTTGGCGGCCCACTGGGCAAACTCGGCGTTCTCGGCAATGGCCTGGTCGCATTTTTCCTGACCGCGGCGGTCGGAGACCTCGTAGCACAGGCACGAACGCATGCCCAGCTCCTGAGCTGCATCCTTAATGGTAAAGAGGCTGCCTGGGATCTCGCAGAAGCTCGCGTGGTGATCGAAGATCGTTGTGACGCCATCGCGGATGGAGTCAAGAATCGTGGCAATGGCGCTGGCCTTGGTGCCGTCGAGCGTCAGGTTGTCATCGATCTTCCACCACTGCTGCTCAAGATTCTCCAGGAAGTTGGTGGGGTTGCAGCCCTTAATGGCAAGGCCGCGGGCCAGACCCGAGTAGATGTGGGTGTGGCAGTTGATGAGTCCGGGCATGATGAGGTTGCCCTGGGCGTCGACGTACTCGGCATCCGGGTACTTGGCCTTGAGCTCGCACTCGGGGCCCACTTCGACGATCGTATCTCCGTCAATGGCGACCGCACCGTTTGGAATAAACGGGGTCTGAGCGTTGCGGGTAAAAACGGAACCGTTAGCGACCAGAAGCATGGATGCTCCCTTCAACATCAGGGGCGGGGTTTGACACCTCTGACATGGCGGAGTGCGAAGCGCCGGCCTACACCGGAAACGGGCCCTCTCCCGTCAACGCTTCACCAAAGGGACAAACCCTTTGAAGTGCGGCTTGGCGCCGCATGACGTCGGCGGACGAGGCGATGCGTCCGCCGACGAATAGCACCGAATTGGTTACTTCTTGCTCTCGGGCAAGACCAGATCCACGGCAGCGTCCTTGGCGGCATCGATGTGCTGAGCCACGACCGGCGTCTGCGGAAGGATCAGGTTAAGGACAATGGCCATGATGGCGGTGGGGGTTACGGCATTGGAGCCGATGACGGTGGACACCCAGGCGGGCATACCCTCGCCGGCAAGGCAACCGCTGGCCATCCAGATACCCAGGCCAAAGACGACGGAGGTACCGACGATGGTGGTAGTGCGCTGCGTGAGGCCCTCGCGGGTGAACATGCGCACGCCGTTCATGGTAATGGTGCCAAAGACGCCGACGGTCGCGCCGCCGATAACGGGCTGCGGGATAGCGGAAAGGACGGCAGAGAGCTGCGGGAACAGACCGGCGATGGCAAAGACGGCTGCGATGATCACAAAGGCCCACTTGTTGACGACCTTGTTGGAGCAGATGATGCCCACGTTCTGGCCAAGGGCGCTGGTGGGAAGACCGCCCAGCAGGCCGCCGACCATAGAGGTGAGGCCCTGCGACACGATAGCGCCGGAGAGCTCGCGCTCGGTGGGCATACGGTCGATGGAGCCCAGGCAGGCGGCGGAGACGTCACCGATAACCTGGATGGCAACCATGGGGAACACGACGGCGAGGGTAATGCAGACCTCGGGATCAAACTCGAGCGCGTAGGGCATGAGCTTGGGAAGGGCGAAGACCTGAGCGGTGGCGACGCTGGAGAAGTCGATCATGCCGAAGGGGATGGAGACGATCATGCCAACGATCATGCCAAAGAACACGGATCCCAGCTTGAGCGTGCCCTTGCCAAAGTTGGCGAGCGCAAAGACCACGGCGAAGGTGATAAGAGCGACGCACCAGGCCTGCGGGGTGCCCCATAGCGGCGTACCCATACCGCCGGCCATATACTTGACGGCCGTGGGATACAGCGAAACGCCGATGGAGAAGATGACCGTACCGGTCACGACGGGCGGGAACAGCCACTTGATCTTGCTGTAGGCCAGACCAAAGAGGACCGCGACGGCGCCGCCGACGATCTCGCCGCCCAGCAGCGCACCAAAGCTAAAGCCCGAGGCACCCATGGCCTGCAGGGCCGGGAGGAACGCGAACGAAACGCCCATGACGATGGGCAGGCCGCCGCCGATGCGACGGAAGGGGGCAAAGGCCTGAAGGGCCGTGTCGATCGCCGAAAGAATGAGCGCGACCTGGATGATGTCGGTGCTCTGCTGGCTATTAAAGCCGTAGACGCCGGCCATGATGACAGCCGGGGTGATGATGCCGGCAAACGATGCCAGTACGTGCTGAAGGGCACACGGGATCATTTCCTTAACGGGAGGCATGCCTTCACGAGTGAACAGGGCTTCAGTGCCGTTCTTAACCGTCTCCTGGGTCATTTGACCACCAATCCTCGAAATAGTTGTTTTCGCATCTAACGCTCTATTGTGACGCAGTGCGGGGTTGAGGTTGTGCCTTCGTTGCATATCGTATTAAAGATGATTCTCATTCTCAATAATAATTTTTTGTTATCAGACTGTTCTTGAGCTGGGATTATGCATTTCCGCAGGTCAGGAAAGTGCCTGGTCAAAATAACATCTAACTTTTCTTTTGGTCAACCGTTTACCGCCAAATTCCTACCGTTCGTCTGTATTACGCAATGTACCTGCGGATATACGAGATGAAGAGCAGCGTGTTACCATGAGAAAAAATTGTTATGAAACTTCCGATTTCACCCAAAGGAGTTGCCCGTGAACGAGACCGTACGCCGCTTTTTGCCGATGGTCGATTTCCTGGAGCAGATACTCGGTAAGAACAGCGAGATCGTCCTGCACGATTTCTCGGATCCCGACCATGCCATCGTCGATATTCGCAACGGCATCGTGAGCGGCCGTAAAGTCGGCGGTCCCGCCACCGATCTGGCGCTCAAGATCATGCACGACCCCAAGTATCGCGACCTGCCGTTTATTACGGGCTACGAGGGGCGCGGTGCCGGTGGCAAGACGCTGGAGTCCGCGACGTTCTTTATCCGCGAGGATGACGAGATCGTCGGTATGCTCTGCGTCAACACCGACCTCTCGACCGTACGCTCCATCAACGCCATGGCGCAGCAGCTCATGGCGTGCTTCGACGCAGCGCCGACGCGCACGGAGCCCGCCCCTATCGAGGTCGAAAGCCTTTCGGAGTCCACCCAGGAGCTCATCGACCGCAGCATTGCCGAGTTGCTGAGCGCGCGCGGGCTGGATGTAGCGTCGCTTGGTCAGAGCGACCGCGTGGACGCCATTCGCCACCTCAACGGCAACGGGGTGTTCATGCTCAAGGGCGCCGTGGCCTGCGCCGCCACCGCGCTGGGCATCTCGGAGCCCAGCGTGTACCGCTACCTGCAAAAAGTCCGCAAGGAGGGCTAACGAGCAAAATGAAGCGCGGCTCCACAAGCGATTCGTCACCTGACAAAAGACCCTGCAGCTCGCACGCGCTGCAGGGTCTTTTTGCATGTCATGTTTAGTTGTGGCCAACGCCTTAGAGAGCGGCGACGACCTCGATCTCGACCAGACCGCCAGCCGGAAGAGCGGCAACCTGGAAAGCGCTGCGCGCGGGGAACGGGGCCTCGAACTTGGAGGCGTAGATCTCGTTCACGGCGGCGAAGTCGGCAATGTCAGCCAGGTAGACCGTGGTCTTGACGACATCGGCAAAGGTGGCGCCGGCAGCGGTCAGCAGGGCCTCGACGTTAGCAAGGGACTGCTTGGCCTGGGCCTCGACGCCCTCGGGCATCTTGCCAGTTGCGGGATCGATGCCCAGCTGGCCGGACAGGAACACCATGTTGCCGGTCTGGATACCAGGGGAATACGGGCCGATGGCTGCGGGTGCGTTATCGGAAGACACGACGGTCTTGCTCATGTTTTTCTCCTTACAAGTAAAAGGGAACGGGAGCGCGGCGTTCACACCGGGAGGCACAGTTCGGTCTGAACACCGCGCTTGATTGGGATAGTACTCAAGGTTTCCGCGCGATGCAAGATTATTATCACGTTGCGAGAATATTTTATCGCCCAACGGTTTCCCCGGACCGCTGAACGGTTCTCATGTGAAGCAGCCAGTCCAAGCTGCTGAAGACTTTATCCCGCTTAGAGCACGGGCATCGCCTGCCGCGACGGCACCACTATACTTTTGAGTATCTGAGCATTTTGAAAGGCAGGATATGACCGCAGCCGCCAGTCGAACCACCAACCGCAGACCCGAACTCTTGGCCCCCGCCGGAGGCCCGGAGCCCTTTGCCGCCGCGCTCGCCGCCGGGGCAGACGCCATCTACTGCGGCATGGGCAGCTTCAACGCACGCCGCAAGGCCACCAACTTTACCGACGAGGCCTTTGAGCAGGCCTGCCGCGCCGCGCATCTGGCCGGCTCGCGCGTCTACGTCACGGTCAACATCGTCATCAAGCAGTCCGAGATGAGCGATGCGCTGCAGCTCATCCATCGCTGCTCCACGCTGGGCGCCGACGCCTTCATCATCCAGGACTGGGGCCTGTTCTTTGAGGTCAAGCGCACGATGCCCGGCATCGAGACGCATATCTCGACCCAGGCGAACATCCACGACGACCGCGGAACCCTTTGGTGCCGCGAGCAGGGCGCCGACCGCGTGACCCTCTCGCGCGAGCTTTCCATCGACGAGATTGCCGCCATTCACGATGCCGCGCCCGATGTGGACCTTGAGGTCTTTAGCCATGGCGCCATCTGCTTTTGCTACTCTGGCCTGTGTCTGCTTTCGAGCTTTGCCATGGCGGGACGATCGGCCAACCGTGGCATGTGCGCCCAGCCCTGCCGCTTGCCCTACGAGCTGATCGACGAGAACGGTCACTCGCTCTCCCCTGCCGGTCGCGAGCGCGCGCTGTGCCCGCGTGACACCAACACTTCACAACTTGTTCGCCGCCTGTATGACGCCGGCGCCGCGTCGCTCAAGCTCGAGGGCCGCATGAAGGCGCCCGATTACGTGTATTCCATCGTCGACGTGTATCGTCATCAGATTGATGACATGCTGGCCGGAACCACCGTTGCCAAGGACGAGAAAGACGCCCGCCAGCGCCAGCTCAAGCGCTGCTTTAACCGCGACTTTACGCACGCCTATCAGGACGGCACCTCGGGCGACGAGATGATGAGCTATGAGCGTTCCAACAACCGCGGCCAGATCGTGGGCACGGTGCTGGGCAGCCGCCCGGCCAACCGCGATGTGCGCGGCCTCAAGCCCGACGACCGCCGTCGCCGCGCCGCCATCGCCCGTATTGAGCTGTTTGAGCCCGTGGGCAAGGGCGACCTGCTGGAGCTTCGCCACGATAACGAGTTTGACCAGTTCCTGACCACCATTGCCGCCGATGATGCCGCAGCCGGTGAAGTCATCGAATGTCGCGTACCCCGCAGCATGCCCGAGGGCTGCCGCGTCCGCGTGATTCGTAGTCAGCGTGCCATCGACGCCGCCGGCGCCGCGCTCAAGCGCGATGTGCTGCGCCGCCGAGCTGTTGATGTGTCCGTCGTGGCGCGTCTGGGCGAGCCGTTTACCGTTACGCTCACCTGCTGCGACGACCCTTCGCTTACGGCCACGGCCACGGGCTTTACCGTCGAAGCCGCCAAGACCCGTGCGGTCGAGGCGTCCGATCTGGTTGAGCACGTCGGCCGCATGGGTTCCTCTCCCTTTGAGGCTGCGAGCTTTGAGGTGGCGCTCGATGAGGGCTGTGGCATGGGTTTCTCCGCCGTACATAAGGTGCGCGCCGCCGCTTGCAAGGCGCTGGAAGAGGCCATTCTGGCGCCGTACGCGGAGCGCGCGAAAACGCTCGAGCTGCCGGCGATTGTCACCAGTGATTCCCGCCCCGCGCCCGAGCACTACCGCGACGAGCCGCAGATCTGCGCCACCGTCACCTCGCTCGAGACCGCCGAGGCAGCGCGGGCGGAGGGTGCAACGCGCATCTACATGACCACCGACGCGCTCGATGCGGCCGAGCTCTCCCCCGCCGATACGTTTGAGCAGGACATCGTACCCGTGCTCGATGAGGTCTGCCGCGCCGTTGACCACGTCCGCGTTGACCCATGGGTTGTTGCCGGCGCCACGGTCGCTATTGGCAACATCTCTGAGCTTGCCCTGGCCGCCCAAGTTGGCGCCACGGCCGAGATTCGCTCTTGCCTGCCGGTGCACAACACGCCCTGCATGGAGGCGCTTGCCGAGCGCGGAGCCGGTGCGTTTTGGCTCTCGCCCGAGATCACGCTCGACGAGATTGTCTCGCTCGGCGCCGCCGCGCCCGCGGCTCTAGGCATCACCGTCTTTGGCCGCCCGCGCGTCATGACAAGCGAGCATTGCATTCTGCAGGTTGCCAACGGCTGCATCCACGATTGCGCCAACTGCCGCCTGCGTGCCCGCAAGCTCTCGCTCAAGAATATCGACGGAAAGGTCATGCCGGTGCGTACCGACATCCACGGCCGCTCACGCTTGTACGACGCCTACCCCATCGACCTCACGCCGCAAGTTCCGCAGCTGCTCGATGCCGGCGTGCGCCGTCTTATGGTCGACGGAACCTTGCTCGAGGCCGATGAGATTGGCCGTGCCGTCGCTCGCGTCCGTCGCGCTGTCGAGGCGGCTCAAGCCGGCCGCAAGCCGGCCGCCCGCCTGCGCGGCGCCACCTCGGGCTGCATGTTTGTGGGAATTAGCTAACCGAAAGGCTTACACGTGAACGAAGAACCTCAAGTCCTCTATTGCGACGCCTGGCTCATGGCCATCGACAAGCCCGCCGGCATGATCGTCCACGGCGACGGCACCGGCGAGCGCACGCTCACCGACTACGCCAGCGACCTGCTGCTGGCGATGGGCGACGGCTTTGCCGCGACCGACATGCAGCCGCTCAACCGCTTGGACCGTGACACCACCGGCGTGGTGCTGTTCTCACTCGACAAGCAGACGCAGCCCGCCTTTGACCAGATGATCATCGACCACGCGTTCGAAAAGCACTACCTGGCGCTCGCCGAGGGCAAGATCGACTGGAACGAAAAGCTCATCGACAAGCCCATCGCCCGCGACCGTCACGACAGCCGCAAGATGCGCGTCGGCGCCAGCGGCAAGCCGTCTCAAACGCGCGTGAAGGTGCTCAAACGTCTTAAGAGCCGCCGTGGCCTGCCCACGCGCTCGTATATCGATGTCGAGTTGCTCACCGGCCGCAAGCATCAGATTCGCGTGCACCTGGCAAGCGAGCATCATCCCCTGGTTGGCGACGACCTGTACGGAACGCCGCGCCCCTGCGGCCTCATGCTCCATGCCCACAGCGTGTCCTTTACGCATCCCGTAACCGGCGAGCACATCCACATCGAAGCCCCCTGCCCCTGGGAGCCCTAAACCACCACAATGGGGACAGGCACCTTTGTGGTGGTTTTGCCGCGATGGCTCAGCCGCGGTCCCAAAACGTCTCGATCTGTAACAGTTAGAACCCATTTTCCGGTCTATCTGTTACAGATCGAGACATTCGAATCCCCTCAAGGGAATAATCTCAATCTGTAACAGTAACTCGGCAAAATCAGTCCCAGATGTTACAGATTGAGACAAAGGGACGGCGCGGTTCGTAAGTATCTCGATCTGTAACACCTAGCCCACTTTTAACGGTCCAGTTGTTACAGACTTAGACAAACCGGCAGACAACGAAAGCGGCAACGCCCGTAATGGACGTTGCCGCTTTTCTATTGAGAAAACTAAATGGTTTTGACCTTGCCCCGCCGCTAGACCGTGATGACGTTGTCCATTGCCCGGTACTTGGCAGGGACATCGCCTGCGGTAATAATCGTTGCGTCACGGAAGTCCGCGAACTTGACGGGCGCCACCATGCCAAATTTACTGGCGTCCGAGATTACGAAGCGCTTGGCCGTATGGCGCATCGAGATACGCTTTACTTGCGCCTCCTCGATATCGGGCGCCGTGAAGCCCTGCTCGGCGGCAATGCCGTTAGAGCCCCAAAAGCCACAGTTGAAGTTGTAGCGGTCTAAGGTTGCCAAGGCATCGGGGCCAACGAGCGCCTCGGTCTCGGGTTTGAGCTCGCCACCCAGCACCACGGTACGCATGCCGCGCAAAGCAAGGCGTTGAGCATGGAGCACGGAATCGGTCACATAGGTGACATCTTCAAGGTGTGGAAGATGCTCGATGAGCCTGAGCGTCGTCGAACCCGAGTCGATGTATACAAAGCTCTCGGGCTCCACAAGTGCCGCCGCACGGGCGCAGATACGCTCCTTGTCGTCGTTATGGAGGTCGCTGCGCTCATTAAGCGTTAGGTCGCGCGTCACGTGCGCGCGCTCCAGACTTGTCGCGCCTCCGTGCACCTTGGCGATACGGTGTGCTCGGTCGAGCGTCTGCAGGTCGCGCCGAATGGTAGACGCCGTCACGCCCAGGGCTTCGGCAAGCTCCGGCACGGTAACCGAGCCGGTCTGCTGAACCATCGACACGATCGCGTTGAGCCTATCTTCCGCTAGCATCGCTTACTCCTCCTCGGGGTACACGACTCCCCAGTCGGCGCGTAGCTTGGTCATCAGCTCCATAACATCAGAAGCATAATCCAGCAGCTCACGCTTAGAGTCGTCGCCGGCAACGGCCTTCTCAAGATCGGCCATCTCATAGCAAAGGGCGTAAGCCTCGGTGCCGGCGTGGACCTCCTCGCGGTGGCCGTCCGCAGTCCACACGATGGTCGCGTGATCGGCGCGCGGATACTCGTTGACCTCGATATAGCACTTATCGAAGCTAATAATCGAGCGCTTGGGTTGCTTGGAGTGGAGCGTGAGGCTCACAACACCCAGCTGCTGCTCGGCATTACGGCAGACGATGCCGCCCGCAACGTCAACACCGGTCTCACAGGTGTTGCCCAACGAAACGACCTCAATGGGCTGGCTTGCCATAAAGAGACGCATGACGGACAGGGCATACACGCCAATGTCGAGCATGGCACCGCCAGCAAGGTTGCGGTTGTAGAAGCGATTGGTCAGATCGCCGTACTCCTTGTAGCTACCAAAGTTGAGCTGGGCGAGGTTCATGCGACCAAACTCGCCGGCATCCATGCGACGGCGCAGCTCTTGATACAAGGGCATATGAAGCACCGTGGTGGCGTCCATGAGGACGACGTTGTGCTCGTCGGCGATGGCACGCGCCTCGTCGAGCTCAGCGGAATTGAGGGTAATGGCTTTCTCGCAGAGCACGTGCTTGCCGGCGGCCAGCGCGTCACGCAGATAGGTGATATGCGTGTTGTGCGGCGTGGTGATATAGACGGCGTCGATGCCCGGATCGGCGTAGAGGTCCTCAACCGATTCATAGACCTTCTCGATGCCATACTGCTCAGCAAAAGCCTGAGCCTTGGACAGCGTACGGTTGGCGACGCCCGCAAGCTTGCGGCCGGCAAGAGCGAGAGACTGGGCCATCTGGTTGGCGATAACGCCGCACCCGATCACAGCCCAACGAAGCTCGGGAGCCGTAAAGATATCATCGGGGAATGGCTTGTCCTGGACCGAAGCGAACGCTGCTTTTGCGGCTGCCGCGGAGTCGAGTGGAGCCTGCTTGGAATCTACCATATGTGCCTCCTGTGTCATAGAACGTCTTGGATTTCGGATAGCTCTATATTCGCACAAACACGCGCGTCTGTGCGCGTTTTTGCGTATCTCACCGCTAAACGGTCATTTTTGTCCCGTAAACGGCGCATCTATACGCATATTCACGCAATCCCACGCACGCAAATACACACAAATGCGAACCGGTCATTGCTCAGAGACAGGGGCTTATGCTTAGAACTCAAAAGACAGGATGATCCGCTTCGCCTTCGCTCATGGCGCGCTGCAG
The DNA here is from genome assembly GCA_959606495.1 of uncultured Collinsella sp. Taxonomy (GTDB): domain Bacteria; phylum Actinomycetota; class Coriobacteriia; order Coriobacteriales; family Coriobacteriaceae; genus Collinsella. The sequence continues at coordinate 30,805 of CAUHJB010000017.1, read as the reverse complement.
CTCTAAGGACCGTCCCAAACTGCCGACAGAAAAGGAACGTTCCAAACTGCAGACAGAAAAAGAACGTCCCCAGGCGCCGGCATTTCAAGAGCACTCATTTAAGTCTGTCCCCAATGAGTGGGAGTAATCAGAGACCCTTTGCGAGGGAGGCCGGACGTGGCCTTCCTCGTTTTTATTCATGGACTTTAGTCCGTGCCGCGCGGCACGCGCGGCATAGAAAGCCACCCGCTCAGCGGGTGGAGGCCAATTTCCGCTACGCGACAAAAACCTTCCCCCTAGCATGAGGATTGTTCAGGTCATCATACTAGGGGGAAGGTGATTGCTGTGGCCCAGAAAGCCAACAGCCTCGCGTACACGAAATGGCTGTGCAAGTACCGCATCGCACCGAGGTCAAGCTCATCGCCGCCATCGTCGAGAAGCACCCCAAGGTGCGCTTTGCCGCGAGCCGCACCTCGGCCCACGCCGACCTCTACGACCGCATGGAGCAGGCCCTGTGCGAGCGCGTGGCCAACGCGGTGGAGGTCGTCCGCTCCGACATCAGCCCCGCGCTTCTTGTCCACACCGGTCCAAACCTCGTGGGTGTGGCGGTCCAGGGACTCTAGCGGAGGCGGGGCGTCCTGCCCTAAAAACAAATGCAAAAGACGAGCACTTCTTGCCGCTCAATTGGCAAGAAGCGCTCGTCTTTTCTTAACGCGTTGTATGGCGGAGAGAGCGCAAGTTACGCGAGCGCCCTTCTTGCCAGCTCGGCCGCGCCGAGGATTCCTTGGTCGCCGCCGCAGCCCGGGGCGCAGATGTAGCTCTCCATGTCCTTAAGCTCGGCGGTCTGGATGTAGCCACCCAGATATTCGAGGGTCTTCTTGCGGACGATGCCGTAGAGCTGCTCCTGGTGCATCACGCCGCCGCCGAGGACGATGCGGCGAGGCGAGTACATGAGCACGAGGTTCGCGCACATCTGCCCCAGATAATCCCCCTCGAGCGCCCACACCTCATCGTTGTCCGCGAGCTCGGCCGCGGGCTTTCCCCAGCGCGCGGCGATGGCGGGGCCGGAGGCGAGCCCCTCGAGACAGCTCGCGTGGCTCGGGCAGACGCAGCGTCCCTCCTCGGTGGGACGGGTCCTTACCAGCATGTGACCGGCCTCGGGGTGCAGCATGCCGTGAAGGAGTCTGCCCGCGCACATGACGCCCGCGCCCACGCCGGTGCCGATGGTCACGTAGACGGCGTCCTCGAGCCCCTTGCAGCAGCCGAAGACCACTTCGCCGAGGCAGGCAACGTTCACGTCCGTGTCGTAGGCCACCGGAATCCCGAGGGCGTCGGCGAACGCGGCGCGAAGACCATGGCCTCGCCACGCGAGCTTGGGCGTCTGGAGGATGGAGCCGTAGCGCTCGTCGTTGGGGTCGACGCAGGTCGGGCCGAAGGCGCCGATGCCCAACGCGTCCACATCGCGGGCGGTGAACCACTCGATCATCTGCGGGACGGTCTCGGCGGGCGTAAGCGTCGGGGTCTCCATACGGTCGAGGACCTCGCCGTCGCCGGACACCACGGCACAGACCATCTTGGTCCCGCCGGCTTCGAGGGCGCCGAGCCTCATTTGCTTTTCGCTCATGTGATCCTCCTTACAAAGGGACGCCCGCAGTCATGGTCAACCGCGGGCGCCCATAACGTTGGCTTGTTTCGAGGCGACCCTACCTGGGCACGCGGTCCTGCCTTGCGGCAAACGGGGCGAGCACGGCGTGCGGCTCGCTTTGGTACCAGTAGGCGACGGTGGAGATGTCGTCCTCGCGCTCGTAGAGCTTGATGTCGTCGTTGCCGAGGTCCTGGAACGTCACGCGCAGGTCCTCCTTGAACGAGATCGGGTCGGGAAGGTGCCACCTGTAGAGGCCGTGCCTGGGCAGCGCGTCGTCGTTAGTCGCGAGCATCGGATTCGGGTTCGGCTTGCCCGCGCTGAAGCGGTCGCGCGTGGCGTCGCGCGTCGAGCGGTACGGGTAGCCGGCGAACAGCGTGTTGAAGCACTGCGCCTCGGGCAACGCGTGGGGCGGCCTGTCGAGGAAGGCCCAGGCACCGCCGAAGTAGTCCTCGGCTCCCGTCGAGGTGACCGTGGGGAACTCCTCGTCGCCGTCGAGGAAGAACTTCATCTCGCCCTCGCCCCACCAATAGCGCTCCAGGGCGCACAGGGCCATGTAGGTGCCGACGTAGTAGCCCTTGCCGCGCACGCCGTCGAGCACGGTGTAGTCGACGCCCCTGCGGGTGCTGCGCTCGCGGTTAAAGCGGGCGTGGAAGTACATGGCGTCGTCCGGCACGTCGGTGAGCGCGTAGTTGAACGTGTAGAAGATGTACTTAATGAACCCGGGGTGCTCGCTCGTAAGCGTGACCTTGGCGTGCTTCCTGAAGGGCATCTCGAAGTAGCAGTTCATGCCGCCCGTCGGGTTCACGCAGACGGGCATCGAGTTGACGATGGCGCGCTCACCGAAGCCGTTGCAGAAGAAGTCGCCGACAGGGCACTCGACCGAGGGGGTCTCCTCGTCGTCCCAGTAGAAGCGCAGCACGAGGTCGCGCATGACGAAGCTGCCGGCGGCGGTCTTGTCGGGGACGGTCATCCAGATGTGGCGGATGATGCCGGGGCCCTCGATGTCCGCGAGCGTGATGGTCTCGCCGGACTCAAGGGGCACGCAGCACGAGCCCTTGCGGCCGACGCCGAGGTGGCTGGCCGACATGGCGGCGCGGCCCTTCTCGCCCGTGATGTTCTCGGGGGTGATGGCGCGGCTTTCCTCACCGCCGTGCATCCACACGTCCTTAAGGAACTCTCTCATCGTCGACCTCCTCTATTCGTCGTCGTCGCACTCGGCGGAACTGGCACCGTTCACGTAGATGATCTGCTGGCGCGCCTCGTTGACGAGGGCGTCGAAGTCGAGTTTCTCGTCGGGGCGCGCGAGCGCGACCGTCATGGCGAGCGGGAGGTTGACACCCGCGATCACGTGGATCCGGTCGGAGGCGAAGCGGGAAAAGCGCTGGTTCACGCTGCCGCCGTACGCGTCGGTGAGGACGACGACCTCGTCAGTGCCCGAAAGAGCCGCCTCGACCGCCGCGTCGAGCCCCTCGCCGTTGTCGTTCACGTAGGCGCACACGGCGTTGACGGCGTCGCCCTTACCCGTAAGGAACTCGAGGGTGTCCTTGAAGCCCTGGGCGAGAAGGGAATGGCTCGCCACAACTATCTTTCTCATTGATTCACCAATCTCTTGGGTCGAAGCTAGGCGAGGATGCCGGCGGCGGAGGCGACCATCGCGAGGACGATCACCACGAGGATGAGGGCCGTCATGCTCGCGTTCTTCTTGGTAAGAAGGTAATACGCGCTTCCCGTGATGGCGGCGGGGATCATGGCAGGCAGGATCTTGTCGAGCAGCGGCTGAATCTCCATCGCGACGTCGCCGAAGCTGAAGCTAATCGGGCAGGTGACGCCGATGACCGAGGCGATGAGGCAGCCGACCACGGTGAGGCCGAGCACGGAGGCGGCGGCAGTGAGGTTGGGAAGCTTCTCGCTGAAGTCGGTGACGAGCTTCACGCCCTGCTTGTAGCCGAACTCGAGGGCGTGCATGCGGACCCAGAAGATGGCCAGGATGAGCGCGAACCAGATGCCGGCTCCCACGGGGTTGCCCTCGATGGCCATGTAGGCGGCGATGGAGCCCATGATGGTCGGGATCATGGTCATGAGCAGAGAGTCGCCGACGCCGGCGAGCGGTCCCATGGTGCCGATCTTCAGGTCTTGGACGGCGTCCGCCGCCGCTAGGCCGTCGCGCTCCTCCATGGCCACGCAGGCGCCAAGGATGATGGCGGCGAGCCAAGGCTGGGTGTTGTAGTAGCGGAAGTGGTTGTTGAGCGCTTGCTTATAGTCCTCGTCGTTCGTGTAGATCTTCCTCAGGACCGGCGAGAGGGCGTAGGCGACTGAGGCGCCCTGCTGGGTCTGGTAGTTGAAGGTGCACACGCTCATGAGCCAGCGCCAGTTCGCGTTGCGCAGGTCCTTCTTGGTGACCTTGTAGCCGGAGGGCTTGCCCTCAGCGACGGCGGTGATGTTCTCGTTTTCCATGGTTACTCATCCTCTCCGATGAAGGCGTCTGCGGAAGCGTGGGCGGCGAGCTCGGTGTCCCTCTCGGCACGCTGGTAGAACGCAATCGCGAGGGCAACGCCGACGATGGCGGCGCCGATGATGGGCACGTTCAGGAAGGCCGAGAGGAAGAAGCCGGCGAGCAGGTACTGGAAGTACTTGGCGGTTGGCATGTAGCGGAGCAGCATGGCGATACCGACGGCCGGGAGCATCTTGCCGGCGAGGGTGAGGCCGGAGAGGAACCACTGGGGCATGACCTCGAGGAGCCAGTTGACGGCGGGCTGGCCGAGCGTCACGGAGACAAAGACGGGCAGGGCGGCGCACAGGCCGAAGAGCGCGGGGCAGACCCACAGGATGGCGTTCATCTGATTGAACTTACCCTCGTTGCAGAACTTCTGGGACTTCTCGACGACAAAGCCGTTGAGGATCTTGGCGACGACGTCGAGCTGGATGCCGAGCATGCCGACCGGCAGGCCGATGGCGAGGCCCGTGTCGGAGCCCAGGGTCACGCCGTAGGCGGTGGCGATGATGGCCATCGTGCCGTAGTCGGGAATGGAGGAGCCGCCGAAGCCCGCGACGCCGAGCTGCATGAGCTGAATGGTGCCGCCGATGACAAGGCCGGTCTTCCAGTCGCCCATGACGACTCCGGTGATGAGGCCCCAGAAAACGGCGTAATTGACGAAGATCATCGGGATGCCGTAGTAGTCCACGTGCTTGATGAAGGCCAGCAGGGTCAAAAGGACGACCTGCAGGATAGTGAAGTTGACCATATTTCCCCCTTAGATGAGGTCTGCGACGGAGACGGGCTTGTCGGCGGGCACGAACTGGGCCGTCACCTTGACGCCACGGGCGATGAGCGCCTTGTAGCTCTGGACGTTCTCGGCGGAGGCGTAGGCGCGCTGGGTGAGCTGGATGCCGTCCTCCTTGACGAGCGAGCCGCCGACGACCAGCGACGGGAGCTCGACGCCCGACTCGACCAGGCGAAGCATCGTCTCGGGCTCCTTGGCGATGACGAAGACCTTCTCGCGGTCGTACTTGCCCGCGGCGAAGTTCTTGAGCGCGGTCTGCTCGGAGATGATCGAAACGGCCATGCCCGCGGGGCGCGCCATCCTCATGGTGGACTTCAGGACCTCGTCGCCGGCGACCTTGTCGTCGATGACCATGACTCGGGTCGCGCCCGACACCGGGGCCCACTGCGTCACGATGATGCCGTGAAGCAGGCGATTGTCGATTCGTGCCATAACAACACTCATGTTTGCTCCTATCAAATGAAGTTTTGCGTTCGGTACTGCCTCGGCGCTATCCGGATTCGCGCCGGGCAAGGGGTTATCGGATTATTGAGGACGCGCGGTCAGCTTGCGGCGGCGCGGGGAAGGTCACTCGTCGAGCAGGAGGTCCGAGGAGCCGAGGCGCTCTTCTCGCGCCGGGGCGGCGCTCACGCTTTTGTAGTCGAAGACATATGCGATCTCGCTTACGGGAACCTCTACGCGATAGCGCGTCGAGATGCTCGAGAAGCTCTGCCTGAAGGACTCGATGAAATCGGCGCGTTCCTCCTCGAAGCGGTCCTGGCCAACGTAGGTCTCAATGGGGTTTCTGGTAACAAGGCGCTCGACGAGACAGCAGAGGTGAACGTAGAGCCCAATGATGGCGTTGCTGCCGATCTTCTCGCCTGTCCTACGCTGAAGCTCGTGCACGGCGCTCTCGATCTCATGGAATAGCCGCTCCGGGTCGAGGATGGTGATGGAGCGGATGACGTTCTGCAGCGTCATGTTCGAGAGCAGCTTCTCGTGGAAAGAAGTGAGCTCGGAAGCGTCAAGCCACCTGCCGAACACGGCATCAACCTTAGAGGCGGACGCCGTCGACATGATGTCCTCGAGGGCGACGAAGGGGACGGAGGCGACCCCGGGGTCTCCCGTGCCGATGACGGCGCAGACGCGGTGCTCGGAGAAAACGGCGTCGTTCGACCCGTTCGCGACGAGCTGCTTGAAGGGCCTCGTGAGCAGGCGCGCGCCTATGGTGCGCGGGAGGCTCTGCGAGACGAGCTGGCGTATCCTCTCCGCGGCGTCGACCCCGGACTCGGAGCAGAAGACGATGGCGTCCTCACGGTTGACGCGCTCGATCACCTTGCAGTGCGTCACGCACGCGGCGGTCGCATCGCCAAGAACCTCGGCGATGGACTTGCCGCCGAGCAGCCCGACCCCGATCTCGAGCGCAAGACCGGTAGAGACGTTGTTCACCACGCCGATAGTGGAGTCGGTAACGTTCTCGAGGGCCTTATAGGCCTCCTCCAAGGAGCCCATGTCGACGAGGAACACGACCCCGGTGCAGTAGGAATGGCGGTCGACGAGGCGCTGGAGCGGACCGACGATGTCCTTCAGCTGCTGGTCGTAGGGCATGTCGACAGCCTCGTACACATGCATGCCGAGCATACGGTTCGCCGCGTCGGCGATGCTCGTCGCCGTTGAGTAGCCGTGGGACAAGATGACGCAGAGCGTCCGAAGGGCCTTCGCATCGCGAGACTCCGATGCGACGCACAGCGTCAGAAGCGTCTTCGTGAAGTGATCGAGCGAGATTCCCAGCGCCCCTTCCACGTCTGCGGCGACCTGATCGGAGACACTCGAGGCAAACGGCAATTCGGAGGTCACGGCACCGAGGAGATGGGAGATTTGCTCCGCACAGGCAGACTTTCGCTTAGCCAGGCCGATACCCGGCCACAACTGCAGGCAAATCTCCTGGGCCAGTAGAAAAGCGACCTTCCTCGAAAGCTCGATGCCATAAGAAGAGCCTGCGTCGGCAAGGACCGCGCCCACGACGCGCTCGAAGGCGCGCGACCTCGAGGAGGCGACGCCGTGGTCGAAGATCAAGTGATCCTCAACGCCGCGCACAGCGGAGACAGCTTGCGAGACAAGCTCGGAGACAGAGAGCTCCCCGGCGCAGAATCGCTCATCGAGGGAGCACAGGGCATCGAGCGCCTGCTCGACCGGCCCTGTGCTCTCGGCGGCATCCAGAGACGCGTCGATCAGAACGCCATCATCGGGCTGTTGATCGATCTGCGCGGAGGAGAGGAGCCCGCTGGGAAGAAGATACGGGCGAACGACGACGTAGTCGCCCTCGCGATTGAGGAACGCTTTGGCGCAGCAGTTCGTCACGCAGGCGCGCAAGCCGGCGATGTTATCGGAAAAGTCCGCGTTCACGAGGCAACGGTATGCGCCGCGGCTGATCTTCACATCAGAACCGATTCGGCACCCCTCGCTGCGCAGGAAGCTCAAGATGAGATCCTCGCGCTCCTCGGGGGTCCGCTCCTTGAGTGAGGGGACGCGGGCACAGATGGGCATTTTGCTGTAGGCCGAGGAAACCTTCAGGTCATCGGCGGAAAGCGTCGTCGAAAGAACGAGGCGAGCGCGCGGCGCATCCTGGGAGGCATCGAGCCCGAGGGCCGTCGCAAGGCAGTGCTCCATCGCAGAGGGAGAGAGTGCCTCGATGCCGTTGACAAAGACCACACCCCCGCGCGCTTTCGCGATCGACTCGTCAAGAAGCCCGTTGAACGAGGCGGCGTCCGGGACCCCGGCGCAGTCGATGCGCACATAGGAGGAGTCGCGGGACAGCAAGCCCTGGTTCTTGCCGTACTCGTACACAAGGCGAGAAAGGAAAGACTTACCGACACCCACGCCGCCGCTCAAGAGGATGGGCAGGCCAAACGGAGGGTACTGAACCGCAGCCTTGCACTGCTCGACAACGGAGCTGAGGCTCATGTCGAAGCCCACGGCACGCGCGAAGTCGCGGTGATCGGCGATTCCCGTCGCCTGGATGAGGTCGGCGAGCGAGGCGTACTCGCTTGCAGAGAGCTTTACCTGAAAACGCTTCTGGAACGCGCGGCGATGAAAATAACGGACAGGCCTGCCCGCCACCTTAACCACAAGACCGGCGCGAACAAGGTCGTTGAGGTACTGGCTCGCCAGGCTCCTGGAGATGATGAGCGTCTCGGCGATGTCGGAGGTGGACAGACGGGCAAGGTCGTCGAGCGAGACGGCAGAGGTGAGGGCCTCGAGATGCTCGAGAATCCTGTCCCTCATGTCGACGGGTTTCTTTGCCAAGCTGTCCTGTGTGGTCTTGTCCATGACTTCTTACCTCCTCGTACAAGGAGTATAAGGGGAGAACAGAGAACGGAAGGGGGCGCGTGGGGGAATCAACAGCTCCGAGGAAAAGTCCACCACTTGAGGGGCAGAAAACAACGGCCATTGAACATTCAGGGCCGACGCTCAACACTTCGGCTCGACACTTCGCTTTGGAAAGGGCCCGGCGCGCCGGGGTCCCAACATAAAGAAGGGCCCCGGCGCGCAGGGCCTAAAGCTTAACCATGCGCGCGGCGATGCGGGCGCAGTCGCAGGCGGCCTTCTTCTCGAAGGTGTTGTAGTCGACGACCCGGCCCTCGGCGCAAGGCTTGTCGCTGATGGCGCGCACGACGACGAGGGGCACGCCGTTGAGATAGGCGGCCTGCGCGATGGTGCAGCCCTCCATCTCGCAGCACAGGTCGCCGAAGGTCGCGAGGATTCGCTCCTTCTGTTCCGCGGGCGAGACGAACTGGTCGCCGGAGACGACGCGGCCCTTGAGGACCTTAATGTCGGGGGCGACGGCGGCCGCGGCGGCGCACGCCGCCAGCAAGGGCCGGAACGGATCGCGCAAGATCAAGGCGTCGCCCGGGAGGTCGGGCGTTACCGTCAGCCGGCGCCGCGTCTGCCGCATCATGAGGGAGAACGGCCTGGCCGGCGCATACGGCAGGAAGAGGTTCAAGGTGCACCCCGGGGCGGTCAACGAGGCCGACGTGTCGAACGTCGTCGCGCGCGGCTTCGGCGGCAGGGCGCCGTGCACCCATATATGCAGCGACTTGGCCTGCGTGCGCGTCGGGACGTCGTGGAACTACGTCTGTCTGCTCGTCGACCTCTGCAACGGGGAGATCGTCGGCCACTCCGAAGGACCGAGGAGGGACGCGCGAGCTCCGAGCCAAGCTCTTGGATTACGTGCACTGGTACAACAACTTCAGGATCCACTCGACGCTGGGCTACATGTCGCCGGTCGAGTTCAGGGAGGCGGGGCCGTCCCTCCCGGAATCGTCCAAATAAGTGTTGCCAATCCATAGCCAATCCAGCCATCATCTCCGCGAAGGCGGACGTCAGGAAAAGCTCGGCTTGAGCTCGGTCGGACGCGGTCTGTGGGGCATCATTCAGGCTCAGGGGGTCTCCTTGTCTTCTTCGGTCGCAACCTGAATGATAGGGACGGCCCCTTCTCTCTTTCCCCTTCGTTTTCGACGCGTCACCCTCTCGGCGGGCTTAAGGCCCGCGCTCGCGGGTGCAGGGGCTACGCCCAAACCCCAAAAACGTAACGCCGTGCTCGAAGCGTTTCCGGACGTCAGCGTAATCTCAAATCCCGTTCGTCAACTCATGGGCAAGCCACCTGAGACTACTCATTTCTCCTACTGGCAATGAAGACCTGCGACCTGCAGTTTTGCAAACTGCTTGAAAGCCACCTGCGTTGATTCACTTCCTATTGCAGCTGGCGGCTTGCACGCGAAAAGGCATTTAAGTTTCAAAACGGGCGTTTTCGGCGCTATCGAGCCTCCAAAGGCATCCCGCCGCGCCCTTTGGGACAAAAACAAAAACTCAAAGCCCTGAGTTCGAAAATAGTTTTTGGAGTTGTCCCGACTTTTGTCCCCGAAGCCGACGAAACGCGACAGGGTGTCACCTGGCGGCACTCGATTCGAGACGGCACCGAAAACTGGATGCAACCGGAATGACAGGACGGCAGAACCGAAGCCATCGAGTGGGGATAGAAAAAGGCCCGGGTGCCGTGGCATCCGGGCCTTTGCTAGCAACTTGATGTTGCGGGCAGCTTAGAACTTGTGGCCGCACTTCTTGCAGACGCGCAGCTTGTTCTTGCCGTCCTTCTCGTGACCGACGCGGGTAACCTTACCGCACTCGGGGCAGACGAGATTGACGTTGGAGGCGTCGATGGGAGCCTCCTGCGAAACGATGCCGCCCTGCTGGTTGGCAGCGTTGGGCTTGACGGCCTTCTTGACGACCGAAACGCCCTCGACAACGACCTTGTTCTCGGCGGGGAGAGCACGCAGGACAACGCCCTGCTTGCCGCGATCCTTACCAGAGAGAACCTGGACCTTATCGCCCTTCTTGATATACATATATCTCCCCTAACTACAAGGTCTCGGGAGCGAGCGAGACGATCTTCATGTACTTCTTGTCACGAAGCTCGCGAGCGACGGGCCCGAAGATACGGGTGCCGACGGGCGAACCATCGTTGTTGATGACAACGCAGGCGTTCTCATCAAAGCGAATGTAGGAGCCATCCTTGCGGCGGATCTCCTTAACGGTGCGAACGACGACGCAACGGACAACGTCCTTCTTCTTGACGTTGGCGCCAGGGGTAGCCTCCTGGACAGCACCGATGAACACATCGCCGATGCCTGCATAACGACGCTTGGAACCGCCAAGCACCTTGATGCAGCGAATCTTGCGAGCGCCGGAGTTGTCGGCGACGTTCAGCATGGTTTGCATCTGAATCATGGTAGATGTTCCTCCGAACTAAGAACCGAAGAGAGGTGCGCAGCCTTTATACGGCCCGTGGTATGCAAGCCAGGCATACGCACATCTTCGGAAACGTACAAGTCGTAAGAGCGACTGCTTATTTAGCGCGCTCGACGACCTCGATGAGGCGCCAACGCTTCATCTTGGACATAGGACGGGTCTCCATAACGCGGACGGTGTCGCCCACGCCAGCCGTGCACTCCTCGTCGTGAGCGTGCAGCTTCTTGGAGCTGGTCATCATCTTGCCGTACTTGGGGTGACGCTTGCGCTCGGTGATGGTGACAACAATGGTCTTGGCACCGGAGACGGAGGTAACGACACCCGTACGGACCTTACGCGAGTTACGCGAATCAGTCATGTTCTCTCCTTAGGTCCTACTCGGCGACAGCGGACTTCTCCGCTGCGATCTCGCGGGCGCGCTGCTCCGTGAGGACGCGAGCGATGTCCTTCTTCACGGTGTTGACGCGAGCGGTGTTGTCCAGCTGGCTGGTGGCCATCTGGAAACGAAGGTTAAAGAGCTCGGCGCGCATTTCCTTCAGCTTCTCAACGAGCTGAGCGTCCGAGAGCTCACGAATCTCTGCGGGCTTCATTAGTTCTCCTCCTTGGCGGCGGCGGCGTCCTCAGCAGCCCACTTGGCCTCGAGAGCGGCCTCCTCAGCCATCTCCTTCTCGATGCGCTGCTCAGCGTTCTTGGCAGCAACAATCTTGGTCTTGATGGGAAGCTTGTGCTGTGCAAGACGCAGAGCCTCGCGAGCGACCTCCTCGGGCACGCCCTTGACCTCGAACATGATGCGGCCGGGCTTGACGACGGCCACCCACTCCTCGGGGTTACCCTTACCAGAACCCATGCGAGTCTCGGCGGGCTTCTTGGTGATGGGCTTATCGGGGAAGATCGTGATGTAGACACGACCGCCACGCTTCATGTAGCGGGTCATGGCAATACGAGCGGCCTCGATCTGACGGTTGGTGATCCAATGGGCCTCGAGAGCCTGGATACCAAACTCGCCGAAATGCAGCTCGGTATTACCCTTGGCCTGGCCCTTCATGGAGCCACGCTGCACCTTGCGGTGAAGAATACGCTTAGGGGCAAGCACTACTGACCCCTCCTCTCGGAGTTACGACGACGAGGACGGGAAGAGCCCTCGAGTGCAGGGTTGGGAACAGGCTGGCCCGGGAGCTTCTCGCCCAGGTAGATCCAGACCTTCACGCCGCAAGCGCCCATGGTGGTGCTGGCGACAGCCGTGCCGTAGTCGATCTTGGCACGGAGGGTGTGCAGAGGCACGCGACCCTCGCGGTACCACTCACGACGGCCCATCTCGGCACCGCCGAGACGACCGGAGCACTGGATACGGATGCCCTTAGCGCCGGCCTTGCGGGCAGACTGGACAGCCTTGCGCATAGCGCGACGGAAGGCAACGCGGCCCTCGAGCTGCTCGGCGATAGACTGAGCAACGAGGTTGGCGTCGAGCTCGGGGCGCTTGATCTCGACAACGTCGACGGAGAGCTGGCCCTTGGAGACGCCAGCGACCTTCTCGAGCTCGGTGCGGAGGGTATCGATCTCGGCACCCTTCTTACCGATGACAACGCCGGGGCGAGCGGTGAGGATGATGACCTTCACCTTGTCGCCAGCGCGCTCGATCTCGACGCGGGAGACAGCTGCGCGGGAAAGACGCTTCTCGAGGTACTTGCGGATCTCGAGATCGTTACCGAGGGTCTTAGCGTAATCCTTCTCTGCGAACCAGCGGGAGCGCCAGTTCTCGGTGATGCCAAGACGGAAGCCGGTGGGGTAGACTTTCTGACCCATACAGCTTTACGCCTCCTTTCGAGGAGCAACGACGACGGTGATGTGGGAAGTACGCTTCAGAATGCGAGAAGCGGAACCCTTGGCGCGGGGACGGATGCGCTTAAGCGTCGGACCCTCGTCAACATAGGCAGCGGCGACAACCAGGTTGTCGGCACGCAGACCGTTGTTGTTCTCGGCGTTCGCAACGGCGGAACGGAGAACCTTCTCGACATCCACGGCGACGGCGCGGTCGCAGAAGTGGAGGATGTCGAAGGCCTGAGCGACAGGCTTGCGGCGGATCAGATCGACCACCAGGCGGGCCTTGCTGGGGGAAACACGCACGTACTTAGCGACGGCGCGAACCTCGGTGGCCTCAGTTTCAATAGACTTAGTTGCCATTTACGGTTAACCCCCTATTTGGCCTTGTGGCCACGGAACGTACGAGTCGGCGCGAACTCGCCGAGCTTGTGACCAACCATGGACTCGGTAACATACACGGGCACATGCTTGCGGCCGTCGTGGACGGCGATGGTGTGACCAACCATCTCGGGGAAGATGGTGGACGCGCGGGACCAGGTCTTCACGACGTCCTTCTTGCCAGCCTCGTTCATCGCGGTGATACGCGAGAGAAGGCGAGTCTCCACGAACGGGCCCTTTTTGAGACTTCTGCTCATAAGTGCTTTCTCCTAAAACTCGGTATCCAAAATTACTTCTTACGGCGACGAATGATGTGCTGGTTCGAGACCTTCTTCTTCTTGCGCGTACGAAGGCCCTTCGTCGGCTTACCCCAGGGGGTAACAGAGGGACGACCAGAGGTGTGGTTCTTGCCCTCGCCACCGCCGTGCGGGTGGTCGACAGGGTTCATGACGGTACCGCGGACGGTCGGGCGCACGTTCATGTGACGCTTACGGCCGGCCTTGCCGATGACGATGTTGGCGTGATCGGCGTTGCCGACCTCACCGACGGTGGCGCGGCAGGTAACGAGGATGCGGCGCATCTCGGAGGAAGGCATACGGACGATAGCGTACTTGCCTTCCTTACCCATCAGCTGGCAGGAGTTACCGGCGGAACGGGCGATAGCAGCGCCCTTGCCCGGCTGGAACTCGACGGCGTGGATGAGCGTACCGACGGGGATGTCGGCGAGGGGCAGAGCGTTGCCCGGCTTGATGTCGGCGTCAGAACCGGACATGATGGTCTGACCGACCTCGAGGCCCTTGGGGGCCAGGATGTAGCGCTTCTCACCGTCAGCGTAGTGCAGCAGAGCGATGCGAGCGGAACGGTTCGGATCGTACTCGATCGTGGCAACCTTGGCGGGCACGCCGTCCTTGTTGCGCTTGAAGTCGATCACGCGGTAACGACGCTTCACGCCGCCGCCCTGGTGGCGGGTGGTGATGCGGCCGTTGTTGTTACGACCGGCCTTCTTGGGCAGGGGCTCGAGAAGGGACTTCTCGGGCTTGGTGCAGGTGATCTCGGAGAAGTCGGAGATCGTCTGCCAACGCCTACCAGCGGAGGTCGGCTTAAGGTGCTTTACAGCCATTACAATCCCTTTCAATAGGAATCCGTTAGCCATCGCAGACAGGGATTCGAGGTTCTGCCTCGGGTGCGATGACACCGGACGTATACACGGTTCCGGGCGTGTCCATTTTATACGCCCGAAACCTTGAGCTCTCGCCTCCCCTATTTGGGAGGCATGAGCTCACTCAACAGCAGCGAGTCTTAGGCCTGGTTGCCAAAGACCTCGATGGTGTCGCCCTCGGCCAGCGTGACGATGGCCTTCTTCCAAGAACGGGTCTTGCCGGCGACATAGCGCACGCGCTTGATCTTGGGCTTGACCGTCAAGGTGTTCACGCGAACGACCTTGACGCCGAAGATCTCCTCGACAGCGTCCTTGATCTGATACTTGTTAGCATCCTTGGCGACCTCGAACGTGTACTTGTTCAGCTCCATGCCGGAGAAGGAACGCTCGGACACGATCGGACGGATGATGATCTCGTGGGCGGTCATTTATGCAAGCACCTCCCCGAAGTGAGCGGCGATGTCAGCGGGCATCAGCACAGCGTTGTTGTTGACGAGATCGTAGGTGTTGGCCTCGTCGGCAGTGATGATGAACGTCTTGGGAATGTTGCGGAACGACAGGTAGGCGTTGACGTCCTCATCGCGAACGATGATGGTCAGACGCTTGCCCTCAAGGCCGAGAGCCTTGAGCATGGCGACGGCAGCCTTGGTGGAAGGCTTCTCGAAGCCGTAGTCGTCGACGAGCACGAGCTCGCCATCGGCCAGCTTGGCGGACAGCGCGGAGCGCATAGCCAGCTTGACCTCCTTGTTGTTCATACGCTTAGCGTAGGAACGGGGCTTGGGGGCGAAGACAACGCCACCGTGACGCCACTGGGCAGCACGGATGGAACCCTGGCGGGCACGGCCGGTGCCCTTCTGACGCCAAGGCTTCTTGCCGCCACCGGAAACCTCAGAGCGACCCTTAGCAGACTGGGTGCCCTGACGCCAAGAGGCCATCTGGCACTTGACGATGTGGTGCATAACGTGGATGTTCGGCTCGATGCCGTACACCTCAGCGGCGAGCTCGGCCTCGGCGACCTTCTTGCCCTCGCTGTTCTTTACTTCAAACTTTGCCATTTAAGTGTTCTCCTTGGTATGACGCTGGGCTAAATGGGCTGGGCCCTTAGGCCATACGGATGGCGACGAGACCATTCTTGGCACCCGGGACAGCGCCCTTGACCAAGATGAGGTTCTGCTCGGCATCGATGCGGACAACGGAAAGGTTCTTGACGGTAACGCGCTCGTTACCCATGTGACCGGCCATCTTGACGCCCTTGAGGACGCGCGCAGGATAGGCGCACTGACCGATAGAACCGGGGTGACGCTGGAAGTGAGAACCATGCGTCATAGGACCGCGGCGCTGACCCCAGCGCTTGATGCGACCCTGGAAGCCCTTACCCTTGGAGGTACCGATGACGTCGACCTTCTCGACATCAGCGAAATCAGCGACGGTGACGACCTCGCCGACCTTGTGCTCCTCGCCGTTCTCGACGCGGACCTCACGAAGGAAGCGGACAGGCTCGACGCCAGCCTTGGCGAAGTGACCAGCCATGGGCTTGTTCACGTTCTTGGCCTTGATGTCGCCGAAACCGATCTGGACGGCGTCATAGCCGTCGGTTGCCTGAGTTTTAACCTGCGAGACAGCGCAGGGGCCAGCCTGGATGACCGTGACGGGAACGACGTTGTCGTCCTCGTCCCAAACCTGGGTCATGCCAATCTTGCGGCCGAGAATCATGCTGATCAAGATATGATCCCAACTCTCGCGTGGTCTTGGGACAATGCGTACACCACCGAGCGTACGCCCCTAGAGGACCACTACTTACACGACGTGCTCCCCAGCCTTGTATTTCGCCCGGACTACCTGACAACCCTATTAAGCAGGCATTTTGTCCAGCCAGAATACTCCCCTGGTTTCACACAGCTGTTTAGTATACACGGCTGCGGGCGTATCCATCGAGATTCATATTTCACTCACATTGTTTACGCAGGTAAAGTGCGTGGCACGTTCCCAGTGTGCGGCGGAGGGGGCGGGCCTGAGACATATTAAGGTTGCTGCTCTACAGTCCTGCTCACGACGGAGAGCACATTAAGTGCTCTCCTTTGCGTGCGGAACTCGCGATGACCTTAATATATTTCTCCGGCCCTCCGCCGTGCTCGGGAGACGACACGTTGATGTCTGCTTAACTCTGCTCGCTCAGGCTAATGACTTTGTTGGGGGTCCACTATTTGCTGGAGGGTGAACTTGCATTGCATTGGCTCGCCCTCTACTTGTGGCTCCGCCTCATCAAAATCGAAAATCATAATGGCGCAGTTGGGGAGTTTTGTTGGGAGCTCGAAGCCCTCTGGGGCTGCAGCCTTGATGAATTGGCGGCTGGCGCTGCCGTGGCTTACTGCTAGGAGGGTTTCGATGCCCTCGGCGCCCATGAGATTGGTGAGGGTGCCCACCATGCGCTCCTGCAGGGCATGGCTTCCTTCTCCGCCAAATGGGATCAGGTCCTCGCCGGGGTCCCAGACGTCGGTGGGTAGGGCGTCGTGGGGGCCTTCTTCGAAGGTGCCGTAGCTGCGCTCGATGATGCCTTCGCAGGGCTCGACTGCTGTGTCCGGGCCGAGGAGCTCGCATGCGACGAGCTGAGCCGTGTCCATGGCTCGGCCTAAGGGCGAAGAGACCACTTTGTCGGGGACGACGCCGTGGGCTTTGAGCCATGCGGCTGCCATTCCCGCTTGCTTGCGGCCCAGATCGGTCAACGGAGAATCGCAGCGGCCCTGGACGAGCTTTTTAACGTTGAATTCTGTCTGACCGTGGCGGAGTAGATATAGACGCTTCATGCTCTCCCCTTCTGTATAACTTGCTTTGCTGGCACAGCCCTACTCGTGGGTATGGCCTACGTAGTCTTCGTCGATCGTGATCTTGGCGACCGACTTGGGATATTCCGATTCGACCCGTTTCGCCAGCGCGCGCTTCAGGTCCTCGGCGCTCATCGCCAAATCCGAGGGACGTACGCAGTCAAAGATCACGTTGGTATGCGTGGGGCCCGGAACACAGCGTAGGTCGTGGATCGAGAGGCGGCTATCAATCTCTTGAGCCATAGCGTTGATGCGCAGACGCATGCTCGCCACCTTTGGATCGTCGGTCACGATGGGATCGTAATGGAGCGTGACGATCATGCCGTCTTCGACCCTAAACGACTGCTCGATGTTATCGAGCGTGTCGTGACTTTCCAGCGGGCTGGCCTCGGCTGCCATCTCGGCGTGAGCGCTTGCGAACTTCCTGCCCGGGCCGTAGTCGTGAACCATCAAATCGTGAACGCCCAAAACGCCGGGGTAGCTCATGATCTTGTCTCGAATGTGCTTGACCAGCTTTGGATCGGGTGCCTGGCCCAAAAGCGGGCTCACCGTATCCTGGATGAGCTCAAAGCCGCTCCAGCCGATATAGGCGCCAACGGCAAGGCCGACCCATGCGTCAAGATTGATGTGCGTCACCTGCGAAACAATTGCGCACGCCAGCACGGCACCCGTAGCTAGGACATCGTTCTTTGAGTCCTGAGCGGTCGCATGCAACGTCTCGGACTCAATGCGATCGCCGAGCTTTTGGTTGAGGGCCGCCATCCAGAGCTTAACAATCATCGAAAGCACCAAGACTGCCACCAGGGCAAGCGAGAACTCGACAGGTTCGGGGTGGATGATGCGCTCAACCGAGGACTTCACCAGCTCAACGCCAATCAGCAGCACGAGCGCCGCCACGACCAGACCCGAGAGATACTCGTAGCGGCCATGTCCGTAAGGATGCTCGGGGTCGGCCGGCTTGCCCGCCAGCTTAAAGCCAAGCACGCTCACGATGTTCGAGCTGGCATCGGACAGGTTGTTCATGGCGTCCGCCACAATCGAAACCGATCCCGACAGCACGCCAATTGCACCCTTCGCAGCGCAAAGCGCAACATTGGCGAGAATACACACTATGCCCGTCAACGTTCCCACGCGCGCACGGTCGCCCTGCGCACGACGAACAATCCACTCGACCATCCTCATCAGTCCCCACGGTACTACCTATATATCTATTGCTCAAACGGATTGTAGTGTAGCCACTTTGTCCTCCAGATACAAAAAGGCCGCAGCCCACACGGGCCGCAGCCTTGGAATATGACAAAGGAATCGTCCTTTTGTCGCACAGATTTATGCGCTTGCTTCAGCAGCGCTCGCCACTGTTTCGAGCGAATCAGCTGCGTCTTCTGCCGCCTGCATCTTCGCCGGCACCACGCCAAAGCAGTAGCTCAGCGCCGCAGACACCGCAAATGCCGTGCCACCGGCAGCGCAGCACCACAGCAGGTTCGAAATGCCGCCCGTGGCAAAGCCAATGACCATAAGGACATTCGTCATGCCGATGGTATAGGCCGTAACGTGGCCCACGGCCGCAACAAGGCCTCCGACGGCGCCGCCAATGGCCATGCATGTCAGACACCTGCCATATTTAAAGCCGCAGCCGTACAGCGCCGGCTCGCTTACGCCGCCAAGCACGCCCGAGATCGAATAGCCCAGCATGAGCGCCTTCTCGTCCTTATCCACAACGCGGAGCGACGCGCCAAAGGGCATGCCCCAAACGGCGAACGTTGCCATCGTCGCGGCGATCAGGATGCACGAATCCGTTCCCACACTCATAAACTGCGCATAGGCGAGCGATAGGACAACGTTGCTGACACCCGCGATCTTAAGGAACTCCCAGCTGGCGGCAAGCCCCATGAGCGTGAGCAGCGACACGATGCCACCGGAATTGCCAAGCATAAACATAAACTGTCCCAACAGCATGCCCAGATAGCTGCCTGCCGGCGCCGTAACACACAGCGACACCGGAACCATGACAAGCATGGTTGCAAACGGTACAAAAGAAAACGCCACAGCCTGAGGGATAGTGCGCTTAAAGAAACGCTCCACCTGCCATAGCACGGGCACCGAGATGAGAACCGGAATAACAGTCGTCGTGTAATCGTTGACCGGCGCGGGAAGTAGACCATACACGAAAGTCATCGATGCCCCCGTCGTCGATGCGGCATCAACGAGCTTAAGCAGATCGGGCACAATCAATACGCCGCCCAGCATCATGCCCAGCTGCTCCGAGCAACCGAGCTGGCGGGCAGCGGCCCAACCAAGATAGATGGGCAAAAAGTAATAGCCGGCGTTATAGAGCCAACTGTAGAACAGGCGATAGATTTCGGAATCGGCAGACCACAGGCCCAGCATGCCTTCGCCCATAATGACGGCGGCGGTGCGGAACAACGCCGCGCAGACAATAAACGGCAGCGCCGACATCATGCTTTTGGACAGATAGTCCACCACGGCCATGGCGTTTGATGAAACCGTCGTTGTAAACGAGGTGTTAGAAACTTGTGACATGGAACGCCTTTCCCAATGTGACATGCGGGCTGTCCCTTTGTCACATCGTGCGGTACTGACCGATTGCGCGGTACTTTTCGTAGCGGAGGTTTGTGAGGGTCACGTCGTCGAGCTGCCCAAGCGTATCGAAGGCGCCGAATGCCGAGGACATGACCGCACCGGCGATCTCCTCATGCGACAGGCCCCTATCGTCGACAATGCCGTCGATGATGCCGAGCGCCAACAGATCGGGGGCCGTGAGCTTAAGCGCCTCAGCGGCCTCATTCGCGCGCTCGGTATCCTTCCACAGGATCGACGCACAGGCCTCGGGACTTACGACCGAATAGGCCGAACTCGAGAGCATCAGGATGCGGTCGGCCACGGACAACGCCAGCGCGCCACCAGAGCCGCCCTCGCCTGTCACCACCGAGACAATCGGCGTCTTAAGGCCGCTCATCTCCATGAGATTCTGGGCGATCGCCTCGCCCTGGCCGCGCTCCTCGGCACCGATGCCGCAAAACGCACCCGAAGTATCGACCAGGCACAGAACCGGTCGACTAAACTTTTCGGCCTGGCGCATAAGGCGACGCGCCTTGCGATAGCCCTCGGGATGCGCCATGCCAAAGTTGCGGCGCATACGCTCTTTGGTCGTGGTGCCGCGCTCGATGGCGATAACCGTCACGGGGCGTCCGTCTTTCCAGCCAATGCCAGCCACCACAGCGGCGTCATCGCCAAAGTAACGGTCGCCGTGCAGCTCCACAAATCCATCCAGGCCCAGCGAGATCATCTCACCCGCCGTGGCGCGATCTGCCGAGCGGGTCTGCTTGACAATCTCGAGCGCGGTTTTTGGCGCCGTCGAGCGCTTAAACAAGTGTCCCAGCTTTTTGCCGCGGCGACCCGTATGCACGATCTCATGCGGTGCCCCCAGGCCGGGCGCATGCCCTTCGTGCAGCGCCAGCAGCTCGCCTACCGTGAGCGCAATCTCGCCACGCGGAACAACGGCATCGCAAAAGCCGTGCTCCAGCAAAAACTCGGAGCGCTGGAATCCCTTGGGCAGGCGCTTGTGCATGTTCTGCTCGATCACGCGCGGGCCGGCAAATGCCGTCAGAGCATCGGGCTCGGCCAGGATGATGTCGCCCTCCATGGCAAAGCTCGCGGTTACGCCTCCGGTCGTAGGGTCGGTGAGCACCGTGATATACAGGCCGCCCGCCTCGCTGTGGCGCCTAACCGCCGCAGAAATCTTGGCCATCTGCATAAGCGATGTCACGCCCTCTTGCATGCGCGCACCGCCCGAAACGGTAAAGCCGACAACTGGCAATCCCAGCTCGGTCGCACGCTCAAATGTGCGACAGATCTTCTCGCCCACCACGGAGCCCATCGAGCCCATCATAAAGTTGGCGTCCATAAAGAAGAGCGCTGTATCGCAACCGCAGATCTTGCCCCTGCCGCACACGACGGCATCGCGCTCGCCCGAACGCTCGCTCACGCTCTTGAGCTTGTCGGCATAGCCGGGAAACGAGAGGAAGTCCTCTGACGCCAGTTCGGCATCCCACTCCTCAAAGGTACCCGCGTCGACCGTCATGCGCATGCGCGCGCGACCGCTCACGCGAAAGTGTTTGCCGCAACGAGGGCAGACCTCGAGGTTGTCGTGCAGGCGTGCCTCATCGATCACACGGCGGCACTCCGGGCATTTGATAAACACGTGGCGCGCGGGGAACTCGGCGCACGACTCGGTCATCGGCCCCTCGAGGACGTTGACCGTCTTCGCTTTTCTATTCATCAGCATAGAGATGCCCCATCAGATCGGTGTGATACATGCCCGACAAGAACTCGTCGTTTGCCAGCACGTCGAGCTGAAGCTCGCTGTTTTCGCTCACGCCCTCAATCACGAGCTCGCCCAGGGCCGAGCGCATCTTTCGAATGGCGCCGTCACGCGTGGGCGCGCACACGATGAGCTTGCCGAGCATGGAGTCGTAGTACGGCGGAACTTTCGCACCGGTAAACATGGCGGAATCCCAGCGCACGCGCGGACCACCCGGCACACGCAACGCGGTGACCGTTCCGCATGACGGCAGAAAGTCCGGCGTTTCGGCATTGATGCGGCACTCCATGGCGTGGTTGCGCACCGGCATGTCCTCCTGCTCAAAGGGCAGAGGCTGGCCGGCCGCCACGCGCAGCTGCCACTTGACCAGATCGGTATCGGTCACAAACTCCGTAACCGGATGCTCCACCTGCAAGCGCGTGTTCATTTCCATAAAGTAGAAATTGCCGTCGTCCGAGTACAAAAACTCGATGGTGCCGGCCCCCTCGTAGCCGACGGCACGAGCCAGGTCGCGCGCGGCCTTGTGCATGCGCACGCGAATATCATCGCGTCCGTCGAGGCACGGCGCGGGGCTCTCCTCGATCAGCTTTTGGTTGCGACGCTGCACCGAGCACTCGCGCTCGCCGAGCGAAAACACATGGCCCTGCTTATCGGCCATAATCTGCACCTCAACGTGGTGCGCCGGCGCGACGAACTTCTCCATGTAGCACTCGCCGTCGCCAAAGACGGCCTCGCCCTCGGCGCGCGCCTCGATGAACGCCTTTGCCGCATCTTCCACGCGCTCGACCTTGCGAATGCCGCGACCGCCACCGCCTGCGCGCGCCTTGATGAGCACGGGGCAGCCAATGCGCTCAGCCTCGGCCGTCGCCTCCTCGGGACTTTTGAGCAAATCGCAGCCCGGCACGATGGGCACGCCCGCGGCAGCGGCCGTTCGGCGTGCGGCGTCCTTGTCGCCCATGCTGTCGATCACCTCGGCCGAAGGACCGACAAACGCCAGACCGTACTTGTCGCAGTCGCGCACGAAGCTCGCCTTCTCGGAGAAAAAGCCATAGCCGGGATGAATTGCCTTAGCTCCCGACTTTACGGCACAGGTGAGCACGGCATCGTCGTTGAGGTAGCTCTCGGCAAGACGCGGGCCGCCGATGCAATACGCCTCGTCGGCAAGCTGCACGTGCAGCGCGTCCGCATCGGCCGTGGAATAAACGGCGACGGTCTTGATGCCCATATCGCGGCATGCGCGGATAACACGGACCGCGACTTCGCCGCGGTTGGCGATGAGCACTTTGTCGAACATGAAGCCTTCCTTAACTTTCGTGCACGAGTGCAAAAGACATATCGGCGCGGCAGCAAACCTCACCGTTGACGCTCGCGGTACCCGTCGCAAAGCGGAACGGCCCGCGCGCACGCGTGATGGAGCACACCAGATCCACCGTGTCGCCCGGGCGCACCGGACGCTTAAAGCGCACCTTGTCCAGACTCGTGTAGAACGGCGTCGCGTCGCGCGCCTCCTCATCGCCCATCAGCAGCACGCAGCAGTTCTGGGCGAGCATCTCGCACTGAATCACGCCGGGGACGACCGGGTTTCCCGGAAAATGCCCCTGCAAAAAGTACTCGTCGCCCGTAATCGTGATCTTGCCGTGGGCCTCGTCGCCCACCAGCTCGGCTTCGTCGAGCAAAAGCATCGGCTCGCGATGCGGCAACAGCTTCTTGAGCTCTTCTTTATTCATGGATATCACCTATCCGATCCTCATGAGGCAGCTGCCAAACTCCACGAGGTCGCCGTCGGCCACGCAGATCTCGAGCACCTCGCCGTCTGCCTCGGCCGTCACCTCGTTGAGAACCTTCATGGCCTCGATGATGCAGAGGGTCTCGCCGGCCTTGACCTTGGAGCCCACGTGCACAAACGGCTCGTCGCCCGGCGCCGGGGCAGCATAGAAAACGCCGACCATGGGGGCGGTTACCTCGGTGCCCTTGATCTCCGGTGCGGCGGCAGGCGCCTGCGCGGCGGGCTCCGGTGCGGCAGGCGCGACTGTGGGAGCTGCAACTGGAGCGGCCATGGCGCTCGGCATAGGCATGGGCACGGCAACCGGCTGCGCGGCGCTCGCGCGCTCAAGTTCGACCGCGGTGCCATCGGGCTCCTCAACGCGCACGCGCGTGAGGCCGCGGTCCTCCATCACATCGGCTATCTCGGCAAGTCTTTTGGAATCCATGCTCTAGCTCCTTGCATATCTACGCAGCGCGATGGCGGCGTTGTGCCCGCCAAAGCCCAGGTTGGTCGAAAGCGCCCAGGTAAGGTCGGCGCGAACCGCGCGATTGGGCGTGTAATCAAGATCGCAGGCGGGATCGGGCGTGTGGTAGTTAATGGTCGGGGGCACCACGCCCTGCTCGAGCGCCATGGCGCAGGCCATGACCTCGATGGCCCCCGTGGCACCGATCATGTGCCCCGTCATCGACTTAGTCGACGAGACATGTGCGGCGCGCGCCGCGTCCTCGCCGAGCGCTCGCTTAATGCCCGCCGTCTCAGACGAATCATTGAGCTTGGTCGAGGTGCCGTGGGCGTTGATGTAGAGGCCCTCGGAAGGCTTGACGTCGCCCTCGGCCACCGCCAGCGATATCGCACGGGCAATGCCGGCGGCATCGGGGTCGGGGCTCGTGATGTGATAGGCATCATCGGTGTTGCCGTAGCCCACGACCTCGGCATAAATGTGCGCACCGCGCGCCTGCGCATGTTCCATGCTCTCGAGCACCAGCACGCAGGCGCCCTCGCCCATCACAAAGCCGTCGCGGTCTGCATCGAACGGGCGGCAAGCCGTCGCGGGATCGGGGTTGGTGGTCAATGCGCGGCAGGACGTAAAGCCTGCAACGGCATCGGGGATAATGGCCGCCTCGGCACCGCCCGCAAGGATCGCGTCGGCATAGCCGTGCTTGATGGCGCGGAACGCCTCGCCCACCGCATGGGCCGAGGTCGCGCAGGCGGTCACGACGGGCAGGGTCGGGCCCTTTGCCTTGTGGCGGATTGCGATATTGCCCGATGCCATGTTGGGAATCATCATCGCGATCATGTAAGGCGATGCGCGGCGGGGCCCACGGTCGGCAATCGTGTGGACGTTGTCGACGAGCGTCTGCATGCCGCCCACGCCCGACCCCACGTAGACGCCCAGGCGCTCGCGATCGATGGCGCCTTCGACATCAAAGCCCGCATCGTGCATTGCCTCGTCCGAAGCCGCCATCGCAAACTGAACGCAGGGGTCGAGATGCTTGGCGTCACGCTTGCCAAAGTACTCGTTGCCGTCAAAGCCCTTGACCTCGCCCGCCACCTTGACGGTAAACGCATCGGTATCGAAGTGCGTGATCGGGCCGATGCCGCACGTGCCGGCACACATGGCCGCCCAGGTGGCAAGCGCGGTGTTGCCGAGCGGCGATACGGCACCGATGCCGGTGATTGCAACTCTCTGTTCCATCATGGTCTCCTCATCCAAGCCGTTCTTCGGCCCTGGTTTCTACATCGCCATTCCACCGTCAATGCGTACGACCTCGCCCGTAATGTAGGCCGCCGCATCGCTCGCCAAAAAGCGCACCACGCCGGCCACTTCCTCGGGACACGCCATACGCTTAAGGGGAATCTGTTCCTCGGTTGCCGCACGCACCTTCTCCGAGAGCTTTGCCGTCATATCTGTCTCGACAAACCCGGGGGCGACCGCGTTCACTCGTACGCCGCGGGGCGCAAGCTCGCGCGCCACCGCCTTGGTAAGCCCTATCACACCCGCCTTGGAGGCAGCGTAGTTGGCTTGCCCGGCATTGCCCATCAGGCCCACGACCGAGCTCATGTTGACGACGCAGCCGCCGCGCTGGTGCATAAAGGTCTTGGTGAGTGCGCGCGTCATATTGAATGTTCCCTTGAGATTGACATCGAGCACGCGATCGAATGCGTCATCGCCCATGCGCATGAGCAGGCCATCGCGGGTGATGCCGGCGTTGTTGACGAGCACCCAAATGGAGCCAAAGTCGCTCAGGACCGCCTCCACGCATGCGCTGACGGCATCGGGGTCGGCCACGTCGCATTGATATGCGCGCGCCGTGGCGCCAGCCGCCTCGCAGGCTTTGCACGTCTCGCGCGCCGCATCGACGCTGCCGGCATAGACGACGGCGATATCAAAGCCGTCCTCCGCCAGGCCCACGGCACAAGCGCGGCCGATACCCCGCGAGCCGCCCGTGACCAGTGCCACGCGACGTGAGTCGTTGCGCTCGAGCGCGCCGTTGTTCAAGTTGCCCATGTCATTCCTTTCGGGTTACAGTCCTGTGGGCTATGCGAGCTCGTCGGCAATAGCTGCGACCTGTTCGGCCGTTTCGCACGAATACACGCGAACGTCGCTCAGCGTACGCTTGACCAGGCCCGACAGCGTTTTGCCAGGGCCGACCTCAATAAACGTGTCGATGCCCTGATTCTGCAGAGTATGCAGCGTGTCGACCCAACGAACGGCATGACTCACCTGATTGGCCAAGACATCCGATGCCGCTCGCGGGTCCGCCGGATAGGGCGCCGCCGTCATGTTTGCCATGACCGGAATCAGCAGCGGTGACGGCGCGTGGCCGGCTTGGATATACGTCGCCAGCCCCTCAGTCGCCTCGGCCATATAGGGGCTATGAAATGCGCCCGACACCGCGACTTTCATAGCGCGGCCGCCAGCCTCTTTTACTAGGACGTCGAGCTCCTGCAGCGCCTCGGGCGCTCCGGCAACAACCGTCTGTTGCGGACTGTTGTAGTTGACCGGCCAGCAGTCCTCGCCGGCCTGTTTTGCCAGGTTCTCGACTTGCGCCGCATCGAGCTTGATGACGGCGCGCATGCCGCCCGGATGGCGCTCGGCAGCCGCGGCCATCAGCGCCGCGCGCTCGCACACGAGCTCAAAGCCCGCTCGCGTATCGAACGCCCCCGCAAAGGTGAGCGCGGCGACCTCGCCAAGCGAAAAACCCGCACAGGCGGTAGGTACCACGCCGCGCTCACGCAGGGCGGCAGCCGCTGCCAGATCGTGAACGAACACGCACGGCTGCGTGTTCTCGGTCTGCGAGAGTTCCTCCTTGGAGGCGCTTCGGCACTGCTCACTGGTCCCCGGGCGCACCTCGTCGACAATGGCGAACACCTCGGCGGCCGCCGGCGATGCCTCGATCAGGTCGACGCCCATCGCGGGGTGCTGGGCGCCCTGGCCGGCAAACAGAAACGCTACGCCACCCATGCGCACGCACCCTTCAGGACGTGCTCGGCGCCATCGACTAGGTCGTCAACGATTTCACGTGCACTTTGGCGCTCGTTGACCATGCCGGCAATCTGTCCACACAAAAACGAGCCCTCTTCGTAATTGCCGTCCTTGGCGGCCTTGCGAAGGGCGCCCGTGCCCATGGCCCCGAGCTCCTCGACGCTTACGCCCGCCGCCTCGCTCTTGGCGTAGGCGTTAGTGAAGGGGCTCTTGAGGGCACGCACCGGGTGTCCCGTCGAGCGGCCGGTCGCACGCGTCGAGGTGTCGTTGGCCTTCAGGACCATCTCCTTGTACTGCTCCGATACGGTGCACTCATCTGCGATCAGAAAGCGCGTACCCACCTGCACGCCGGCGGCGCCCAGCATAAAGGCGGCCGCCACGCCGCGGCCATCGGCGATACCGCCAGCCGCAACCACGGGAATATCGACCGCATCGACAACCTGTGGCACCAGTGCCATCGTCGAGGTCTCGCCAATATGGCCGCCTGATTCGGTACCCTCGGCAACCACGGCAGTGGCTCCACGACGCGCCACGAGACGCGCCAGCGCCACCGAGGCAACGACCGGGATGACCTTGATGCCCGCCTCGTTCCACGCCTTCATGTACTTGGTGGGATTGCCGGCACCCGTCACGACGACCGGCACCCGCTCGTCAATCACGACCCGCGCGACCTCGTCGGCAAACGGGCTCATGAGCATGACGTTGACGCCAAAGGGCTTATCCGTCCTGGCGCGCAGCTCATGAATCTGGTCGCGCAGCCAGTTGGCGTCGGCGTTCATGGCCGCGATAATCCCTAAGCCGCCCGCCTCGGACACTGCGGACGCCAGCGAGGCGTCGGCGATCCAGGCCATACCGCCCTGGAACACGGGCTTTTCGATGCCGAGCAGATCGCAGAGAGGAGTCTTGAGCATCTCTACTTCTCCAATGCCGCCTCGACCGTATCGGCGAACTCGCCGACCGTCTTGGGGTTCTCCTCGGTATCGAGCTGGATGCCAAACTCGTCCTCAACGGCGACGAGGATCTCGACGGTGCCCAGACTGTCGAGACCAATCTCCTCGAGCGTGGACTCGGGCTTCATCTCGACGTCGTCAAGACCGGCGGTCTCGCGGATAACATCGCAAACGCGCTCGAAGGTCTTCTGATCTGCCATGGTAGTTCTCCTTTGTTTGTGCCCTAGGGGCGTTTTTATTTCCTATGTGCGACTACTTCCAACGAAGTAGATAGCCACCTATATCCAGACCGGCGCCAAATCCAACGAGGGCGATGGTGTCGCCCGTGTGAAGTGCACCGGCGTTTGCCAGCCGGTCGAGGGCAAGCGGAATGCATGCGCTCGAAATGTTGCCGGTCTCGCGCAGCGTTCGAACCACGCGCTTGTCTGGCACACCGAGGCGCTTGACCGCCTGACTCAGGATTCGTTCGTTAGCCTGATGGAATACAAAATGGTCGATGTCCTCGACCGAAATGCCCGCATCGCTCGCAAGCTTATGGACCGTGTCGCAAATCGCGTTGACGCCGAACTTGAACACGCGGCGGCCATTCATGGACAGCACGCTCTCGCTATCTGCGGAGGCCTTAAACGGCGAGGTGCCGACCAGACCGGGAACGCACAACGTCTCGACGTCGGGCGCCGTCGAAAGCTCAACGGCAAGGGGGCTGTCTCCCCCAGCCTCAATCACCGCGGCGCCTGCCCCATCGCCAAAGAGCACACAGGTGGCGCGGTCGGTCCAGTCGAGCGCGCGCGTCATCTGCTCGGCGGCAACGACAAGCACATGCTTGGCTCGTCCTCGGGCGATATAGCCCTCGGCAACATCGAGCGCAAATACGAAGCCGGCGCAGGCAGCCGAGACATCGAAGGCAGGGCACGTCGCGCCCAGTCGCTCAGCAACGGCACACGCCTCGGCGGGAACAAGGTGGTCACCCGTCGTCGTCGAGCAGACGATCAAATCCAGCTGGCTCGCGTCGATTCCGGACACCTGGAGTGCCCGCTCGCTCGCCGCTACGGCAAGGTCGTCAAGTGACTCGGTGGTGCATACATGGCGGCTCTTGATACCTGTGCGGGTAAAAATCCACTCATCCGAGGTATCGAGGAACTCGGACAGCTCGTCATTGGAAACACTGCGCTTAGGAAGCGCCGAGCCTGTTCCAAGAATCGTGAAACCCATCACTAACCTCCTTTGAGTTGTTGACGTGTTTACATCGACCAAGAGAGGATAGCGCATTTCAGTCGTTGTTAACGTGTTAACATTAAATTGTCCAAATGCGACAAAGGCTTCACATTGTGTCTCTCTCGACACCATTGCGTTATTCACTTATTCATTAAGGAGGTAGCAGCCGTTATGGATGCCAAATTAACGATAGTCGACGTAACCGGATCGACCAACGATGACCTGCTCGAAGCAGGAAAACAAGGAGCGCCGCACGGCACAGGACTTGCCGCCCGGGCTCAGACAGCAGGACGCGGCCGGCGCGGCCACAAGTGGGATTCAACCGCCGGCAATCTGTTACTCTCGATTGTCCTACGTCCTCGTGTTGATCCCGCCAAGTACTCTGGCCTTGCCGCCGTCAGCGGCCTAGCGGTGCTCGAGGCGCTCGAAAAACAGGGTCTTGCAAACGAGATTGGCCTCAAATGGCCCAACGACCTGGTCGCGCGTGGACGCAAACTCGGCGGCATTCTGGTCGAAGCCGCACGCGATAACGAAGGCAACCCCTTTGCGGTCTGTGGCATCGGCGTCAACGTGAACTATGTGCCCGCGGAGGTGCCCGATGGTGGCCTGCCGGCAATCGGTCTCTCGGACCTCAACGAGAACGTTCCCGCCGTCGATATGCTCCTCGATGAGGTCTATCACACCGTCGTAAACGCTGTAGACGCGTGGGCAGATCTGCTCAACGCCATGGAAGAAAACGCCGGACCGCTCGCGCCCGTCCACGGCGAATATGTCGCTCACCTCAATTGGATTGGAAAGCACGTTATCGCCCGCTCCCCTGCCGGTGACGAGCTGGCGCGAGGCATCTTTAAAACCGTCGATACCTTTGGACGCGCGTGTATCGAAACGGAAGACGGCTTGCGATCCTTCCATTTTGAGGAGGCGTCGCTGCGCCCCTTGGGCGAATAGGGCGCCGCAGCCACCTACTCAGCAGCATTACCAGGCGGTCAAAACCCATCATGCAAAACAAAAGAGCCCCGCTACCGTAATGGCAGCGGGGCTCTGTAAGCTATGAGCGATATCGCTTAGAGCTTGATGTCGATGTCGACGCCAGCGGGGAGGTCGAGACGCATGAGCGAATCAACGGTGCCCGAGGTGGGGTCGAGGATGTCGATGAGGCGCTTGTGGGTGCGCATCTCGAACTGCTCACGGGAGTCCTTGTTCACGTGCGGCGAGCGGATAACCGTGTACAGGTTGCGCTCGGTGGGCAGGGGGACAGGACCGGAAACGCGAGCACCGGTCTTCTGAGCGGTCTCGACGATGAGCTTCGCGGACTGATCGACGACCTCGTGATCATAGCCCTTGAGGCGAATGCGGATCTTCTGGGTAGCCAACTTAAACCTCCAAAGAGTGCGAGAGATGTTCTCGCGGATTACGTAACAGGGAGCTCGAACTTAGGCGTTCTTGCTCATGACCTCGTCCACGATGGACTTGGGCGCGGGCTCATAAGAGTCGAACTGCATCGTGTAGGATGCACGGCCCTGGGTCTGGGAGCGAAGGTCGGTAGCGTAACCGAACATCTCGCCCAGCGGCACCTTGGCACGGATGAGCTTGCTGTTCTTGCGATCCTCCATGCCCTCGATCTTGCCGCGGCGACCGGAGAGGTTGCCCATAACGTCGCCCATGTACTGCTCGGGGGTCTCGACCTCGACAGCCATGATCGGCTCGAGCAGCTGCGGATCGGACTTCTTGAGAGCGTCCTTGATAGCCATGGAACCGGCGATCTTGAAGGCGGCCTCGGAGGAGTCGACCTCGTGGTAAGAACCGTCGAACAGGGTGACCTTAACGTCGAGGACCGGGAAGCCGGCGATAACACCGGTGTTCAGGGCCTCCTGGATGCCCTTGTCGATGGACGGGATGTACTCCTTGGGCACGACGCCGCCGACGATAGCGTTGACGAACTCGTAGCCGAAGCCCTCCTCCATCTTCTCGAGCTTGATGACGGCGTGGCCGTACTGACCGCGACCGCCGGACTGACGGACGAACTTGCCCTCAGCCTTCTCGACGTCGTGACCGGCGGTCTCGCGGTAGGCAACCTGGGGCTTACCGACGTTAGCGTCAACCTTGAACTCGCGGAGCAGACGGTCGACGATGATCTCGAGGTGCAGCTCGCCCATGCCGGCGATGATGGTCTG
>CAUHJB010000016.1:0-57572 GCA_959606495.1 uncultured Collinsella sp. | reverse complement strand
GCTGACGACGGCAGCAGGCGATGCGCCTTCTTACACCACGCTCGCGCGCGCGATCACTAAATTAGTGACAGTACTCATATTTGGCATTTTTTGTCCACGAACCCCTAAAGAGCCTCCAACAGACCCCCTAAGAAAGCTCAAGCAGCTCGGGCAGCTGGTCGATAATCTTGTCCGCGGCATCCTGACTAAAGCCAAAGCGCTCCTCGCGCTTGGCGATGACTGTCAGACCGGCGCGCTTGCCGGCAGTGATGCCAGGCACCGAATCCTCAACGCAGCAGCAGCGATTCGCGGGCAGCCCCAGCAGGTCCAGCGCATGCAGGTAGATGTCGGGCTCGGGCTTACTCTCCTTAAACTGCTCGCCGCTCACCACATACTCAAAGGCATCCGACAGCCCGCACGCGTTGAGCACTTCCTCGATGCTATCCATGGGAGACGAGCTGGCAAGCGCCACGCGAACGCCACGGCGTGGCAGCTCTCGAATCGTATCCACGGCGCCTGGGTTAATCAAAGCCTGATAGTCGCGCGGACGCTTATGCGCCCACTCGTCCCAACGGACCAACGCTTCCTCGCCAGTGAAATGCCCCTTACCGGCGCGCTCAAACCAATCGACCAGCATATGCAGGAAGAACTGATGCGAGGTACCGACTTGCCCATTCAACTCCTCTTGAGTCAGGTTAAGCCCAAGCTCCTTGGCAAACGCGGCAGTCTCGCCCAGGTAGTAATACTCGGTATCGACAATGACACCGTCCATGTCAAAGATAACGGCGTCGAACGGAAATGCGGACACGGCACCCTCCCTAACAAAAGGGCGCCCGCAAGCAGGCGCCCAAACCATGCATTAATCGGCGATTCTAACCCAGCAGCTTATCCAGCGCCACTGCAATACCGTCTTCGTTGTTATTGGCGGTTACCATCTGGGCAACTGCCTTAACCTCATCGACGGCGTTGCCCATGGCAACACCGGTGCCGGCCCACTCAATCATGGACTTGTCGTTCTGGCCGTCGCCAAACGAGACGACCTCGCTGGCATCGATACCGAGCTTGGGCAGGGCACCCTCGAGCGCACGGGCTTTGTCGATACCGGGCGCCGTGTACTCAAAGTACCAGTCGGCCGTAAACATGCCCGAAAGCGTCTGGGTAAAGGGCGCATACATCTCCTCGTAATGCGCCTGCAGGTAGATCGGATCACCCGCCGTCAGCAGCTTGTCCACGGGATAAGTGTCCACGACCTCATGCAGGCTCTCGACCTCGCGAATCTTAAGATCGCACGCATCGCGCTCATACTTGACGATATTCTTCCGCAAGCCGTCAGGCAGCGTGATCATGCAATGGTACGAGTCCTCGACGTGCAAATCGCGACCGAGCGAAATCATAGGAATCACGTCGAAATTGCGCAGATGATCAATCAGACGGTGCAGTTCGTCAGCCGGCATGGCCTGATCAAAAAGGACCTCATCGGTCTGAGCGTCGACCACGTGCGCGCCATTAAAGGCAACTAGCAGACCATCATGGTTTTGAAGGTCGAGCTCCTGCGCCAAGGCGTGCAACCCCCATGCGGGACGGCCCGAAGCCAAGATGAGCTTAATGCCCGACTCCTGCGTCGCGAGCAGCTTCTCGCGCGTACGCGGGCTGATGACCTTTTGGTCGTTGGTGAGCGTACCGTCGATATCCATTGCGATGGCTTTAATTGCCATATGTGCCTCCTTGTCATTGAACAACCTTGTCTGAGCCATCATACAGAACACCCACGGCAGCTCTGTCTGCAACGGGTAAAAAGTCATATTGTCCCGAACATGAACGGGACGCCTTCGACGATTGCGATGCCCGTCGAAGCGCCTCCCGATACATTCCATCCTATCCAAATAGCAAAGGGCCCGCATCCCAACGGATACGGGCCCTTGTCGGCTATGCGTTAGTTTTCGCAGCGAATCCTACTTGCGGTGAGCGCGGTAGAACTCGATGAGCGCCTGGGTCGAAGCGTCCTGCTCGGCCTTGGCGGCATCGTCGTGGAAGGCCGGGGTAATCTGCTTGGCAAGCTGCTTGCCCAGCTCGACGCCCCACTGGTCGTAAGAGTCGATGCCCCAGACCGTGCCCTCGACAAACGTGATGTGCTCGTACAGGGCGATGAGCTCGCCAAGCGCGAACGGGGTCAGCGTGTCACCGAAGATCGAGGTCGTCGGGCGGTTGCCCTCAAAGCAACGAGCCGGGACGATCTGTTCGGGCGTGCCCTCGGCACGAACCTCGTCGGCTGTCTTGCCAAAGGCGAGTGCCTTGGTCTGGGCCAGGAAGTTGCCCAGGAACAGCTCGTGCACGTCCTGGCCGCTGTCGGTCGCAGGGTTGGCGGTATTGGCGAAGGCGATGAAATCGGCCGGAACCACCACGGTGCCCTGGTGCAGCAGCTGGTAGAAGGCGTGCTGGCCGTTGGTGCCGGGCTCGCCCCAGAAGATCTCACCGGTGTCGGAGGTCACGGCGCTGCCGTCCCAGCGGACATGCTTGCCGTTGGACTCCATGGTGAGCTGCTGCAGGTAGGCCGGGAAACGATGCAGGTACTGGCAGTACGGCAGCACGGCGTGGCTCTTGGAACCGAAGAAGTTGACGTACCAGACGTTGAGCAGACCCATCAGCGCGACGGCGTTGTTCTCGAGCGGCGTGTTGCAGAAGTACTCGTCGATGGCGTGGAAGCCCTCGAGGAACTGCTGGAAGCGCTCGGGGCCGAGCACGACGATCAGCGACAGGCCCACGGCGGAGTCGACAGAGTAGCGGCCACCGACCCAGTTCCAGAAACCAAAAGCGTTAGCGGGGTCGATGCCGAAGGCCTCGACCTTCTCGAGTGCGGTGGAAACGGCGACAAAGTGCTTGGCCACGGCCTCGGCGTTCTGCTCATCGGAGCCGTCGATGGCGCCCTGAGCCTTGAGCTGCTCGAGCATCCAGGTCTTGACCTCGCGGGCGTTGGTGAGGGTCTCGAGCGTGGTGAAGGTCTTAGAGACGATGATCACGAGCGTGGTCTCGGGATCCAGACCCTTGAGCTTCTCGGCCTGGTCGTTGGGATCGATGTTGGAGATATAGCGGCAATCGATACCGGCGTCGGCATAGGGACGCAGGGCCTCGTAAGCCATGACCGGGCCCAGATCGGAGCCGCCGATGCCGATGGACACCAGGTGCTCAATCTTCTTGCCGGTAACGCCCTTCCACTCACCGGAGCGCACGCGCTCGGCGAAGGCATACATGCGATCGAGGACCTCGTGCACGTCGGCGACGACATCCCGGCCGTCGACGATAAGCTGGCCTTTCTCGCTTGCCGGACGGCGCAGCGCGGTGTGCAGGACGGCGCGGTCCTCGGTGGTGTTGATGTGCTCGCCGGAGAACATGGCGTCGCGGCGCTCCTCGAGCTTCACCTCGCGGGCAAGATCGCACAGCAGCTTGACGGTCTCATCGGTCACCAGGTTCTTGGACAGATCGAAGTGAAGGTCGCCGGCGTCAAAGCTCAGCTTGTTCACGCGGTCGGCGTCAGCGGCGAACCAGGCCTTGAGGTCGATACCCTCGGCCTCGAGCTTCTCCTGATGAGCCTCGAGCGCCTTCCAAGCGGCGGTCGACGTAGCGTCGATAGGTGCGGCAACAGTTGCCATAAAGTCCTCCTCAGCATACGGGCGCAAGCCTCCATGCGCCCGGATAATCAGATAGTCCTATTCTAGCGCAGGTCAAGACTACAATCAGCGAGCGTTGCCAATCCGCCCCCCCCAACGGCAACCGACCAAAAAGGGACAGGTTTATTTTGGCAGGTCAAACGCTTTACCAACCAAAAATAACCTATCCCTTTATGGTAAATATTAGGCCGCGGCGCACACACTGCCGAGCAGCTCGCGCAAGGGCGAGCCGATACCCTCCAGCAGTTCGGGAGCGATGATGGCGAAAACGGGAACCTCGCCGGCACCCACAACGGCGGGCACTTTTCCCTCGGAGACGATGCATCCGTAGGGAACAAAGCCGTCCTCGCCGGCATCGAGCACGGCCATGCGACGAGCGAGTTCGCGCGCAAAGCCCGCCGTATCGGCATCGCCGATCGCCAGGACAAAGTCCACGCCCTCATCGGTCGCCAGGGCTACGGCCTCATCGACCAAATCGTCTCCCCCGTCGCCCCCGACCAAGCCGCAACGAAAGAGCACGCGTTCGAGCAGGGCGCGATCGAGCGAGCCCAGCGCCGCCGAAACGAGCTCATCACGCGTGTGCTTGTCACCTCCCAGCACGACCAGTGTCTTGGTGCCGCCATAGTGGGCAACCAATCGCCCGCACCAGCGAGCCACGTCCCCATCCGCAACCAAGCGCGTCGGCATACCAAACCCATAGTTAACCATTATCCCCACAACCCTTCCGTGCTTTATGGTGGCATCAATCGTTAGCCTCATGCTACGAAGCGAGCTTTTCCGAGCTGTTTCGCGCTCTTTAGGGCTGCGTTAAAAACCCGATGCAACCGCACGACCATACCTGCCAAAAAGGGACAGATTTTGACGGCGTCCGGTCGAGCAGGTATTATCGAACAGGTATTCGATAAGAACATGTGTTTGATGGGAGGGCTCGGATGGCGCACGAGCAGCACACCTACATCTGCATCGACCTCAAGACGTTTTATGCCAGCGTCGAGTGCGTCGATCGTGGGCTCGATCCGCTCACCACCAACCTGGTCGTTGCCGACGAATCGCGCGGACGCACGACTATCTGTCTCGCTATCACGCAGGCTATGAAGGACCTAGGGATTCACAACCGCTGTCGCCTGTTCGAAATACCCGATGGCATCGACTACATTAAGGCCGTACCGCGCATGCAGCACTACATGGAGGTGTCGGCGCGGATCTATGGTATCTACCTGGACTACGTCAGTCCGCAAGACGTTCACGTCTACTCAATTGACGAGTGCTTTATCGACGTGACACCCTATCTGGACCTCTATCACACCGATGCGGAAGGCTTCGCCTGCATGTTACGCGACGAAGTCCTCGCGCGTACCGGCGTCACGGCGACGGTCGGTATCGGCCCCAACCTATTCCAGGCCAAGGTAGCGCTCGACATTACCGCCAAGCACGCACCCAGCCGCATCGGCATACTCGACGACGAGACCTTCCGCAAGGAGATCTGGCCCCATCGTCCCATTACCGATATCTGGGGCATCGGCCCCGGCGTGGCAGCCCGCCTCGAAAAGTACGGCGTCTACGATTTGATGGGCGTCGCCGCGCTCGACGAAAACCTGCTTTACGATGAGCTCGGCGTCAAAGCCGAATATCTTATCGACCACGCCTTCGGGCGTGAGCCGACAACCATCGCCGATATCCAAGCTTATCGCCCGCAAGCGACCTCGACCACCACGGGGCAGGTGCTCTCGAAGGGCTATGCCTACGAGCAGGCCTACACCGTCTTGCGCGAAATGGTCGATGCCGCCGTGCTGGATTTGATCGACAAGCACGTGGTGTGCGACAGCATCTCGCTCTTTGTGGGCTATGCAAGCGAGCGCGCCGACATACGCCGGCTCAACGCCAGCGGCACGGCGCAGTATATAGACGGCTGCGGGCACCTGCGCTCGAGCACATCGAGCATCGAACCCACCGCAACTGCCGGCCCCGAGCTCGCGTCCCGTGCTCCCAAGCCCGTCCAGCGCGATGACGAAAGGCGTCGTCTGGTGCGCGAAGCGCAGGCAATCGATGGCATCTTTGTGGGCGAACACGGCGGCAAACCGCGTGGTGGCTATGCCGCGCTCTTTGCGCACTCCAACGCCTCGCGAAAGCTGCCCGAGCGCACTAATTCGTTTAAGAAGATCATGGGGTATTTCGATGACCTTTGGGCACAAACAGTCGATCCCAAACGACCGGTCAAGCGCATCAACCTGGGATTTGGCAACCTCATGCCGGAGGAGTTTGCCACCATCGATCTATTTAGCGATGTCGAGGCCGATGAGCGCGAGCGCGAGCTGGCCCGTGCCGTGCTGGCTGTAAAAGGCAAATACGGCAAGAACGCGCTGGTTAAGGGACTGAGCTTTACCGCCGGTGCCACCGCACGCGAACGCAACGATCAGGTAGGAGGGCACCGTGCCTAAGCCCCAACAGCAGCCGATGCGGCCACCGACACCTTTTGAACGCCTAGCGGACCCCGAGGGAAGACGTCGCTCCGCCGACCCCAAGCTCACCGCTAACGGCGCCGTCCGTGCCGGCCGTGCCGCGCAGTTTATGCCCTTTGCCGCCCTCACGGGATATTACGAACTCGTGCGCAAGCAAGAGATCACCGCCGAACCAAAATGTGAACTCACGGAAGAAAAAGCCCTCGAGCTTTCGAAAAAGCTCGAGGGTCTCAAACGTGGCGACCTAGTCCGCGTCACCTATTACGATACGTACGGCTATCGCTCCCGCACCGGCATCCTCGACGAGGTACTCCCTGCCTTCAAGCTCCTCAAGCTCAAAGACATCGCCATCGATTTCGATGACATTCTTGACATCGAACTGCGCGGACGAGCCTAGACAAGGAAGTGCATCCAAGGCGGCGCTTACAGCGTCATGACGTAGTAACCCGCATCCTTCACGGCCGCCACGAGAGCACCGCGATCGATTGGCCGCTTGGAGCGCACGCGCGCCGTGTGGTCCGCGTACGTTACCGTTGCCCACACACCATTCAGCGCATTGAGGGCATTGGCCACATTCTGAGCGCAGCCATCGCAGCTCATGCCGCCGATGAGCAGCTCATCGCTATAGGGGTAGTGGGACGGATCGGTATCCGCAACCACTACCTTCTTGGCCTTCTTACCGCTCGTGCCATCGCTGCAGCAGCTCTTTCCGTGTGTCGAAGCGACAATACGCCGCAGGCCAAAGAACATGCCGACGACAATCGCGGCAAGCACGATGATATTTGCAGGGTTTAGCAAGTCTTCCATGCGATCCCCTTTCTCCAAACTCTTATACCTATACCCCCATGGGGTGTTCCCATCTTACTCCAAACTCGTGTCGGTTCGGTCAATTAGTTTCCCGCTTCAAACTTTTTTGTTGACCTTGGCTTACTTTCGTGTATAAGTTTTCCTAGGCTAACAACTGAGGACCCGAAAGGAGCATCGTGACTCGAGCCATTGACATCCCAACATACCAAACGGCTGTCGTGCGCAACTGCTCCCCTACGCTCGCAGGTATCAAGCCGGCCTCGCTCTTTACCTATCCCGGCGTTTACGCCAACCAAGGCGGAAAACCCGGCGCCGCCCATATCGAAGAGCGACGCTCTCGCCTGCTCGCGGTCATTGCCCAATGCAACCGCGAGCTCCAGCCACTCGGGATCCATATGAGCGTTTTGGTCTGGCGCCCCTGCGGAGCGCTCATCTATGTGTACCGCCCTGCGGACCTCATGCGATACCTCTCCGACCCCCGCGCCACGACGGCGCTTACCGCCGAAGGTTACGATGTCCACAACCTGCCCGCATCCCTGGTGCATCTCGCCGCGCGCATCACGCTGGCAAGCAGCAATGCCGCAGAAAGCGCCTATGACAGCAGCGTCTGCGCACTCGCGCGAAATAGGCACTGCGATACGGGGTGCATGTGCGAGTTCCCCCACGAAATTGGCTATTTTTTGGGCTATCCCTACGAAGATGTCCATCAGTTTATCGTCCAGCACGGCGAAAACTATAAGGTCTTTGGCGCATGGAAGGTATACACAAACGTTGAGCAGGCGCTCACGACCTTCGATTCCTATCGCGCATGCACGCAATACCTTACGTACATCTATCAACAGGGCTGCACCCTGGGACAACTTGTCCAGGCAACCCGATAGAGCATACAAAACGCGGCCGCACGCCGCACAACCGAAAGGAAAACATATGAGCAAGATCGCCGTCGTCTATTGGAGTGGCACGGGCAATACCGAGGCCATGGCAAACCTCGTCGCCGAAGGCGCCACGTCCGCGGGTGCCGAGACTGAGGTCATCCCCTGCGCCGACTTCTCTGCCGACAGGGCCGCCGACTACGACGCCTTCGCCTTCGGCTGCCCCGCCATGGGCTCCGAGGAACTCGAGTACGATGAGTTCCAGCCGATGTGGGACGAGGTCAAGGAGGTTCTCGGCGACAAGAAGGTCGTCCTCTTTGGCTCCTATTCGTGGGCCGAGGGCGAGTGGATGGACAACTGGAAGGCCGACGCCGACGAGGCGGGCGTCAACGTCGTCGATTCCGTCATCTGCTACGACGCCCCCGACGATGAGGGCGAGACGGCCTGCAGGGCCCTGGGAGCGGAGCTGGCCTAACGAAGCCGTCAGAAAGTCGCAAGGCAACTGACAGCCGTGCACTGCACAACAACAGTCGCTCATGCCCAAACAAAAACGGGGGCCGGATATGAACTGCACCCCAAAACTTGGACGGCTTAAATAAGAACTACGCCGCAAGGGGCTGGTTCCGGAACTCCTCCGGGGTCAGCCCCTTCAGTTTAACCTGCCTTCGCCTCGTGTTCCAATGGGCGACGTACGCGTCCAGGTCCGCCTTGAAGGACTCGAAGTCGGGCCATGTCCTTCCCCGGAAGAACTCGTCCTTCATGTGGCCGAAGACCTGCTCGGTGGCGCCGTTGTCGATGCAGTTGCCCTTTCTGGACATGCTCTGGACGATCCCGGCTTCCTTCAGCCTCCCGCACCATGCGGCGTGCTGGTACTGCCAGCCCATGTCGCTGTGAAGCACCGGCATCGCGCCCTCGGGCATCTTCGCCAGCAGCTGGTCGAGCAGCTCGGCCTGCTGCGCCATGTCCGGGCTGGCCGACGTCGACCACGCGACTATCTCCTTGCTGCCGAAGTCGTACACCGGCGCGAAGTAGGCCTTGCCCCAGGGCTGCTTGAACTCGGTGACGTCGGTGCCCATCTTCTGCCACGGCCCGTCGGCGGCGAAGTCGCGCCCGATGACGTTCTCGAACGTCTCGCCCACGACGCCCCTGTACGAGTTGTACCTATGGTAGTCGGTCTCGCGGCGGATGCCGCAGCGGACCCCCATCTCCCGCATCATCTTGAGCACGGTCTTGTAGGCTATGCGCGCGCCCAGCTCGGCGCGCAGGCACATGGCGACCTGGCGGTGGCCGCACCCGTTGGCCGTGCGCGAGAAGATCTCCGCCACCGCGCCCCGCAGCTCCGGGCGCGTCGGCCTGGCCGGGTGCGACAGCGCGTAGTAGTAGCTGGACCGGGCCAGGCCGGCGCATTCCAGCAGGCTCCCCAGCTTGCACCCCTCCGCGCGCAGGGCGCTCACGGCCTCGACCTTCGCCCTGGTCAGAGCCCGTCCCTCTCGACCAGGGCACGCAATTTTTTTAGGTAGGCCACCTCGGTCTCGAGCCTTCGGCAGCGCTCCTCGAGCTCCTGCTCGCGGGTGCGCTCGCGCGGCCTGGGGCCGGACCCCCTCGGCCTGCCCCTGGGCTTGGGCCTGAGCGCCTCGGCGCCGCCCTCGCGGTAGAGCGCGCACCATCTCTTGAGCGGCGCCAGGGACATGACCCCGAACGCCTTCATGGCGTCCTGCTTGCCCATGCCGCCGTCGACCACGGCCGAGGCGGCGGCGACCTTCTGCTCGTATGTGTACCTGGTCTGCTTGCCGTCCATGGATAGCAGCACCTCGCTTCCGAACGACCGGTATACGTAGAGCCATTGTCTCACGGTGTTGCGCGGGACCGACAGCGCCTTCGCCGCCGACTCGAAGCCGTGCCCTCGCTCGAAGAGCCCGATCGCCGCCTTCCTGGCCTCGATGTCGTGTTTCACCCTCAAGTCGACACGCATAAAAAGCCTCCCATTTCTCGTGTCCAAGAAATGGGAGGCAGTTCAATACTATCCGGTCCCCGTTTGTTATATCGACAACCTCGACGCGCCGCTACGAGATATTTCCCAAGAACGCCTTGGTGCGCTCGCTCTTGGGGTGGTCGAAGACCTCGCTCGGCGTACCCTCTTCCACGATAACGCCGCCGTCCATAAAGACGACGCGGTCGGCGACGTCGCGGGCAAAGCCCATCTCATGCGTCACGACGATCATGGTCATACCGTCACGTGCAAGATCGCGCATAACGCCAAGAACGTCGCGAACCAGCTCGGGGTCGAGCGCCGACGTGGCCTCGTCAAAGAGCATGACGTGAGGGTTCATCGACAGGGCGCGGGCGATGGCAACGCGCTGCTGCTGGCCACCCGAGAGCTGGCTCGGCATAAAGTCGATGCGCTCGGCAAGACCGACCTTGGTCAGCTCCTCGATAGCGATTTTCTCGGCCTCTTCCTTGCTGCGCTTGAGTACCTTTTGCTGTGCGAGCATGACGTTCTTTTTGACTGACAGGTGCGGGAACAAATTGAACTGCTGGAACACCATACCCAGATGCGTACGTACCTTGTTAAGGTCGACGCCCTTGGCGCAAACGTCCACGCCCTCAACGACGATCGAGCCGCTCGTGGGATGCTCCAGACGATTGATGCAGCGAAGCATCGTCGACTTGCCCGAGCCCGAAGGACCCAGGACTACGACGACCTCGCCCTTGTGCACATCCAGATCGATATCGCGCAGGACCACGTTATCGCCGAAGGCCTTCTGGAGGTTCTTGATGCTGACGACGACCTCGTTCGAGTTATTGGTTTCGCTCATGATAGGACCTCCTTACAGACCGGCGATGTGGTCGGCGGGCGTCGCGACGACCTGTCCAGCGCTCTTGGCGGGACGCTTCTTCTTGGTTTCGGCCGTCCCCAGAAGCCTCGCCTCAAGACCGCTCACCAAGCGAGCAAGCGGCAGGGTGATGACCAGGTAGAACAGCGCGGCAACCACATACGGCGTAATGGAACCCGTCGTGGCCACGATGGTACGGGCGTTCATGACGATCTCGACCACGCCCACGGCCGCGAGCAGCGACGTATCCTTGTAAAGCAGGATGAACTCACTGGTCAGCGTAGGCAGGACATTGCGGAACGTCTGCGGAATCATAACGTAGAGCAGCGTCTGGAAGGCGTTCATGCCCAGCGAGCGCGCGGCCTCGTTCTGGCCCTTGGGGATCGACTGAATACCGGCGCGGAAGATCTCGCACAGGTAGGCGGACGAGTTCATGGCCATGACGATGACGCCCAGCACATAGTCGTCAACCTTGACGCCGGCCAGCGGCAGACCGAAGAACGCGATGTAGATCTGCAGGAACGCCGGCGTACCGCGGATGATATTCACATAGATGCCGGCAAGGCAACGCAGGATGCGCGACTTGGAGATGCGCATGAGCGACAAGGCAAAGCCAAAGGGAATTGCCAGCGGAAACGCCACGAGCACGATCGAGAGCGACATGAGGAAGCCTTTGAAGACGATCGGCAGGCTCTGAACCAAAATGACCGGGTTCAGGAACAGGCGAAGGAACATGTTGGAATTCCATGCCTCGACCCACGGCTGCTCCTTAAGGTCGGCCAGGAAGTTATCGAATGCCGTCACGCCCTTGATCTCCACCAACGGAATCTTGGAGATCTTCTTGGTCGAACCATCGGCCAAAGTGTAGGTGCCGCTAAAGGCCTCGTCGCCGCCCTCGACGGGGAAGGTCACGCCGTAGACCTCGACACGGAAATAACCGCCGGCGGGCGCCGTCTCACCAAAATCGATCTTGAGCGTCTGACCATCGACCTTGCACGTGGGCTTCATGGGCGTACGGTCCATAAGGTCATCGCCCGAGAGCATCGTCAGACGCGTGTCGTCCGCACCAAAGGTCGTGCCATCGACAAACGTCAGCGAAAGACCGCTCAGCTCCTCATCGGCATCGGCCTGGACCTCCCAGGTGATACGAGTCTCGGTGCCACCGACCACGTCGCTACCCGAACCGGTATTGGGTCGGGCGGTGATCTTTGCGGTCTCAAGTGCCTGAGCAGTCGAGGGCACGCAGGCCCCCGCGCATACCAGGGCGAGCGCCACAGCCAGGGCACAGGCCAGCTTTTGGAGCATCGAGGGCAGTGGATGGCTCTTGCCCATGGC
The DNA here is from genome assembly GCA_959606495.1 of uncultured Collinsella sp. Classification (GTDB taxonomy): domain Bacteria; phylum Actinomycetota; class Coriobacteriia; order Coriobacteriales; family Coriobacteriaceae; genus Collinsella. The sequence goes on along the minus strand of CAUHJB010000016.1, from coordinate 45,621 downwards.
TCCTTGGTTCAATCGAGACAAGGTGGCTCCTAACGTTTAAGTTGCCGACATAACGGGGCGGGATGACGCCCATTCAAGAAACGCAAAGGCCCTCTCCGCCAAAACGGAAAGGGCCCGCGTGCAATCAAGTAGCTATTTTACTTGATGTTGTACTTAGCCATAAGGGCGTCAACGGTACCGTCATCGATCAGGTCCTTGATGGCCTGGTTGACGTCGTCCTTGAGCTTAGTGTTGCCCTGGTTGATGGCGATGGCGTACTCCTCGCCGGTGCTGATCTGCTTGATGGTCTGGCAGGTGTTGAACTGCTCGGCGGTCAGCTGGCTGGCGACGGAGCGGTTGGTCACCACGGCGTCACCCTTATCGGACTGCAGGGCGCTGAAGCACTCGGTGGCGTCCTTGTAGGGAACAATCTTGGCCTTGGGGAAGTTCTCCTGGGCAAAGGCCTCGGCGGTCGAGCCAGACTGGACGATGATGGTAGCGTCGGCGTTGTTGAGCTTCTCGCTGTAGTTGTCGGCCGTGATGTCGGTGTTATCGACCTTGGTCACGATAGCCTGATCGTCCATGTAGTAGGAATCGGAGAAAGTGACTTCCTTCTCACGCTCGGGCGTGTCAGTGATAGCCGCGATGGAGACGTCATACTTGGCACCCGAAGCGACGCCCGGAACCAGCGTGTCAAAGTCATTGTTGACGTACTCGACATCCAGGCCCAGCTTGTCGCCGATAGCCTTGATAAGCTCAAGGTCAAAGCCCTGATAATCGCCGTTGTCGTCCTTGTACTCAAACGGGGCGTACTCGGCAGAGGTGCCGACGGTCAGCGTGCCGTCCTTGACGAGTGCGTACTCCTTGGAGCCGTCGACCTTCTCGACCTTAGCGTCGTCAGAGCTGCTGGAACCGGCATCGGAACCAGAGGTGGCGTTGGACGAGCCGCAGCCCGTCAGAGCAAGGGCGAGCGCCATAGCACCCGTGGCGGCAAATGCGCCAAGCTTCTTGAGCTTCATAATCAGTCTCCTTCCGGTGACCTCGTTTGATTCAGAGGTCTGCAAAAACTGTTGGCTATTATGCACCCGGAATTACGAATCTGCAATGAGAAAACTGATTGAAACAAACCCATAACGTGAATGGAATACTCTACTTTGTGACAGCCATTACTGCTGCAACGACCTTAATAGTCTAATTTCAGCTGCATAACCTGCAAGTTCGTTCGGAGTCTCCAAAATAAACGGCAGCGAACGCAAACGGCCATTCGATACAATATTCTGCATAACCTGCATACCGCCACCAAATTCTTCGCTGCCAAGGTATCCCTTGCCGATGCACTCGTGGCGATCTTTATGGGCGCCACAAGGGTTCTTCGAATCGTTGATGTGTACGGCATGCAAGCGATCGATACCCACCACGCGATCGAACTCGTCGAGTACGCCGTCCAGATCATGGATGATGTCGTAGCCGGCATCGCTCACATGGCAGGTGTCCAAACAAACGCCCAGCTTATCGGACAGCTCTGGGCACTTGGCGACAACGCCCTCGATAATGCACGCCAGCTCTTCAAAGCTACGGCCCACCTCGGTGCCCTTGCCTGTCATGGTCTCGAGCAATACCGTCGTCTGCTGCCCCTCAAACATCACCTGGCACAGTGTGTCGACAATCATCTGAATGCCGGCGTCCGCCCCCTGTCCCACATGCGCACCGGGATGAAAATTGTAGTAGTTGCCGGGCAGCGCTTCCATGCGCCGCAGGTCCTCTGCCATGGCCTCCAGGGCAAACTCGCGCGCCCGCTCTTTGGCCGAGCAGGGGTTATAGGTATACGGGGCATGCGCCACCAGCGGTCCAAAGTCGTTTTGTGCCATAAGCTCGCGCAGAGCCGCCACGTCATCCATGTCAAGATCTTTTGCCTTGCCACCGCGCGGGTTGCGCGTAAAGAACGCAAAGGTATTGGCGCCAATGGACAACGCCGTCTCTCCCATTGCCCGATAGCCCTTCGTCGTCGAAAGATGACACCCAATCGTCAGCATCTCCAGCTCCCCCTCATCAGTTGCGGTGAAATACAGTCTATTGGTGCCTTATTTTGGCGCAAACAGACCGTATTCCACCGCAAGATATAAAAGGGGCATCAGGGGCACGGTCCGCCGAGCCCCCTTGAGCACCAGCACCGCAGCCTAGAGCGTCAAGCGAATCGCATCGATGATGTGCGCACAGCGCTGTGTGGCGGCAAGGGGCATGACGGGACTCTCGAGTTTCCCCGCCCGGATGAGCTGGGTCGCATGATGAATTTCGCCGTAGAAATCATCGACCTCAAACGGGGCATTTATTTCGAGCATTCGTCCGTCGGAGTACTTCACATGGGCGAGCTCGGGGCGATGGAGGCGCTCGATTTCCACCGAACCCCGTTCGCAGGCAATCGTTAAGCGGCTTTCATATGCTGCTTTGCCGTCGCACACCATATGAATGGGTATACCGCCGACACTCATATGGATCTCATCGGCCCAATCCACGCGGCCGCCTAATACGTCACGCCAGCGAACTTCACGAGACGAAACATCGCACGCACCCGCAAGCAGATCCTCAAACCACCCGACCGCATAGCAGCCCATGTCATATAGACAGCCACCCTGCAACGGATCGAGCAGATAACTCGAAGGGGACTCACCATAATCGAGTTTTTGCACGCTTTCGATCGAGACGATACAGCCGAGCTCGCCCGACGCAAGCAAACCCTTCACGCGAGTATGCATCGGACAAAACCGATTTTTCATCGCCTCCATAAACGGCACACCGCACTCACGGGAAACAGAGGCGATCGCATGGGCCTCTTCTTCATTCAAAACGGCCGGCTTTTCGCACAGCACGGCCTTTCCCGCGCGCAGTGCCTGACAAGCCCAATGCGCATGCATGCCATGTGGAAGAGCCAAGTAGATTGCATCGACATCGGGATCGGCAATCAACGCATCATAAGCCGCATCGCCGCTATCGTCAGCCGTGGCATAACTGTGCGCGGCATCAATCGAAAACGCTCGACAAAATTCCTCGACATGTGCAGGAGTGCGGCCGGCCGCAGCCACCAGCCGTGCCTCGTCGACCTTCTTGAGCGACGATGCAAATCGATGCGAAATGTGCCCAGCGCCCAAAACGCCCCAACGAACCTCACGCAAATCATCACATGAATCCCGATAGCCCACGACAGCCCCCTTCAGTTGCGGTGGAATAGTTCCTGTTTAAGCCCCATTCTGCCGCAAACAGGAACTATTCCACCGCAAGTTATAAAAGGGTCATGAGGAGCGCGTTTTGCCGAAGGCCTTGAGCACCGCCGTCACGGGGCCAGGCTGAAAACGGCGGCGTACGTCGTCCAAGCGCCCGGGGATATCGATGTGCTGCGGGCAGTGACGTGCGCATTTGCCGCACTTGACGCAATTGCTCACCAGTTTGGGCTCGTTCGTCCGCACCGCGCTCGCCGTAAAGTATTGAGACAGCCCCGTAAACCAACTATGCGCGTAACTCGCGTTGTAGGCGGCAAAGCAGCCGGGAATATTGATGCCCTTGGGGCATGGCATGCAGTAGCCGCATCCCGTGCAGGGCACGCGATTCGATTTTTCAAACTCCGCCAGCACGCGTGCGATGGTATCGAGCTGAGCGGCTGTCATCGAATCCGGCAGGGCCCGATCGGCCAGCACCGCGTTCTCGTCCACCTGCGCGGTATCGGTCATGCCCGAAAGCAGCATCGTGACTTGAGGATGGTTCCACACCCACGAAAGGCCCCAAGCAGCCGGCGTCTTCAGGTACGGATCGCGTACGTCATCGAGCACGGCGCGGGCCCGCGGAGGCAGCTTGCCCGCCAGGCGTCCGCCCAAAAGCGGTTCCATCACAAACACCGCGAGCCCGCGCTCGGCGGCTGCTATAAGTCCCGCCGTTCCCGCTTGGTAGCGCTCTCCAGCGTAGTTGTACTGAATCTGGCAAAAATCCCAGTCATACGCGTCGAGCATCGTCAGGAAGTCCGCCGCACTGCCGTGATACGAAAAACCTATCTGGCGAATACGCCCCGCAGCCTTTTGGTGCGCAATCCAGTCTTCGATGCCCAACGCCACCACGCGCTCCCACTGGGCGGGCGAAGTGATGTTGTGCATAAGGTAATAGTCGATATGGTCGGTCCGCAGGCGGCGCAGTTGCTCGTCGAAGAACCGGTCGAAATCCTCCGCGCACTTGCACGAAGCGTGCGGCAACTTAGTCGCGAGCAACACGCGGTCGCGCAGACCCAGGCGCTCAAGTGAGGCGCCCACGCACACCTCGTTACCGGGATAGAGATACGCGGTATCCAGATAATTAATCCCCTGCTCCACCGCACGGGAAATGATGGCATCGGCTGTCTTCGCATCGGGGTGTCCCGGCGCACCGGGAAATCTCATGCAGCCCAGACCCAGAGCGGATATTCGGTTACCACTTTTGGGGTCAACGCGATATTGCACGGCCCCTCCTTTCGCCATCAGCGCCCCGGCAAGGCGAAACACAATGGTCACGCGGCCGAAACATCGTGGAATCGCAATCGAGAACGTATCGTAACGCAGCAGAAATCGAGCTGTCACGGCACCGCTTTAACATCAGCAAAAAGCCCGATGAAAGGAGTCACCCATGCCCGCGCTCGACCTTTGGAATCTCGCATCCCAGCTCAAAAGCACCGATTATCGCTGGGTCGACCTCACCCACACGCTCTCATGCGACACCCCGCACTGGCTTGGCTTTAAGCCGTTTGAGTCCACCAAGCTCTTCGACTACCTGCCCGGCACGCCCGAGGACATGCTCGCCCCCATGCGTTGCTTCCAGTATTCGGTCGCCTCGCAGTACGGCACGCGTGTCGACGCACCGCGCCACTTCCATGTTGACGGCCGTTCCCTTGGAGAGATTGAACCCATCGAGTTTATGCATCCGCTCTGCGTGATCGACAAGCACGAGGAGTGCGCCGCGAATCCCGACTTTATCCTGACCATCGAGGACCTCAAAGCCTGGGAGGATGAGCACGGTCGCATTCCCGAGGACGCTTTCGTCGCCTTCCGCTCCGACTGGTCCAAGCTCGCCGACCTCGAGAACAAGGACGAGGACGGCCAGCCCCACTACCCCGGCTGGGACCTCGACGCCATCAAGTGGCTCGTTGAAGAGCGCGACATCGGCGCCATCGGCCACGAGCCGGCTGACACCGACCCGGCGAGCGTAACCACGCGTGAGGACGCCTACCCCTACCCCGGCGAACAGTACATCCTCTCGGTCGACCGTTACCAGATCGAGGTCATGGACCATCTAGACGAGCTTCCCGCCACGGGCGCTGTCATCTTCTGCACCTTCCCCAAGGTGCGCGATGGCGTTGGATATCCCGCACGTGTCTTTGCGGTCTGCCCCGCGTCATAAGTTCCCATGCGTTTGTTCTTCTAAATACGGCCATCCGGTGCACGCGACATGGCCCGGCGGCATACAATCCATCAGGCGCCCCATACGCGGGCGCCTTTTTATGGGGAGATGATTCACATGCAGATCAACAAGGTCGCCTTCATCGGCAAGGGCGGCGTGGGCCTGCTCTACGGCAGCATGATCGCCCAAGCGCTCGGCAACGACGCCGTCGAATACGTTATGGACGACGCGCGCTTTGAGCGCCACGCGGGTGATGCGCTCACCGTCAACGGCAAGCCCTGCGCGCTCAAGTCCGTCCGCGCGAGCGAGGCGACGCCCGTCGACCTGGTCATCCTCACGGTCAAGACAACCGGGCTCGATGTGGCGCTCAAAACCCTGGAAAGCGTCGTGGGACCCGACACGCTCATCGCGTCGCTGTGCAACGGCATCACGAGCGAGCAGAAGATTGCCGAGCGCTTTGGCTGGGAGCACACCGTCCTTGGTATCTGCCAGGGCATGGACGCCGTATTCCTCAACGGGGAGCTCACCTATACCAATGCCGGCGAGATCCGCTTTGGTGCGGCAGCGGGCACCGACCCCGCAACCGTTATCGCCATCGACGAGCTCTACACGCGTTGCGGCATCGCCCATACCGTCGAGCACGACATCGCACATCGCATGTGGGCCAAACTCATGCTCAACGACGGCATCAACCAGACCTGTATGGCCTACGGCGGCACCTACGGAAGCGCTACGGAGCAGGGCTCCGAGCAGCTCCGCAGTTTTGTCTCCGCCATGCGCGAGACGCTTGCAGTCGCCAATGCCGAGGGTATCGAGCTCACCGAGGCAGACCTAACGCAGATGGTGCGTCTCATAAAAGGGCTCGATCCCGCCGGCATGCCCTCGATGGCGCAAGACCGCATCGCTCAACGCAGAACCGAGGTCGAGGAATTTGCGGGTACCATCTGCCGCCTCGCGGCCAAGCACGGTATCCAGGTGCCGCAAAACGAATGGCTCTATTCGCGCATCCGCGAAATCGAGGCCAGCTGGTAACGCCGCCGCACCGCATCCAACAGTCTCAATAGCAAAAACCGCCGCAAAGGGCACTCCCCTTGCGGCGGCTTCCTTCTTCATCTATGGGCAAAACCAGCTTCACAACGGCTAGCGCCGCACCTGCGGCGTCTCGTCCTCGTCATCGCGGCAAAGGGTCACGCCCGCACTTCCCAGCAGCGCTGCTGCGATGAGCGCGCCGACCACAATAGGAGCAGCCCCGCACGAGCCCTGCATGCCTGCGACAAACGCAGCTGTAGGGCCAAGACAGCCAAGTACCAATGCGACGGCGGCGATAGCGATATCTCGAGCGTTCATGAGACCACTTCCTCCACGAGAAAGACCCTATTTCTCATGAACTAGTGTGCCCCGCATCCATACGCCCAGCGTACCGCCACGGTAAGGGCTCTGTTAACTCAAGCGCACATAAAGAAAGGGCGGCTTTACGTTGCCTAAAAGCTCAGTAAAGACGCCCGCCCATCATGTGCGTATTTTGCTTATGGCAGATTACCAACCGGTGTAGTAGTCGGTGGTTCCGGCAGCGCAGCCGGAGTCATAGACCTTGCAATCACCCTTGGAGCCCGTAAAGGTCGAGCCCTGGGCCATATCGCCCGCGGCAACAACGTAATAGCCGTCGGAATCGCGCCAGAAGCCCTCAGAATCCTGCGTCCATTCGCCCGTGCGGTGGTGATACAACACGTTGCTGCTGTAATAAGTCTCGCGGCGGCCGTTATAGTTATTGACGCCGCTCGAGCGCGTCAGACCCGAGCCGTTCGCGTAATACGCAGCAGACGTGTAAGACGAGCCGGAGCCGGCGTTGTAATACGAAGCCTGGGCGGCCTCGGCAGCCTCCGCCTCGGCGGCAGCGGCCTCGAGCGCTTCGCGCTTGGCATTCTCAAGCGCAGTGCGCAGCTCATCGAGCTCGGTCGACTTCGCGTCGACCTCCCCCATCGTCAAAAGGCTGCCCGCACCATCGATACAACCCTGCAGCACAGCGTGCTCGTCATCGGTGGCATAGTCACCATACATGTTTAGGATAATCTGAGCGCGTATCTCAAGGGAATCGCGCTTGGCCTCCATCGAGGCGTTCCACTCCTGCATGGAACCATAACCATCGCCGCGATAATCAACGGGCTGTACCAGCGTCGTCTCGGACGGCGTAGATCCAACCGTATCGGACAGTGTTGCGGCGTGGGCATCAGTTGCACCGGCGCCCGCTAAAAGTGCCACGGTCAGAGCGGCGGAAAGGGCAGCGGCTTTCGGTTTTCGTGAATCGATCCTCATGTAGCTGGAAACCTCCGTAGTGCGTTTTTGCTGCGTTTGAGCTGCGTGTGATTCGATCGCGCTGCATAGTACCTCGAGCAAATCGCGACCTGCGGTTTTACTCAAAAGGCGCACGTCAATTGCGTAAAACTCACATCCTCTCAACAGGAGTTTTCCACAACTCGAATGCATAAAGCATGCCAAAAACCCTGTAATAGCGCCCTTCCTATGCAAAAAAGGCGCCTGCACAACCATTGCTTGCGCAGGCGCCTTGAGCAGGCATTTTATGCAGTTATACCTATCGAGTCGCAAGGGGTCCTTGCACAAGTCGCCTTACTCGTCCAGCGCGGCGAAGGCCTGCTTCAGATCCCAAATGATGTCCTCGGCGTTCTCGGTACCGATGGAAAGACGGATCGTGGAGGGCGTGATGTTCTGCTCGGCGAGCTCCTCGGCAGAGAGCTGGGAGTGCGTGGTGGTAGCCGGGTGCACGACGAGCGACTTGACGTCGGCCACGTTGGCGAGCAGCGAGAACACCTGCAGATGATCGATGAACTTCCAAGCTGCCTCCTGGCCACCCTTAATCTCAAAGGTGAAGATCGAAGCGCCGCCGTTGGGGAAGTACTTCTGATAGAGCTCGTGATCGGGGTGCTCAGGCAGGCTCGGGTGGTTCACCTTGGCGACGTGGCTGTCACCAGCCAGGAACTCAACGACCTTCTTGGTGTTCTCGACATGACGGTCAACGCGCAGCGACAGAGTCTCGGTGCCCTGGAGCAGGACCCAGGCGTTGAACGGGCTGATGCAGGCGCCCTCGTCACGCAGCAGGATAGCGCGGACATAGGTCGCGAAGGCGGCGGGACCGGCAGCCTCGGCAAACGAGACGCCATGGTAGGAGGGGTTGGGCTCGGCGATCTGCGCATACTTGCCGCTCGCCTTCCAGTCGAAGTTGCCGCCATCGACGATCACACCGCCCAGCGAGGTGCCGTGGCCGCCGATGAACTTGGTTGCGGAGTGGACAACGATGTTGGCGCCATGCTCCAGCGGACGGAACAGATACGGGGTGCCGAAGGTGTTGTCGACGACAACCGGCAGACCGTGCTTCTTGGCGATCTCGGAGATGGCGTCGATGTTGGGGATGTCAGAGTTGGGGTTGCCGAGCGTCTCGAGATAGATGACCGTGGTGTTGTCCTTGATGGCACCCTCAACCTCTTCCAGGTTATGAGCATCGACAAACGTGGTCTCGACGCCAAACTGGGAGAGCGTATGCTCGAGCAGGTTGTAGGAGCCACCGTAGATGGTCTTCTGAGCCACCACGTGGTCACCAGCCTGGGCAAGAGCCTGCAGGGTATAGGTGATGGCAGCGGCACCGGAGGCGACGGCAAGACCGGCCACGCCACCCTCGAGCGCGGCGATACGGTCCTCAAAGACGCCCTGGGTGGAGTTGGTCAGACGGCCGTAGATGTTACCGGCGTCGGCAAGACCAAAGCGGTCGGCGGCGTGCTGGGAGTTGCGGAACACATAGCTCGTGGTCTGGTAGATCGGCACGGCACGGGAGTCGGAAGCGGGATCGGCGCTCTCCTGGCCAACGTGCAGCTGCAGGGTATCGAAACCAAAGGTGTGCTCGGGGTTGTTGATGAACTGGCTCATGATGATCTCCTTGATCGAACGAAAGTAAGTAAAAAGAGAGAAGTAAGTCGCTGTCTCCTGATCACGCCGACGGGCGCAAACAGGAGCCCGGCATTCGTCTTGGTAAGCAATTCATATGCGGGCCTCCTTTCGCGTCCCGATTCCGTGGTCGGCTTAATAACCTACCGCCTTTGTGTGTTTTGAATAGTACGGGCATTGTCTCCCTCGGTCAATCACTTAAAAGCGCTAACTTGTTATCTGTTTTATAGATAACTATCGAAAGGATGGCGTCGATGACCCTTCAGCAGCTTCGTTTTCTGATCACCGTGGCAGAGTCCGGCTCAATCAACGCCGCAGCTCAACGCCTCTATACTGCTCAGTCCAACATCTCAAACGCCGTCAAAAGCCTGGAACAGGAGCTCCATCTGGAGATCTTTACGCGCTCCAGCCGCGGCGTCACGCTCACCAACGACGGCACCGAGCTTTTGGGCTATGCGCGCCAGGTCGTAGAGCAGGCCGACATGCTCGAGGCACGCTACGAGGACGGCGGCATCCCGCAAGCCCGCCTCGCCATTTCCGCCCAGCACTACGCCTTTTCGGTCGAGGCCTTTGTCAACGTAGTCGAGCGCTGCCGCGACAGCAAGTTCGAGTTCATCATGCGCGAGACCACCACATCGCAGATCATCGACGACGTGCGCGCGTTTCGCAGCGACATCGGCATCCTCTATCTGGACGACTTTAATACCCGTGTCTTGCAGAAGGCCTTCGCCGATGCCCGCGCAAGCTTCCATCCCCTCTTCGACGCGACGGTCCACGTCTTCGTCAGCGAACGCCATCCGCTCGCACGCCGCCCTCAACTGTCCCTTGCCGACCTCACGCCCTATACGCGCTACAGCTTTGAGCAGGGAACCTCAAACTCCTTCTATTACGCCGAGGAACCCTTTAGCTATATCCCTTGCGACCGCAACATACGAATCTCGGACCGCGGAACACTTACCAACTTACTTATCACGTCGAACGGTTACACCCTGTCGACCGGTGTCCTCTCCAATGAAATGCAATGGGGCATGGCATCGATCCCGTTAGCAGATGCCCCAACGATGCACGTTGGCTACATCATGCACGACGAGCGCAAGCCCTCTCTCCTCTTGCAGCAATACCTCGACGAGCTCAACCGCATCATCCATGCCAGCTAACAGTCGGAAGACGGGGCAGAAATCGTAGATTGCTGGCCCCCGGCGGGCATGGCGCTACAATGGTCACTCACATGAAATGCACTCAAAGAAAGGAAACCCGTGAAGGTCATCATCTATACCGACGGCTCGGCCCGATCAAATCCGGGACGCGGCGGCTACGGCGCCGTGCTCAAATACACCAACCCCGCCGGCAAGACCTTTACCTCCGAGCTTTCGCGCGGCTACGCCAAGACCACCAACAACCGCATGGAGCTCATGGCCGTTATCGTGGCGCTCGAGGCACTCAACCGCCCATGCGAGGTCGAAGTCCATTCCGATTCGCAGTACGTCGTCAACGCCTTTAACAAGCACTGGATCGACGGCTGGAAAAAGCGCGGGTGGAAAACCGCCAACAAGCAGCCCGTCAAGAACCGCGACCTGTGGGAGCGCCTACTCACCGCCAAAAGCAAGCACAAGGTTGAGTTCATCTGGGTTAAGGGTCACGCCGGCCACGAGCTCAACGAGCGCTGCGATGAGCTCGCCACCACGGCGGCCGACGGCAGCAACCTCGATATCGACACCGGCTTTAACGAGAGCGACCTGTAATAGCGTTTTCGTACAGCTTTATATCCCCACGCGCTACACTCATCCTGTAGACCAAACAACGCAAGGGGGACGTATGCTGCGCATCGCGACCATCGGCACATCCATGATCACCGACGACTTTATCCAAGTCGTCAACGCCAACGACCAAGCCGCGTTTGTGGGCACGCTTTCACGCGATGCCAATCGCGGTGCTGCCTTTACCGCCGAGCGCGGTGGCGAGCGAAACTTTACCTCACTCGATGAGCTTGCGGCAGCCGCCGACGTCGACGCCGTCTATATCGGCAGCCCCAACGCACTTCACTACGAGCAGGTCCTTGCCTGCATCGCCGGTGGCAAGCACGTCATCGTCGAGAAGCCCTTCTGCGCCACCGAAGCGCAGGCGCTGGAAGTCTTCCGCGCTGCCGAGGCAGCAGGTGTCGTGGCCCTCGAGGCCATGCGTCCCCTCCACGATCCCGCCTTCCACGCCATCGAGGACGCCCTGGGCGAGATCGCCCCCATCCGCCGCGCCTCATTGCGCTTTGGCAAATATTCCTCGCGCTACAACGAGATTCTCGCGGGACGCGCCACCAATATCTTCGACTGCAATATGGCATCGGGTTCCCTCATGGACATTGGCGTCTACACCGTCGAGCCCATGGTCGAGATTTTCGGCATGCCCTCCGGCCTTACGAGCATGACTACTCTGCTCGACCCCACCACGCGACAGCTCACGCACGGCCCCATCGATGGCTGCGGTTCCATCCTTGCCAGCTACGGCGGTGGCCGTATCTCCGTCGAGCTCGCGCACTCCAAAATTACGAATGACCTGCTGCCCTCGCAGATCGAAGGCGAGCGTGGCACTATCCAGATTGACCATCTGTCCACGCCCCGCAACGTCCGTATCGACTATCGCGGCGATGTCGTACGCGGATCGGCGACCGAGGCGCCGCGCGAGCAAGGCGGCAACGGACGCGCGCTCGACCTTCCCAAGTCAAGCAACACCATGGAATACGAGCTCGCGGACTTTATCACCGCCATCGACGGCATCGATAACGTTAAGGAAGAGATTTGGGAGACCCCGGCGGGACGCCACGAGCTTGGCCACTACCGCGATGTCACGCTCGTCTCGCTGCGTATCATGGATGCCGTGCGCCAGCAGGCCGGCATAACCTTCCCGGCCGACGCAGGCAAGCAGGCATAGCGATGGGCCTCTTCGATACGTTCTTCTCCAGCGTCACCGGCGGCAGTCGAGAGCCTCAAAAACCATCAAACGTCGAGCTCGAGCTGCGCCGCAGGCTTACTGTGCTCGCAAGCGACGAGGCCACTCAAGACGCTCCCCTGCGCTATTTCCTGCGCTGGGAAGGGCAAGTCCAGGGCGTCGGTTTTCGCTTTACCAACACCAACCTCGCGCAGGCACGCGCACTCACCGGCTGGGTGCGTAACATGGAAGACGGCTCAGTCGAGATGGAGATACAGGGGGCTCCGGCAAACATCCTATCTCATCTCGAGGCGCTTCATGCCTCCTACGAGCGCATGGGAACGCGTTTTCGCCTCGTAGACGCCCAGACCCGAGCCCCACTTGCCAATGAAGACGGTTTCATTCCTCGTTATTAGTATTGTGTGCTAAATACGGTATCATTTACCTACGACCGTTGATAGAAAAGAGGCGAGGCGCATGGCGGTGCAAAGAAGGAATACCAGGCAGCGAAAGCTGGTTCTCGACGCCGTGCGCCAAAGCTATAACCATCCCACCGCCGACGAAATCTACAACGTCGTGCGCGCGCAGGATGACAAAATCAGCCGTGGTACGGTCTACCGCAATCTCAATCTCTTGGCCGACGCTGGCGAGATCCTCTCCATCAAGACGCCGGGCGGCAGCCGCTTCGATCGCACGATCGAGCCGCATGCGCATATCATCTGCACCTCGTGCAGCCGCGTCATCGATGTACCGCTCCCCTTCGATGCCCAGCTCGACGCCAAGGCGTCCGAGCAAATCGGCTGGCACGTCACGTCGCACTACACCATCTTCGAGGGTCTCTGCCCCGACTGCCGATAAATGTTTGGGACATGCCTTAAAATCCACCTTTCCGCACTCTGTAGCAAAAAGTAGATTTCTAGGCATGTCCCAAATATCTACTCGGCAAGCAGGCGATGCAGTTCCTCTTCGACCGTGCGCGCGTAGCGGACGCGGTCGTTGATGCCGCGCATGGTGGGGTTGCAGCTCTCCATTAGATAGGGATGGCCCACTACGTTGAGCATGTCGCGGTCGTTTTCGTTATCGCCAAACGCCATCATCTCATCGGGCGAAATTCCCAGGGCACGACCGTAATCGGCAAGCGCGGAACCCTTACCCGAATCAAAGCCGATAAAGTCCGTCCACTCGGTTCCCGACGTCATCACGTCGACACAGTCGCTAAAGTGGCGCTCGAAATACTCCAGCGCCGCCGGCTGCTCTGCCTCGGGCGTCTGGAAGGCAATCTTAATGACGTCCTCGTCGATGTCCTCGGGACGGTCGACCACCGCCACATCGCAGTGGACCTCATAACGCAGGTGTTCAACAAACGCGTCGTTGCCGCTCATGGTGTAGAGGCGCCCCTCACACGAAAGGGTCACGTCGGCATGGGGATACGCAACCACGGCATTCGCGATATCCATAGCAAGGCAACGCTCCATGGAACGCTTGACAACGGCACGCCCCTCGCTCATCACCAGGGCTCCGTTTTCGCATACGTAGGCGAGCTCATCGGCCACCGGGGCAAACAGGTAGCGCAAGCTCGCATATTGACGGCCGCTCGCCGGCATAAACACGATACCGCGACGATGCAGCTCATCGATAAGCTCAAAGGCTTCGGAACGCGGCTCGCGCTCCCCCGGATGCAGCAACGTGCCGTCCAAATCGCATGCAATCAGCTTGATTCCCTCAAGACCCATATGCTTTCCCCCAAAGCCTCTTATCAACAGCAAGACGGACTTTGATTGGTCGCCCCTCAAAGCCCGTCTTGCGCATACGCGCACTTAGCCGCGCGTCTTTTTTACGATGGCAAAGTCGGGAGCTATGCTCACGACGACCTCCGCCGTACTCGATGCAAAGCGCCGGTCCGCATCGAGTTCACGGGTAACCACCGAGAGCCGAACACCCTCGACGCCCCGGAGCATGCGGCCCAAAACAGGCTGCACCGGCGTATACATGCGCACGGTATGCTCGTCCGAATCGCCTCGGAAAAGCGGCGCGTGCATATTGCCGATCTCCCAGCACGCATGCGCGAGCGCAATCGGATCCGTGCGGTCGACTTCGACCAAATAAACCTCGGCGCTGCGCAGGCGCACGACAACCGCCACGGGCACCATGCCCGAACGGTCGATGGCGAGCACGTCGCCATCGGCAAGACGACCGCCGTCGGCAGCATCCAGCCGAACATCGATCGTGCGCCCCAGCTCCGTCACGCCCGCAAACGCGCATACATCAGCCCGGTCCCAATCGAACAGTAGCTCGTCAACTTCAAAGACGCCGCCCAACTTCCGGCGAAGCAGGAGTTCATAGGACGGATCGTTGAGATTTCCCAAGCATGTCGTCGAAACCAAGCGTTCAGGCATACTCTAACCCTCGACCTCAACGAGCTCGATATCAAAGTTGAGGTCCTTGCCGGCCAGCTCGTGGTTGGCGTCGAGCGTCACAGCCTCGGGCGTTACGTCGATGACCACGGCGGGAACGGGCATACCGCTCGGCGTGGACAGGAAAAGCTTCATGCCCTTCTCGACCTGCTCGATGTTGGGAACCTGTTCGGCCGGGAAGGTCAGAACCATCTCGGGATTGTGCTCGCCGTAGGCATCGGCAGCAGGAATGTGCACGGTCTTCTTCTCGCCCACCTGCATGTCGACAACAGCGGCGTCGAAGCCCTTGATCATCTGACCGGCGCCGCAGGTGAACTCCAGCGGCTCGCCGCGATCGTAGGAGCTATCGAACTGCGTGCCGTCATCGAGCGTGCCGCGATAATGGGTCTTGACCTTCTTGCCCTGGTTGGACATGGTAACCTCCGTGATAAGGGCGGCGCACAACGCGGGCCGCCGTGAACATATGGCGCTAACTATACCCTAGTCATACAATTCAATGACAGTTTGCAAAGAAACGCTGCAACCGGAGGAACCATGGCATATCCCGTATTTGACCTACACTGCGACACTGCCGACCGAATCGGCTGGGCCACGCTCGATCTCGACCTGCGCTTTACCGCCGGCACCGACGGTTATTTCCCCGGCGACGAAACGCATCCGCAAGATTTCGACCTCATCGAGGGTAACGCCTGTGCCATCTCGCTCGCAAAGATCGGCAACACGCCGTGGGCACAGTGCTTCGCCACGTTTGTCCCCGACGAGATTCCCACCGCCCACGCCGCGCGCTTCCAGGCGCAGATCATGGCGCATATGAGCGGCCAGGCAATGCTCAACCACGACCGTATGGTCAACGTGCGCAGCGCCGCAGACATTCGCCCCGCGCTCAAGGACGGCAAGGTCGCTTGCATCCACACCATCGAAAACGCCACGTTCTTTGCCGAGGACCCCGCGCTGATCGAGGTGCTCAAGAGCCTGGGCGTGCTTATGTCGTCACTCAGCTGGAACGCGCAGGGACCGCTCGCGAGCGGCCACGACACCCACGCCGGCCTCACCGCCGCCGGCATCGAGGCGCTTACGCAGATGGAGCACGCCGGCATGGTGCTCGACGTCTCCCACCTCAACGATGAGTGCTTTGACGAGGTCGCCGCCCGCGCCACGCGTCCCTTCGTCGCCAGCCACTCCAACTCCCGTGCGGTTTGCGGCGCCAAACGCAACCTTACCGACGACCAGTTCCGCACCATTCGCGACATGGGTGGCATCGTCGGCCTCAACTACTGCAGCGAGTTCCTTTCCAACGACGCAACCGACAAGACCGCCGCAGACGTCACCTTCGACCAGCTGGCGGCGCATATCGAGCACTGGCTCGACCTGGGCGGCGAGGACGTCATCGCGCTCGGCGGCGACTGGGACGGCGCCACGGTGCCCGCTTTCCTCTCCGATGCCAGCAAGATGCCCGAGTTCCAGAACATGCTTTCCAAGCATTTTGGCAAGACCGTGATGCAAAAGCTCTGCAGCGACAACGCGCTTGCCTTCTTCGAGCGTTATTAATTTCACATCCCTTGAGCGGGCCGGCATGCCGAGCGGTCGACATGCCGGCCCGTCCCCAATCTGAAGGATCACATTTGACGCAGCAATTTACGATTTCCGTACCCCGACCGGATGGAACGCTCATCCCCGTCGTCGTTACCAAAAAGCGCGTCAAGAACTTTAACCTACGCGTCACATCGAGCGGCGAGGTCCACGCCAGCGCACCGCTCGGCGCCAGCCACGAGCGCATCGAAGCGTTTGTGAAGCGCAACAGCGCCTGGATTATCAGCCGACTTGCCCAACGTGAGCAACGTCAGGCGACAGCGCGAGAGCCGCTCAGCCCCTCGTCCATCATTGCACTTTGGGGCAAGCCCATCACGGTACAGGACGCACTCGATCACAACTTTGCATCGCCCGCACCGCGACCCAAGCAGGCCACCTTCGCAAGTTTTATGGGTACCGACGAATCGGACGAAAGCCCACAGGCCAAGCGGCGCGCAATCCTCGACGGCCTAACGTCCGACGAGCTCCAAGCCCGCATCGACCAGCTCTACGCGTCCGAGGTCACCACGGCACTGCACGATATGGTGCACGCATACGAAATCGCAATGGGTGTCGCCGTTTCCCGCGTTTCCGTACGCAGCATGAAAACGCGTTGGGGCTCCTGCACGCCCAAATCCGGCGCCATTCGCATCGCGCGCGAGCTCGCCGCCTACCCCGTCGAATGCCTCGACATGGTTGTCGCCCACGAGCTCGTCCATCTGCTCGAGCCGAGCCACAATCAGCGCTTTCACGCCCTGCTCGACACGTACTGTCCCAACAATAGAGCACTGTCTCAGCGGCTCAAGCAGCCACCCCTCAACAAGCTCTAGCGTCGACTAGCGCACGCGCTCGATCTCGACGCCGCAGCTTGCCAGGGGCAGGCCAACAGGAGCCCACGGCTTATCGAGCTTTATGCGCACACCAAGCAGCGAGGGATAACGGCGCAGCAGCATCTGGGCTGTCCCCTCGGCTGCCGCCTCGATGAGCTTAAACGTATGCTCGCGCAGATAGCCATCGACATCGTGGCACACCGAGCCGTAGTCAATCGAGGCGTCCAGGTTATCGTGCTCCCCCGCCGCGCGCAGGTCGGCATAGAGCACCAGAGAAACGATGAACTTCTGACCCAGCGCGTTCTCCTCGGGATACACGCCATGGTTGGCAAAAACCTCCAGGCCGTCAATGACAATACGATCGGCATGGCGCAAATCGTCATAGCTCACGTGAGGCACCGCCGTTGCGGTGGATATTTCGCCCCTTCCACGGCGGGCGAGCTCGGCGCCTTCGGTCTTGGTTGCATTCTCGGGCAGTTTCTTGTTACTCAACGCGATCGTCTCCTTCGTCTAGAACCCCGACCGCGCAAACTAACTACACGCGAATCGACAGGTTCTTTTTATCATCGCTCCAGTTGCAAGCGTTGCGCGCGGGGCATGCAAAGCAGGCACGCGACGCTTTGTCGGCTGCATAGAGCAGACGCTCAAGCGGTTGGCTGTTCACGCGCAGCTTTCGATGGCCCAGAATGGCCGTCTTAATGGCTGCGGCATCGGCCGGCTCAAACGCCACGTCATCGGGCATGCCGCCGAGAATCGCATCAGCGACGCGTTCGCTTGCAACATCATGGGATATACCCGATTCATACTGTTCATCTTTGCCGATATCGTGAAGAAGTGCTGTGGCGTAGATGACCTCGCGGTCAAATTCGAGCTGCTCCTCGAGATTCTTGATCCACATAATGCGCGCGACATCGAGCAGATGGTCAATACCGTGGCGGCAGAAGATGCGCCCCGATTCCAACTGTACGATGTTGCCCAGGTGCCGCCGGAACAGCCCGTTGGCACAAATGTAATCAATGCGAGGCATGGCACCAAAGGGGGCCAGGCCCGAAGCCATAAAGCCGCGACGCGACGTCCCCTCATCGGTCTTCGATGTAAAGTCGTTGACGACTCTCATGGTTAGCGGCCCAGCATCCTAAAGAAACGCTCCTCGAGCGCGGGATCGGTCTCAAAGACGCCGCGGCGAGCAAGCGTCACGGTCTTGGTGCCGGGCTTTTGCACGCCACGCATCGTCATGCACATATGCTCGGCCTCCATCAACACAATCGCTCCCTGGGGAGCGAGATAATCCATGAGGGCATCGGCAACCTGTGCGCACAGTTGCTCCTGCAGCTGCAGACGGCGGGCATAAACCTCAACCGTGCGGGCGAGCTTGGAAAGCCCAGCCACCCGACCGTTAGGGATATAACCAATGGCGGCCTTGCCATAAAACGGCAGCAGATGATGTTCGCACAGCGAGTAGAACGTGATGTCGCGCTCGATAACCAAATCGTTCGAAGCGACGGCAAAGGTTTTGGACAGGTGTTCCTCGGCACTCTGGTCCATACCGCCGGCGATCTCACCATACATACGGGCAACGCGCGCCGGGGTCTCCAGCAGGCCCTCACGAGTTGGGTCCTCGCCTATGCCCTCAAGCAACAGCTTAATGGCGGCCTCGACTTTTTCCTGATCGACCATCTGGGCCTCACTTTTCCGATTTCACGTTCGCACTATGGTACCACGCCCTCCGGCATCGACCACAAGCTACATAGTATGGGTCGAATAGACCGGATCATCGCGCCAAAGTTCAACCTCATCACAAAGCGCAACGCCCTCGCGCTCAGCACGGGCGCGCGTAGCGTTCATATCGATCACGCGCTGGTTGCTCGAGCCCCTAAAGCGCAACGAGATATCGTACAGATCTTGAACAAACGGGCCGTCCACCAACATGTCAAGGCAGGCAAGGATACGGTCCGTGACCTCGGTATGGTGGCGGCCTCCCGGCATAAGCTCCTCGAGCACATCGCCGGTGAAGCACCAAATAGTCTTCCCCGACCCCACTGGATAGGCCGCGCGAACACGCTCGACAAACTCAACGAGCCCCGCCTGATTCTCGGGCTCCATGGGCTCGCCGCCCAGAATCGTCAGACCATCGATAAAGGGATGATCGAGACTCTTGATAATCTTGTCCTCGACGGCACGATCGAACGGCTCACCCGCAGCAAAGTCCCACGCAACAGAGTTAAAGCAATTCTTGCACCCACGACGGCACCCGCTTACAAACAGAGAAGTACGGACGCCTTCTCCATCAGCAATGTCGAAATACTTAATGTTCGCGTAGTTCATAGGTAACCTTCCTGGGGGTCTGGAGTATATCATCCCGTCCTCAAACATTCTCGGCCTTCGGCCTGCGAAACTGCGGGCGGGACGATATACTCCAGACCCCTCGCGAGCGATACTCAATGAACTCAGCGAACATCGAGTATAGGGTTCGAGGTCCAATAAAAACAATGCTGCAGCTCAACCGTTATCGCAAGCAGACCGTTGTCGCAGGTCAACTCATTTCCGCTAAGAACTTCGAGGAGCGAGCAGGCTGTGTGCTGCATCTCAGCTACGTCAGCTCGGCTGCCCCGTAGCGAGGGCCTGGACCTTTGCTCGATATGAGTTCCGCACGAACAGGAGGCGCCAGTGGCGCCTCCGTCGTGAGCCAGGACTGTCCGAAATAGCGAGTAAAGGTCCGGGGCCTCGCTACGGGGCAGCCTGAGGTGGTTATTAGAGATGCAGCACGCGGTCGCGGATCTCCTCGGTTCGACCCTGGTTCCAGAACTGGGTACCGATGTAGCCGCACGTACGACGAGCGACGTTCATTTTCTCCTGGTCGCGGTTGCCGCAGTTGGGGCACTCCCACACCAGCTTGCCATCGTCCTCAACAATCTTGATCTCGCCATCGTAGCCGCACACCTGGCAGTAGTCGCTCTTGGTGTTGAGCTCGGCGTACATGATGTTGTCGTAGATGTACTGCATCACGCGAATGACAGCCTTGAGGTTGTCCTGCATGTTGGGAACCTCAACGTAAGAGATAGCACCGCCCGGCGAAAGCTGCTGGAACATGCCCTCAAACTTAAGCTTATCGAAGGCATCGATCTCCTCGGACACGTGGACGTGGTAGCTGTTGGTAATGTAGCCCTTGTCCGTCACGCCCGGGATAATACCAAAACGGCGCTGCAGGCACTTGGCGAACTTGTAGGTCGTCGACTCCAACGGCGTACCGTACAGCGAGAAATCGATATCGCTTTCGGCCTTCCACTCCGCGCACTTGTCGTTCATGCGCTGCATGACGGCCATGGCAAACGGCGTGCCTTCCTTCTCGGTGTGGCTGTGGCCCGTCATGTACTTGACGCACTCATACAGGCCGGCATAGCCAAGGCTGATGGTAGAGTATCCGCCCACGAGCAACTTATCGATCGTCTCGCCCTTCTTCAGACGCGCTAGGGCACCGTACTGCCAAAGAATCGGCGCGGCATCCGAAAGCGTGCCCATCAGGCGCTCATGACGGCACAGCAGAGCACGGTGGCACAGCTCAAGGCGCTCGTCGAAGATCTTCCAGAACTTGTCCATGTCCTGATGCGAGCTCAGCGCGACATCGGGCAGGTTGATGGTCACAACACCCTGGTTAAAGCGGCCATAGTACTTGGGTTTGGTCGGGTCATAGTTCAGCGCGTTGGCGACATTGTTAAAGCCGTTGCCCGAGCGGTCGGGCGTCAAGAAGCTGCGGCAACCCATGCAGGTGTAGCAATCGCCGTTGCCGGCGGTCTCGCCCTTCGACAGCTTGAGCTCGCGCATCTTCTTCTCGGAGATGTAGTCGGGCACCATGCGCTTGGCGGTGCACTTGGCAGCAAGCTGGGTCAGGTAGAAGTACGGGGAATTCTCGTGAACGTTATCGTCCTCGAGTACATAGATAAGCTTGGGGAATGCCGGGGTAATCCACACACCGGCTTCGTTCTTAACGCCCTCATAGCGTTGACGAAGCGTCTCCTCCACGATCATGGCAAGGTCGTGCTTCTCCTGGGGCGTACGGGCCTCATTGAGATACATAAAGACCGTCACGAACGGCGCCTGGCCATTGGTGGTCATAAGGGTCACGACCTGATACTGAATCGTCTGGACGCCGCGACGGATCTCGTCACGCAGACGGTCCTCAACGACCTCACGGACCTTTTCGGCAGATGCCGAAACACCGAGCTCCTCGAGCTCGCGGGCAACCTCGCCGCGAATCTTTTGACGGCTCACCTCAACAAAGGGGGCGAGATGGGTCAGCGAAATAGACTGGCCGCCGTACTGGGAAGAAGCAACCTGGGCGATAATCTGCGTCGCGATGTTGCAGGCAGTCGAGAAGCTATGCGGCTTCTCGATCAGCGTGCCCGAGATAACGGTGCCGTTCTGGAGCATATCCTCCAGGTTCACCAGGTCGCAGTTATGCATGTGCTGGGCAAAGTAGTCGGAATCGTGGAAGTGGATCAGGCCCTCGTTGTGGGCATCCACGATCTCCTGGGGCAGCAGCACGCGCTGAGTCAGGTCCTTGGAAATCTCGCCGGCCATGTAGTCGCGCTGAACGGAGTTGACGGTCGGGTTCTTGTTAGAGTTCTCCTGCTTGACCTCTTCGTTATTGCACTCGATCAACGACAGGATCTTGTCATCGGTCGTGTTCTTCTGGCGCTTCAGGCTCTGAACATAGCGATAGATGATGTAGTGGCGGGCGACCTCGTAGCAGTCGAGACGCATGATCTCGTCCTCGACCAAATCCTGGATCTCCTCGACCGAAACGGTGTGGCCCGCGTTCTCGCATGCCTCGGCGACGTTTTGCGCCGCATAAACCACCTGGCGGTCGGTTAGACGAGAGCTCTCCTCGACCTCCAAGTTTGCGGCGCGAATCGCATTGACGATCTTATCGATGTCAAAGACAACCTCGGTGCCGCTGCGCTTGATGATCTTCATCCTCTTGCCTCTTTCGCGTCGTAGTCTCATTGCGCTTCAGAGCCAAACGATGCCCGGCAGGGCTTGCCCCTGTCTTGCGGCGCCGTCGCGCAATCTGTGTTCTCGATAAACCATAGGTCCTCATGCGGACAATCCTCGCGGCCGATCAAGCGGCTCAAAGATCTATCCAAATGGGGCAAATAAGGTCCTCGTTCTCTGTCCGCCATCTATCATACGACAAAGAGGCATCTATATCCTGTATTCTTTTTTTAGTTCAAACACAACATATAGTGTTTCAGCAGGTCAAAGCAATTGGTCATTTTGCAGACGCATTAATTATGAGGGGTTCTTGGCAAGTCGGTAAAACGTTACCAACACGGCTACCTGCATGGCAGTTATAAAACCCCCTTAGTCAAGCCGCTGACAAATCCTACCAAAACCAAGCCGCTCACGCCAAAAGAATCCAAAAGATTATGCTTGACCAACATGTTGCGGTCGTGCCTTGCCGAGCCCCATGTAACCGCGGCACGAATCCTTGAAAGATATGTGTATGCAAACAGAGAAGATGAGAGTTTTCTCGGATGACTACTGAGAAGCATCCCAGAAGATCAAAAAACTCGAAATTTGGTGACGTATTTGGCGACCCATTTGGCGAGCAAAACAAAACAGCCCAGAGGCTAAGCCTCTGGGCTGTGAACATTTGGTGGGCGTTAGAAGATTTGAACTTCTGACCTCTTCCGTGTCAGGGAAGCGCTCTCCCCCTGAGCTAAACGCCCAAATGGAGCGGACAACGGGGCTCGAACCCGCGACCCCAACCTTGGCAAGGTTGTGCTCTACCAACTGAGCCATGTCCGCTTACGAGGATTAATCTTACGTGATACCCGCATCCTATGCAAGAACTTTTTTTGAAAAGTTTTGCGACGCCCTCGCGAACCTCGCGAAGACATCAGCCACCACGGAAAGCGCAGGCAAACGCAAACTCGCCGCAAGAGGCCCCTACAACTCAGCGAGCATGATCCAGGCAGAACTGTCCTGCGCGAGCCTGCCGTCTGCAAGCGGTGATGAGGTGAGCAGGACCCTGCCCGCCGGCAGCTCCACGGGTGCTGCACCGAAGTTCGTCACACACGCCCAGCCGTTGTCGCGGCGATAGGCGATGACGCCGCCCTCAGCGCCCTCGGCACCATCCGCAAGGCCGGTGCGCCCGTCAAGATCGAGCCACGCGAGATCGTTGGCGCACCCGCGCAGCTTGCGCCGCAGCCAGAGGGCGTCACGATAGAGCGCAAGCATCGATGTCGGGTCCGCTTCTTCCCTATCGGCAGCGTAATCGGAAAACCATGCAGGCTGCGGCAGATGGGGCGCCGCATCGGCGTCCGCCGGTGAAAACCCAAACGATCCGCCCTGCGCGGGATCGTCCGCCGCCACCCACGGCAGGGGCACACGGCAGCCGTCGCGCCCCTTCTCGCGCTTCGGTCCGTGCGTATTGGTCGCAGTAGGATCTTCGAGTGCAGCCCACGGAATGTCAGCCACCTCAAAAAGGCCGAGCTCCTCACCCTGATACACGTATGCCGAGCCCGGAAGCGCCAGCTCGAGCAAAAGGGCCGCCCGCGCGCGGCGCTCGCCGAGTTCACGGTCCTCGTCATAAGACGACCCGTCGCGTAAGAGCCAGTCGAGCGCAATCTGATGGTAGCGCGTCGCCTTGATTTGCGGCAGGGCATAGCGTGTCGCCACGCGCGGCACGTCGTGGTTGGAGAGTACCCAGGTCGAGGCGGAATCGGATTCGATGGCCGCCTTCAAGCCCTTCTCGATTGCAGCGTGCATGTCATCATAGGTCCAAGTGGCCTTGGCGAACTCAAAGTTGAATGTCTGGCCAAGCTCGCTGGGGCGTGCGTAGAGATACTGGCGCTCGGGCAGAACCCACGCCTCGGCAACGGCGCTGCGCGGCGGATCATAACGGTCGAACACGCGGCGCCACTCGCGATAGATCTCATGGACCTCGTTGCGGTCCCACAGCGGATGGGTGCCGTCCTCAACCATGTCATCGCCCTCGGCGAGATGCCACCGGTCGAGGTCATCGCGGTCGAGATCCTTGGCGAGACCGTGCGCCACATCAATGCGAAAGCCATCGACGCCTCGATCGCTCCAAAACGCCAGGACGTCGCAAAAGAACGCATGAACCTCGGGACACGACCAGTCAAAGTCCGGCTGCTCGGGCGTAAACATGTGCAGATACCACTGACCGTCCGCGACGCGCGTCCAGGCGGGGCCGCCAAAGTTGGCATTCCAATTGGTGGGAGGCAGCTCGCCGTGCTCGCCGCGACCATCGCGAAAGATATAACGGGCGCGCTCGGGTGATCCGGGGCCGGCGGCAAGAGCGGCTTTGAACCAGGGGTGCTGGTTGGACGAATGGTTGGGCACGATGTCGACGATGACCTTGATGCCGTGCGCGTGAGCCGCAGCGATCATGTCATCGAAGTCGTCAAGCGACCCGAGACGTGGGTCGACATCGCAGTAGCCCGCCACATCATAGCCGCCATCAACAAGAGGCGATGGGTAAAACGGGCTCAGCCAGATGGCCTCGATACCCAGCCGCTCAAGATAGTCCATCTGCTGGGTAATGCCCGCGATATCGCCCAGACCCGAACCAGTCGAATCCTTAAACGAGCGCGGGTAGATCTGATAGATCGCGGCATCGGACATCCATGGGCGCGACGAGGACTTTTCTGTAGCCATGGGATGAGTCTCCCTTGCAACGAGGTTTTGCGAGATGCCCACGATGATACGCCCAAAGCGGACATTCGCGGCAAACGTCACAGCCACGCCCCAAAACGCTCGCTCCCTCTCGGGCTCGAGCCTCCTGTGGCGAATCAATCGATTAGTGAAAAGAACGGAAGACCCACTTCCCCGGCCACGGCAGCGAGCGGGCTCCGGGTGCCCCAGGTTGCCGCGAAAGAGGAGGGAAGCGTACTCTATGTACGCGACCGACGATTGAGGGGCAAGATGGGGTGCCCGGGGCTCGCGCAGCGTCAACAAAAAACGCGGTTCGTTAGAACCGCGTAAGATAGTTGGAGCGGACAACGGGGCGTCCGCGTATCCGCTTTGCGGATCCGCACCGGCTTCGGCCGCCTGCCGGCGTCCTCGCCAGCTCGCTACAAACGCTCCGCGTTTGCTTAACGCTCGCTCCCTCTCGGGTTCGAGCCCAAGCGATGGGTACGAAAAAGCCCGGCTACCGTAGTAGTCGGGCTGCTGCGTTTGGAGCGGACAACGGGGCTCGAACCCGCGACCCCAACCTTGGCAAGGTTGTGCTCTACCAACTGAGCCATGTCCGCATATGTAAAACAAAACGGGCGCCGGAGCGCCCGGATGTTGCCTGGAGGCGAAGCCCGGATTCGAACCGGGGGTAAAGGCTTTGCAGGCCTCTGCCTTACCACTTGGCCACTTCGCCGAAAAAGGACCGCCTAAACGGTCCGGAAATGCAATGGAGCGGACAACGGGGCTCGAACCCGCGACCCCAACCTTGGCAAGGTTGTGCTCTACCAACTGAGCCATGTCCGCTTGCGGGTTATTAATTTACGCGAGTTGTCCAAAAGACGCAAGTACTTTTTTCAAAAAACTTGTCTGCCGCATGTTCTTAGTAGCTAAACGCGCTAAAGCGATTGGCTAGGCACACGATTCCAGCGCTCCGCTAAACAGCTTCACCATCTGCACGCGCGTGCCGGCGCCGTCCGTACGACGAGCAACCTCCACGTTATCGACGAGCATACGCATAAGCTTGATACCACGGCCGCGCTCCTCTGATGCGACCGGTTCGCTCGTTTCATCGATAGAATAGCCGGCACCTCGATCAAGCACCTCAACCACAACGCGATCGCCATAGGCCTGAACCGTCAGGACGCACCCGATACCGCCCGCATGGTCATAGGCATTACCCAGCGCCTCCCCCGACGCCAATGCGACATCGTAGCGCTCGTCACGGCGCAACGGAAGCGATTCAAGGAGTTCGGCGATGCGATGGCGGTAGTATGGAAGATTCTCGATACCCTGACGGACCTCGACGCTCTTACTCCAGCGAGGCAGCTCCCCCACCGGAATGGCGGGAATAGACTCCCGTGTCGGCCCCGCGACATGAAGAATATCGACAAGACGAGCAATCTCCAAAAAGCGAACAACTTCATCTGATGCATTGACGAGCGAAAGCAGGCCTTCTCGCCTCATGAGCTCACGAGCGCGCGTAAGCAGGAATGCCAAGCCCGTCGAATCGATAAAGCTAACAGCCTGACAGTTGATGACGACACGACGCACGCCGCGGCCAATCAAAGCATCCAACCGCCGACGCAGCGCAGGCACCGTGGCGATGTCGATATCGCCTGGTGGCGTCAAAACCGCTATGTCATTCCACTCATTCATACGACCATGGTTCCCCAAAAGAGCTCGCTCGATGCATACGTATCTGTAACTGCGAAGATTTTGCCCGTCAAGCGTCGCGGTCTACGATCGACCTCGTAAAAATTCAAGGGAAACCAGCGCGATATCATCGTCCAGCGCCGACTCGGTAAAGCGGTCAAGCTCGCCCAAGACCTTACCGCAGATTCCCGATACGCCCTCACCCGAGACAGAGAGCAGAAGGTCGCGAAGGCGCTGCTCGCCAAAGAAAGCACCCGAGCGATCACGCGCTTCGATTGTTCCGTCGGTATACATAAATAGCATGTCACCAGGAGCGAACGTAAACACGCCTGTCTCGTACACCATGCTCTCAAAGGCACCGATCACGCCCGATTGGCACCCAAGGAGCTCCACTTCTCCCCCGCAGGTCTCTCCGCCGCCAAGCGGCTTCGACGACGGCCGAATGACCATAGTGGGAGGATGTCCCGCAGAGCAATAGGTAGCGCGACCCGCTTTAAGATCAATCTTGGCGATAAACGCCGTCACAAACGTCTCGACCCTCGAAAAGCCCATGAGCATGCTATTGAGCGAGCGGGCCATGCGGGCAGGCCCCGCACCCTCCCAGGCATAGGCCGTCAGCGCCGTCTTGACGAGCGCTGACATCGACGCCGCCTCGATTCCTTTACCGGATACATCACCCAAAATCATTACAGCGCAATCGTCGGGAAGACGGACAAGCGTATAAAAATCGCCGCCGACCAACGCCGAGTTCGTGGCTGACAGGTACACCGAATCGGTTGCGATACCCGGAACATCCCCTAGGGAATTCCTCATGCCGATCTGGAGGGTCTGAGCGATATGGCGCTCCTCACGCTTTTGAGATTCCCCTTCGTAGATCAGTTCAAAGTCATGCGCCAAGTGCACCAAGTAGTCATATTCAAGGTCATCAATCGGCTCTTGACTACCATCACGAAGAAGCAGCGCGCGCGTCGTCGGACCCTTCGCAACAGAAGCAGGAACAATCGCGTCGTTGCTGTGCGTGCCATCACCCTCAGATCGCGGGCGCCCCGCCTCGATGCCGGTGTCGACGTAGAGACCCTGGCAAGGCAGACCATGCGCCCTAAGCCAGCCTCCCATAGGCATCGATTCGTCAACGCGAGTTATACGGACGTGTTTAAGGTCCTCGGCGCTCGTGCCGCCCAAAACAGATGCCTCAAAGCCATCAGGGCCAGCCCCCAGACGTGCCGCTGGCGCCGTCGTGGAAAAGAAAAGCTTCTCGGGATCGTCCGGCAAAGCAACGCGACTGCCACCTTCAAAATCTATGACATAGGAGTCCAGACTGGCGTCATACTCAACAGGGCAAAAATGGCAGTTGAGCATATTGCAGATCTCGGACGATACAGCCTGGGTAGCCGCGGCGGAATCGTCTAGAAAGGTAAACAACTCATCACGCAGCACATTGAGGGAACGACCAAGCTCGGCCGTGCGACGGGAGCGAAGGCTCGATGCCATGCCGACCAGCTGGATAGACAGGTAATCGCAAATGACCTCGAGCACGTTGACGTCATAGGCGAGCGGTGCCTGGGGACGCTTCCAACCAACTTCCAGCACGCCGAGGATCTGCGTACCGTAAAAAACGGGAAGACAGATTTCACTGCGGTACGGAGGCATATCCTGCATGCGCAACAGGTGCTTTGAACGATTATCCAGGTCCATGAACATACCGGAGGCGACCTTATCGCCCTCAAGGTCCTGTTGGATCGACAAGCGACAGGCACGCGACTCGCGAAGAACATACGTCGGAATGCCAGCGCCATACGGCAAAAACTCGGGCAGGTAGCTGTCGTACAGCTCCTTGGAAACACCACGAAGCTTAAAGCCGCCGCTCTCAGAAAAATAGATAGCGGCACCAGAAGCATCGAGCGTTCCTACAAGCTGGTTCAAAACGGTATCAAGCAGGCTGGGTAACTCATCGGAGCCCACAGTGCTCATAATGACCGAGAGCGTCCCAGAGAGACGCTTGTTCGCCACTCTAAGCTCCGATAACGCACGCTTGAGCTGACGGTCGTGAGAATACTGTTCCTCGATACTGTGAAGCGCCACCAGGACACGTGGTGCGCGGCGCCCAAAGATGCGTGGAGGCGTTACGGAGCCCGCACGAACCAAGACGGGAATAAAAGAGCCGTCACTTAGCTTGAGCATCAGTTCGTTCTCGGAGCCATCAGTTTCAAATGGCAGACGATGTTCCGTCGCACGTTCAAAGGCAGACGAGTACAGGACGTCTTTAACATCTCCACCGATGACGTCGGCGCGTTCCTCGCACATCAAACCAAGTAAGCGATTATTCACATGCAGAATGGTTCCGTCGAGCTCGCAGATGATGACAGCATCGCTCGTGATCTCGACTAGTTGGGCAACGTCTGCCCACTCGTTGCGTTCAAGCGTTTCCATCGTGGACCCCACCGTCTATCGGTAACAAAAAAGCCTCCGAAGAGGCTTCTCAAATGCGATGGTGTCGGAGGCGGGACTTGAACCCGCATGACCAAAAAGCGGTCACTAGCACCTCAAGCTAGCGCGTCTGCCAATTCCGCCACTCCGACATGCTATGTTGTTGATTCGCGCTTCGTTTTGTTGGACCCGCGCGTTCAACGAGGAAGATAATAACCTATGATTCGAGAACTGTGCAAGCACTTTTTTCAAAAAAGTTTACGAATTTGTAATTGCGCAGGTAGATCCGCATGTCCGGCCCCGAATCGGTGCTGCCTCCCGGCGCGTCCTCGGGCATGAGCGATATTTTGCTGCGCACTTCGTGCTGCAAAATATCGCTCCCCCTGCGGAATGCGCCGGGAGGCAGCACCGATTCGGGGCCCACCAACACATACTCCAGGCACAGTTCTCAAACATGTTCTGGGGCTGATGCAAATTTTGTGGCTCGGCAAAGCCGAGCCCTTATATGGGGAGGCCGGAGCTAAAGCTCCGGCCTCGCTCAATTTCCTATTAGATTAAGTGAGCGATCAAGGAATCTCACCCCTCTACAGTGGTAACACAGGGCCCGTGCTGGACTTAGTTTTCAGAACATTCCGCAGACCAGGAAACCCCCTTATCCGCAGCTCCGAAGGAGCAGGATAAGGGGGTTTCCATGGTCGAGGACGTTCTGAAAACTAAGTCCAGCACGGGCCCGGACGATAACAACCGGCTACAGGTCGATGTGCGATTCCTTGATCGGGAACGGCTCCGCGAAGTGGCAGGCGCAGCAGTGGCCCGGGGCAACTTCCTTAAACTCAGGAAGCTTCTCGGAGCAGATGCCCTGCGCGATCGGGCAGCGCGTGTGGAAACGGCAGCCGGTCGGCGGATCCAGCGGCGACGGCGGGTCGCCAGCGAGGATGATGCGTTTGCGGGTCTTCTGGATATCCGGATCGGGCACCGGCACGGCAGACAGCAGCGACTGCGTGTACGGATGGTGAGGCTCGCTATAGAGCGTCTTCCAATCCGAAACCTCGACCATCTTACCCAGATACATAACGGCAACGCGATCGGAGATGTGCTGCACGACGGACAGGTCGTGGGCGATAAAGAGATACGCCGTACCAAACTTGTCCTGCAGTTCCTTAAGCAGGTTCAGAACCTGGGCCTGAATGGAAACATCCAGAGCGGATACCGGCTCGTCACAGATAATCAGCTTGGGCTTCAGCGCAAAAGCGCGGGCGATGCCGACACGCTGACGCTGGCCGCCCGAGAACTCATGCGGATAGCGGTTGATGTGCTCGGGGTTCAGACCGACGACATCCAGCAGCTCACGGACGCGCTCGATACGCTCTTCCTTGGTGCCCACACCATGAATGGTCATGGGCTCGGAGACGATCTCACCAATCGTCATACGAGGGTTGAGCGAAGCATAAGGATCCTGGAAGATAAACTGCATCTCACGACGCATGTCCTTGATCTCATGCTTGCTCATCTCGGCAACATCTTTGCCCTGGAAGAACACCTTACCTGCCGTCGGCTTGGTCAGACGCATGATGGTGCGGCCCGTGGTGGACTTACCGCAACCAGACTCGCCGACCAGGCCAAAGGTCTCGCCCGGATAAATCTCGAACGAAATGTCATTCACAGCAGAGACGACACGCTTAGAGAAGCGCTTGGCGAACATGCCGGACTCTGCGGGGAACTCCTTAGAAAGGTGCTCGACCTTCAGCAGCGGAGTGCGCTCGTTATTGTCTGCCATTTACGCCTCGCCTCCCTTCTTGGAATCTTTGCGCGTGCGGGACGTCTCAGGGGCGTTCTTGAGGAACTCGGGGTCACCGGAATAATGGCACGCAGAATAGTGACCGGACTCGGTGACAACGCGCTCGGGGCGCTGCTTGCGGCACTTGTCCGTCGCATAGGGGCAACGAGGAGAGAATACGCAGCCCTCAGGCAAGTTCATGAGCGAAGGCGGGTTGCCGTGAATCGGCGTCAGCGGCTTCTTCTCCTCGATGGCCTGCTCCGGGATGGAGCGGATAAGGCCCCAGGTGTAGGGGTGGCGGCTCTCGTAGAAGATTTCCTCGGCAGTACCGAACTCGACGGGACGGCCGGCGTACATAACCATGATTTTGTCGGCCATATCGGCGACAACGCCCAGGTCATGGGTAATCATGATAATGGCGTTGCCGTTCTTCTGCTGCATCTCCTGCATGAGCTCGATAATCTGAGCCTGAATGGTAACGTCCAGAGCCGTCGTGGGCTCGTCGGCAATCAGGATATCGGGATCGCAGGCAAGGGCCATAGCAATCATGACGCGCTGACGCATACCGCCGGAGAACTGGTGCGGATACTCATTGACGCGCTTCTCGGGCTCGGGGATACCCACGAGGTCCAAAAGCTCGGTGGCGCGCTTGAGCGCCTCCTGCTTGGAGTAGCCACGGTGCAGACGAAGGCCCTCGCCCACCTGCTTGCCGATCTTATAGACCGGGTTCAAGGAGGTCATAGGATCCTGGAAGATCATCGCGATATCGTTACCGCGAATGTGCTGCATCTCTTCCTCGGTCATCTCGAGGATAGAACGACCGCGATAGCGAACGTCGCCGCCCTCAATCTTTCCCGGAGGCATCGAGATAAGACCCATGATGGTCATGGCGGTCACGGACTTACCGGAGCCGGACTCACCGACGACACCCAGGGTCTCGCCGCGATCGAGCGTGTAGGAAACACCGTCGACAGCGCGAACGACGCCATCCTCGGTGTGGAAATACATCTTAAGGTCATCGACCTCGAGCAGATGCTGGCCCTCGGGAACCGGCTGGTCCTTCAGGTCCACATAGTTCTTATTCTTCTTCATCCTTATGCGTCCTTCATCTTGACGTCGAGGGCGTCACGCAGACCGTCACCCAGCAGGGTGAAGGCGAGCACCGTCGAGAGAATTGCCAGACCGGGCATGATCATCATCCAGGGAGCAGTCAGAAGATACTGCTGACCGTCCTGAATCATGGAGCCCCACGAAGGCGTAGGCGGAATAACGCCCATGCCGAGGAAGGACAGAGCGGACTCGGTCAAAATGGCACCACCAATGTTCATGGTCGCATAGACCACGATAGAAGCAACGGAGTTCGGGAAGATATGGCGCATAACGATACGCGCATCGGATGCACCCATAGCGCGAGCGGCGTCAACATAGTCGTTCTCTTTGACCGTCAGGATCGCGGATCGGAAGACGCGCGCAATCGAAGGCCAGCCGAGAATGCCGATGGCGATAAAGACATTCTGAAGACCACGGCCGATAACGGCGATCATGGCGACAACGAACAGCACGTACGGGAACGCCAGGAAGATATCCGCACAGCGCATGATGATCGTATCCCAGATGCCGCCATAGAAACCGGCCAGGGCGCCCATGACCAGACCGATCACCGTGGAGATGGCGGTGGCCATAATACCGACGGAAAGCGAAACGCGCGCGCCGTAGATAACACGGACGAGAATGTCACGACCAAGAGAGTCGGTGCCAAACGGGTGCTCGGCACACGGAGCCAGCAGCGAAGTCTCGGCCATGGTGGTCGAGTCAGAAGCCGTAGGAGAGCCGAGCCAGGGCTTAGCCCACAGATCGGCGGTCAGGGCGACCACAACAACGATGATGATCCAGCAGACACCGATAACGGCGAGCTTGTTCTTACGAAGACGCTTAAAAGCGTCGCCCCACAGCGTGCGGGACTTGGCGGGAGCAGATGCGGCCTTGGTGGCGGTAGCCTGCTCCTGAGGCTGAGAATCAGTTTCCTGCATGAAACGTACCTCCCTTAGGCCTTATCCGACGGACCGCCAAGGCGGATGCGCGGGTCGAGGAATGCATAGCTAATGTCGACGAGCAGGTTGATCACCATAACGACGACAACAATGAGCGTAACGCCGCCCATAACGATGGGCCAGTCGCGCATGCTAATGGCGCGGTAGACCTCGAAGCCGATGCCGGGCCAGTTAAAGACCGTCTCGGTCAGGATGGCGCCCGAAAGCATGCCGCCGAAGTCGACACCAATATAGGTAACGACGGGGATGAGTGCATTCTTAAGCGCATGCTTGATAATGATCGCGCGATTGGAGAGACCCTTGGCCTTTGCCGTACGGATGTAATCCTGGTTCATGACGTCGAGCAGCTGCGAACGCATGATGCGGGCAGCATAGGCGGTCGAAACCGAAGCCAGCGTAATGGTCGGAAGCACATAGTGCATCCAATCCTGATACTGAGAGCTGGAACCGCCGGCACCCGAGATCGGCATGGAGAATGCACCGCCCGTGGCATCCTTAAGGATGACGCCAAAGAACAGCTGCAGCAGCATACCGAGCCAGAATGCAGGAACGGCAACGAGGATCGACGTGGTCAGCGTTACCAAAATATCCCAGAAGGAATAGCGCTTTACCGCCGAAATGATACCCGCACCGATACCCATGATTGCCTCGAGCACGATGGCGCACGCGGCAAGTTTGACCGTATACGGATACTTCTGGGCAAAGATTTCCGTAACCGGCAGCTTGCGCTGGTACGAATTGCCCAGATCGCCATGAAGCAGGCCGTTCATGTAATACAAGTAACGGTCCACGAGCGACGTTTGAACGGGGTCGCCGTTCTCGTCAAGGATCGCGTTGCCGTCCTCGTCCGTCTGGACCAGGTGATAGCGAACGCGAAGCTGAAGCTCCACCTCGGGGGACAGAGCCTTGTCTCCACCGATCAGCTTGATCGGATCTCCCGGCACGATATTCTGGAGGGCGAACAGAATCAGCGTAACGCCCAAAAACACCGGGATGAACTGAAGCACACGTTTAACGATGTACTTACCCATACCACTCCCCTATCTAGGGATTAACCTAAATGGGATGCCGATCGCCAGACCGGCATCCCAAAATTACCATCAGCCAGTTTACCCCAGGATAGGGAGAACTGTATGTTTCCCATGAGGTCTACGTAAATACTTGACCCTCACGGAAGCTGCAAAACCCTTAGGCGAGCTCGGCGGTACCCAGATCGGCGTGCTTCTGCGGATCAACATAGAGATGCTTGACGCGGTCAGAGCCAGCGATGGTGTGCGTGTAGAACATCACCGGGATAACCGGGCAGTCAGCAGCGACCATGGCGTCGGCCTCCCGCATCTTGGCGATGCGCTCCTCGTCATCAACCGTGGTGCGGGCCTCGTCGACCTTGGCATCGAACTCGGGGTTGCTGTAACCGGAGCGGTTGTCGCCACCGAGGGAGTCGGAGTGGAACAGCGGGTACAGGAAGTTGTCCATGATCGGGTAATCGGCGATCCAGCCCAGACGGCCGAACTGATAGTTGAAGTTCTGATACTGCTCGAGCAGGGCAGACCACTCAGGGGTATCGGAGACAGCGGTAACGCCAACCTTGGCGAGGTCGCCGATGATGGACTCCATGATCTCCTTGTGACCACCGTCCTGGTTGTAGGAAAGGGTCACGCTAATGCCACGATCGCCGTTAGCGCCAGCGGGAGCGACCTTGTCGAGGTACTCGTTAGCCTTGTCGACGTCATAGGCGCAGAACTCCCATGCGCCCTCCTTGTAGCCGGCGATTCCCGGAGGAACAATACCGTCGGCGGGGGTACGGGTACCCTTGAAGATGGTCTTGCAGATGGCCTCACGGTTGATGGCCAGGGAGATGCCCTTGCGCAGGTCGGCGTTATTGAACGGCTCGGCCGTGGTGTTGCAGGTCAGATAGTACGTGGAAGGCTCGGCACCGAGCAGCATATGCTCGCCGTCACCCATGGTGTAGCCGTCCTTGGACTCGCCACGGTCCTTCTTTGCGGCGTCGATCTGAGCAACGGGAACGTCGCAGACATCGAGGTTACCGGCCTGGAACTCCTTGTAAGCGGTCTCCATGTCCTTGATGACCTGGAAGTGGATGGCGTCGATCTTGGCCTTGTCGCCATAGTAATCATCGAACTTCTTGAGGTTGATCTCCTGGCCATCCTCCCACTTACCGTCCATCATGAACGGGCCGTTACCGACCGGGGCAAGGTAGAAGCTCTTGACATCGGACTCGGCGCACTCGGGAACCGGGGACAGAGCCGGGTGAGAGGCGACGAAGGGGAAGTCAGCGTAAGCGGAAGACAGCTTGACGACGAGGGTCTCATCGTCGGGGCAAGTAACACCGCTGAGCTCGGTAGCGTTGC
The DNA here is from genome assembly GCA_959606495.1 of uncultured Collinsella sp. Taxonomy (GTDB): domain Bacteria; phylum Actinomycetota; class Coriobacteriia; order Coriobacteriales; family Coriobacteriaceae; genus Collinsella. The sequence goes on along the minus strand of CAUHJB010000016.1, from coordinate 10,563 downwards.
CGGCAAGCAGATCGTCATAGCCCTCAACCATGGAAAGGTGATAGGAGACCTCGGAAGGACCATACTCGGTGGCGATGGCCGACTTGGTGTTGACCAGGCGCTCCCAACCGAGCTTGAAGGACTTGGAGGTAACGTCGTCACCGTTGTGGAACTTAGCCTTCTTGATCTTGAAGGTGAACTCGGTAGCGTCGTCGTTAGCCTCAAAGGACTCGCAAGCCAGCGGAACGATCTCACCCTTCTCGGGGTCGTACTCCGTCAGAGCGTCGAAGAGCTGGTACTCGACCTGAGTGCCCTGATCCTCCTGGACGTTGTAGGGGTCGATGCAGACCGGGTTGTTGATGTAGAAGTTCAGCGTCGAACCGGAGTCAGATCCGGAAGCGTCGCCGCCCTTCTTGCCGCACGCGGCAAGAAAAGCCATGGAGCTCGCAGCGAGGGTGCCGCCAACAAAGGCGCGACGACCCATAACGGGCTGGTGGAACATAGAATCAGCCATGCCATCCTCCTTATGAGATAGGACAAAGTGAATTCGGTCGGGCAACGTCGAGACAGCCCGATCGAACCATTCAAACGCGGTCCGCCGTTATGGCTGGTTATGCAGTGCGGACCAACGTTTCGCAATACAGTAGCGCATTTTATGCACAATATGGCGCTAATTCCGGTTAACGGTCGAGAATTTCTTTAGTTAGGCGAAGTATGTGGGGATATTTTGACTCTATTACAAGTCTGTAAACAAAAAGGGCCCCGCACATGCGGGACCCTTTACAAACGTATATACGCCGATGCTTAGTAGCCGACGATGCCCTGCGGGAAGAAGAACATGCACAGAACGACACACACAGCAAAAACGACGGCCATAATTACCGTCAGGCGGTCAAGGTTCTGCTCCATGACACCCGTAGCAGAGCTGGAGTTATACAGCGAGCTGGCAATCATATCCGAAACACCGGTACCCTTACCGGAGTGCATCAGAACAAGAATCGTCAGCGCCACGGCAGACACAGCCCAAACGACAAACAGAAGAATCTGGAACGGACCCATAGATAAGCTCCTTAATAGAACAATTCAAACTCCAGTACTGTACCACAACCTCAAGCACTCCCCCATCTGCCATTTGGGGACGGGCTAGAAATAGCGCAAAAGGGGGTTGCCCGAACGTGGACAACCCCCTTACAAGAAAACGTTAGTTGTTTTCTTTAGGCCTCGGTGGCGAGCACGCGACCCGTCATCTCGGCGGAAGGCTCAATACCAGCCATGGTGAGCATGGTCGGAGCGATATCGGAAAGACGGCCGTCCTCGATACCGGTGAGCTGCGCCTTCTCATCAACGATGATGAACGGCACACGGTTGGTGGTGTGAGCCGTGAACGGATGCTTGGAACCGTCGGAAGCAACGTCAAACATGTGATCGGCGTTGCCGTGGTCGGCGGTAATCAGCGCAAAGCCACCCTTGGCGAGAATCGCCGGGACAACCTTGGACAGGGCATCGTCAACAGCCTCGACGGCCTTAACGGCGGCGTCGAAGACACCGGTGTGACCAACCATGTCGCAGTTCGCGAAGTTCACGATGTAGAAATCAGCGCGATCCTCGTTGACGGCGGCGACGAGCTTCTCGGTAACCTCGGGAGCGCTCATCTCAGGCTGCAGATCGTAGGTAGCAACCTTGGGGGAAGCGACGAGCACGCGCTCCTCGCCCTCCTTGGGCTCCTCGATGCCGCCGTTGAGGAAGAACGTCACGTGGGCATACTTCTCGGTCTCGGCGGTGTGCAGCTGCTTCAGGCCATTGGCGGCGATAACGTCGGCCAGGACGTTCTCGGGGAACGTCTTGGGGAAGGCGACCTCGACGTCAAACGTCGGATCGTACTCGGTCATCGTCACAAAGTGCGAGAGCTTAATCTGCTCGCGCTCAAAGCCATCGAACTCCTTGTCCGTGAACACGCGGGTCATCTGACGAGCGCGGTCGGGACGGAAGTTGAAGAAGATGGCCGCGTCGCCCTCGTGGATGCCCTCGTTGTGGGCCGCGAAAGGCTCGACGAACTCGTCGCCGCGCGGATCCTTCTCGTAGTAGGCCTTGATACCGGCAACGGGGTCGGTATCGGCATCGGACGCGTTGACCATGACGTCGTAGGCGCGCTGGATGCGCTCCCAACGGTTGTCGCGGTCCATGGCCCAATAGCGGCCCGAAACGGTGGCAACGCGAGCGTCGCAACCGGTCTCCTCGGAGATCTTAGCCAGGAAAGCGCAGAACTCGCTCATGTAGCCGGCACCGGACTGCGGGTCGACGTCGCGGCCATCCATGAAGGCGTGGACGCGAACGGTCTTGACGCCATGCTGGGCAGCCATCTTGACCAGAGCCTCGACGTGGTTCATGTGAGAATGAACACCGCCAGGGCTCATAAGGCCCATGAGATGCAGGGTCTTGCCTTCGGCCTTGACGTCGTCCATAGCCTTGACGAAGACCACGTTCTTGGCGATGGAGCCGTCCTTGATGGCGTTGTTGATGCGCGAAAGCTCCTGGAACACGATGCGGCCGGCACCGATGTTGAGGTGGCCTACCTCGGAGTTGCCCATCTGACCGTCGGGAAGGCCCACGTCCTCGCCCGAAGCACCGAGCGTGGTGTGAGGATACTTCTCGTACAGGCTATCAAGGAAGGGCGTCTTGGCAGCGGCGACGGCGTTCTCGCCATCGGCCGGAGCAAGGCCGCAGCCATCCATGATGATCAGGAGTGCAGGAAGATGACGCTGTGCCATATGTCCTACTCGCCTGCCTTGACGACCATAGAGGCGAAGTCGGCAGCCTTGAGCGAAGCGCCGCCCACTAGGGCGCCGTCAACGTCAGGCTTGGCGACGAGCTCGGCGATGTTGCCGGGCTTGGCAGAGCCACCATAGAGAACGCGGATGCCGTTAGCGAGCTCCTCGCCAAACATCTCCTTGAGGGTCTCACGGATAGCGCCGCAGACCTCCTGGGCGTCCTCAGCGGTAGCGGTCTTGCCGGTGCCGATGGCCCAGATGGGCTCGTAGGCGACGACGACCTGCTTGGGGCAGGTGATCTCAAGACCGGCAAGGCCAGCCTTGACCTGGTTCACGACGTGCTCGACATAGGTGCCAGCCTCGCGGACCTCGAGGGACTCGCCGCAGCAGAAGACGGGAACAAGACCGGCGGCAACGAGGGCCTTGGCCTTCTTGTTCTGATCCTCGTCGGTCTCGTGGAAGTAGTCGCGACGCTCGGAGTGACCGATGATGCAGTAGGTGCAGCCAGCGGACTTGAGCATGTCGCAAGAGGACTCACCGGTGAAGGCACCCTTGGCCTCCCAGTACACGTTCTGTGCACCGAGGGCGATGGGGGCAGCCTGAATGCGGTCATGAACCGTGGTGATGTCAATGGTCGGAGGGCAGACGAGCACCTCGACGCCAGCCGGAACCTCGGGCAGAGCCTGAGCCAGCTCGTCGGCGAGCTTGGCGGCCTCGGCGACGTCGTTGTTCATCTTCCAGTTACCAGCGATAAGAAGGGTGCGATTAGGCATCGAGAAGCGCCTCCACTCCGGGCAGGGCCTTACCCTCGACGAGCTCCATGGAAGCGCCACCACCGGTGGAGATCCAGCTCATCTTGTCGGCCAGGTTGAACTTGTTGACAGCTGCGACAGAGTCGCCACCGCCGATGATCGAGGTGCAGTCGGCCTCGGCGACGGCCTCGGCGATAGCCTGGGTGCCGTGAGCGAAGTTATCGAACTCGAAGACGCCCATGGGGCCGTTCCAGAACACGGTCTTGGCGCCCTTGACAGCCTCGGCGTAGAGCTCCTCGGTCTTGGGGCCGATGTCCATGCCCTCACGATCGTCGGGGATAGCGTCGGAAGCGACAACCTCGGGGACAGCGTCCTCGCCAAAGTGATCGGCAACGCGGTTGTCGATGGGGAGCAGGATCTTGACGCCCTTCTCCTCGGCCTTCTTGAGCATCTCGCCGGCACGCTCGACCCAGTCCTCTTCCTTGAGGGACTGACCGACGGTCAGGCCCTGAGCCAGGAAGAAGGTGTAGGCCATGCCGCCACCGATGATCAGGGTATCAGCGGAGTCGATGAGGTGATCGAGAACGCCGATCTTGGAGGAAACCTTGGAACCGCCGACGATAGCGACGAAGGGGCGCTCGGGCTCGGCGAAGATGCCGGTCAGCGTGTCGACCTCCTTCTCGAGCAGGAAGCCGGCGACGGCAGGCAGGTAAGCGGCGGGGCCCACGACGGAACCCTGGGCGCGGTGAGCGGTGCCGAAAGCATCGAGAACGAAGACGTCACCATAGGAAGCGAGCTTCTTGGCGATCTCGGGATCGTTCTTCTTCTCACGCTTGTCGAAACGGACGTTCTCGAGAACGAGGACCTTGCCCGGCTCGACGGCGGCAACAGCCTCGGCGGCCTTCTCGCCGTAGGTGTCGGCGACAAAGGCAACATCGAGACCAGAGAGCTCAGCGAGCTTCTTGGCGACAGGCTCAAGGGAGAGCTCGGGCTGGAAGCCGGTGCCATCGGGACGGCCGAGGTGGCTCATGAGGATGACGCGAGCGTTGTGCTCAACGAGGTAGTTGATGGTGGGCAGGGCAGCCTTGATGCGGGTGGTGTCGCCAACGACGCCATCCTTGATAGGCACGTTGAAGTCAACGCGGACGAGAACGCGCTTGCCGTCGACATCGATGTCGCGGACGGTCTTCTTGGTAAAGGCCATGTTTGCTTCTACCTTTCGTACGTGTCTGCCTCCCATTACGGCAGACGATTTCCTATAAAAAGGGCGCGACCCTAGGGTGTAAGCCCTATGAGGCCGCGCCCTTCTTTAGACGCTCAACGAGCTATTCGCTAAAAGCTAAATTAAGCAACGAACTTCTCGAAGTACTTGATGGTGCGGACCATCTGAGAGGTGTAGGAGTTCTCGTTGTCGTACCAAGAGGTGACCTGAACGAGGGTCTGGCCGTTGCCGAGGTCAGAGCACATGGTCTGAGTGGCGTCGAAGATGGAGCCGTGGGTCTCGCCGATGATGTCGGTGGAGACGATGTCGTCCTCGTTGTAACCGAAGGTCTCGGAGATGGTGGAAGCGTAGGCCTTCATAGCGGCGTTGACCTCGTCGACGGTGACCTTCTTGTCAACGACAGCGTAGAGGTTGGTGATGGAGCCGGTCGGCGTCGGGACGCGCTGGGCGGCACCGATGAGCTTACCGTTGAGCTCGGGGAGAACCAGGCCGATAGCCTTGGCAGCACCGGTGGTGTTGGGGACGATGTTGACGGCGCAGGCGCGGCTACGACGCTTGTTGCCCTTGCGCTGCGGGCCGTCGAGCGGCATCTGGTCGCCGGTCCAGGCGTGAATGGTGGTCATGATGCCGGACACGATGGGAGCGAAGTCGTTCAGACCCTTGGCCATCGGGGCGAGGCAGTTGGTGGTGCAGGAAGCAGCGGAGATGATGTTGTCCTCAGCGGTCAGCGTCTCGTGGTTGACGTTGTACACGATGGTGGGCAGATCGCTGCCGGCCGGAGCGGAGATGACGACCTTCTTGGCGCCAGCGTTGATGTGGGCCTGAGCCTTAGCCTTGCTGGTGTAGAAGCCGGTGCACTCGAGAACGACGTCGACGTCGAGGTCGCCCCAAGGCAGGTTGTTGGCGTCGGCCTCCTTGTAGATCTTGATCTCCTTGCCGTCAACGGTGATGGAATCCTCGCCAGCAACGACCTCGTGATCGCGAGCGTAGTTGCCCTGCGTGGAGTCGTACTTCAGCAGGTAAGCGAGCATATCGGGAGAGGTGAGGTCGTTGATAGCGACGATCTCGGAGCCCTCATGACCGAACATCTGACGGAAAGCCAGACGACCGATGCGACCGAAGCCGTTAATAGCAACCTTTACTGCCATTGTGTCTCCTTTCGTAAGGCCCCCGCGAGCTACAGCGCCCGCCGTTGAGGCCCACAAACTAACCACTCGCCTAATATACCTTTTTTTTGACTTGAATTTCACGAGAATGCTCGAAATTGAAAATCAAATTTACGTTAAAACGTTTTAAAGAATAAAATAGCAGCTAAATCCGTATATAAATCGATACTTCAAACTACCTGTTTGCTTCAATGAGCTTTTCAAGCCTCAAAACTCGATGGTAGAGGGCCGACTTCGACAAGGGAGGGTCGGCCATCTCCCCCAAGTCGCGCAGCGACAGATCGGGATAGCGCTCGCGCAGGTCGCAAAAGACCGCCAAGGCGTCCGGAAGCGTGTCGCGCAAACCCCGCTGTTCGAGCTCGTCGATCAACGCAAGCTGATGCTGGGCGGCACCCGCGCTTCTAGTCTGATTGGCTAGCTCGGCATTCACGCGACGATTTACGTCGTTCTTAACCAATTTAACCGCGCGCGCTTCCTCAATCTCGGCAACGCTGCGCTTGGCGCCGACCAGCTTTAGGAGCTGCTCGATCTCCTCGGCGCTCTTAATGTAGACAGCAAAGGATCCGCGCCGTGCGTTGACGCGCGCATGGACCCCAATCTGCTCCAGCAGATCGCAGAGCCCCTTGGCATATTGCTCGCCCTGCACCGCGACCTCCAAATGAAAGTCGCCGCGGGGATCGGCCACGAAACCGCCGGCGATGAGCGCGCCGCGGATGTAGGCAAGCCTGCAGCAGGGACGGGCAACGATGTGCCGGGGAACACCGGCGACGAGTCCTCCCCTGCGGTCGAGAATGCCCAGCAGCACCAGAGCCTTGTCCAGGTCGGGCTGATCGGGCAGGGTAATGAGATAGTTACGGACCTTATGCAAGACCGATTTACGAACGGTGAATTCCGTTTTGAGCTTAAGGATACGATGCGTCAGTGTAATCATCGTGCGCGCGACGGCGCCCGTCTCGGTCGCGACCGTCAAACGATACCGCCCGGAGCCGGCCAGCGAAAGTGTACCACTCACACGCGTCAGGGCGGCAAGCGTCGACAAATCGCAGTATTCACATTCGGGTTCGCAGCGCGCGAGCTCGTCACGCACCTCGGCGGTAAACGACATGCAGGCCTATGCTTTCGTGTTGGCGCGCGACAAGTCGCGATGGGAAATGCTCACGTGATACTGGGCGCCTTCCAAATAACGAGCCGTGGCCTCGGCGATGGCAACGCTGCGGTGTTGACCGCCCGTGCAACCGATGGCAATAGAAAGCTGCGGCTTGCCCTCTGCGATATAGCCGGGCATGACCGTATCGAGCAGCTGCGTCCAGGCCTTCCAGAACTCCTGAGTCTTGGGATGGCCCAGAACAAAGTCGGAGACTTTCTTATCGAGACCGGTCATGGTGCGCATCTCGGGATCGTAGAAAGGATTGGGCAGGAAGCGAACGTCGATCATAATGTCCGCCTCGACGGGCATACCATGCTTAAAGCCAAACGAGAACACGTGAACGTCCATGAGCTGCTGGTCGGACAACTCGGAGAACGCCATGCGAAGCTTGTTACGTAAGGCAGAAGTGCGCAAGCGGCTCGTGTCGATGATCATATCGGCTCGATCGCGCACACCCTGCAGCTGCAGGCGCTCCCGCTGAATCGCATCGGCCGTAGTCTCCCCCGGCTTGGCAATGGGATGGCGGCGGCGGTTTTCGCTATAACGACGGATCAGTACCTCGTCAGAGGCCTCGAGAAAAACGATGTCGCAGCTCATCTCGCGCTCCTCGAGCGCGGCAACGGCATCGAGCAGCTCATCGAACAAGCCCTGGCTGCGCAAGTCGCAGGTGACGGCAAGATGCCTGCCCACGCCCGTATTGATGCCGACGAGTTCGGCGAGCTGGGCGATCAGACGCGGAGGCAAGTTGTCGATGCAAAAGTAGCCCATGTCCTCGAACACATGCATGGCCTGCGTTCGGCCCGATCCGGACATTCCGGTGATGATGACGATATCGGGGATGCGCTCCGAGCGCTCCGCCGCATCCATGGCATCTCCCTTTTGCATGTGCTGCCTCCTAAAAACAAGCGCGGGACCCAGCAACCCGGATCCCGCGCGGTCAATTGCCTTTAATGAGTATACCGCCCTGAGCGGATACGAGGTCCGTCTTACGCCTCAAGCGCGGCTTTGAACCAACTCGTAATACTCGTGGGGTGCGTAATGGCAGTGCCCACGACTACTGCCCAGGCGCCCGCATCAATCGCGGCGCGGGCCTCCTCGGGCGTGTGCACGCGGCCCTCGCAGATAATGGGAAGGCCGGGAAACTCCTCGGTCGCCTGGCGCAGGAGCGGCAGATCAGGACCGTCGGCCATAGTGCAATCGATTGCGGCAACACCGTGAGAAAGCGTGGTGGACACTAGGTCGAAGCCCATGTCGACAGCACGACGAATATCCTCGATGGTGGCACAGTCGGCCATCAGGAGCACGCCCTCCTCGTGCAGCGGACGGAAGGTGTCCTCGACGGTCTTGCCATCGGGACGCGGGCGATCAGTGGCATCAATTGCCACGATGTCGGCACCGGCGGCAACACAGGCGCGAGCATGACGCAGCGTCGGCGTGATGTAGACGCCCTCGTGTCCATCCTTCCACAAGCCGATGACGGGGACCTCGCAGCGGCCCTTAATGGCGGCGATGTCGGCAAGACCCTGGCAGCGAATAGCGGCGGCGCCGCCAAGCTCGCAGGCGCGAGACATCTGAGCCATGGTTTCGGGCGTACGAAGCGGCTCGCCCATATAGGCCTGAACGCTCACGACGAGCTTGCCCTTCAGGGATTGAATCAAAGGATCAACGGTCATGTTCGACTCAACCTTTCTCAAAATAGCCTTCTGAGACACCGCACCTTGACGTTCAAACCGTCGCTCGCGTACCGAAGTACGCTTCGCTCCTCTTTCACGTCAATCTGCGGCACCTCAGAAGGCGCACTTGGTAGTTATGTTTACTTCAACGACGCAAGAAGGTGTTCGGCGGCACCGATAAGCGGCGCGTCGCCCTCCAGAGAACCGATGAGAATCGGCGTGTCCTGAAGCGGATCGAGCGCCTGGCTGGCATAGCCCTCGTGCACCGAGTCCTTCCACGTCTGCGAACGCCAATCGGAACCTTGGTGAATCACGCCGCCCGAAAGCACGATGACCTCAGGGTCCAGGATGTTAGCGAGCGAGCCCAAGCTGGCACCCAGCGCAAAGCCGGCGTCATGGATAACCTCGGTTGCCTTTGCGTCGCCCGCGCGGCACAGGTCGTTCACATCGCGACCGACCGAAGGACGGCTGGGGTCGACGCGACCAAAGCGCTCATCGTACATACGGCCAATCGAGGTGCCCGAGGCTACCGACTCAAGATGGCCAGAACGACCACAGGCACAGGGAATGCCGGCTGCAGCCGAGCACTCGATATGGCCCATATGGCCGGCAGCACCATGGAAGCCTTGCATCACGCGGCCGTTCTCGACATATGCGCCGCCGATGCCCGTACCGATGCCCAGACACAAGACGGAGAACTTGCCCTTACCGACGCCCCAGTGGGCCTCGCCCAGAGCATGAGCCTGCACGTCGCCCACGACGGCAACGGGAAGACCAAGGTCCTCGCGCAGACGCGGCCCCAACTGAACGCCGGACCAGCCAGGCATAATCTCGTTGGCATACGCGATAGCGCCCGTCTTGGGGTCGACGACGCCTGCGGCACCGATACCGACACCGAGGACCTCGACATCAGGATTCGCCTCAAGAGCGGCCTTGATGGACGCCTCGATACGCTGGAAGACGGCCTCGCCGCCCTCCTGGGCCTCGGTAGGAACCTCGGCCTCAAAAACGGGATGGGGCACGCTGCCATCAGCCGGATACTCCATAATGGCAGTCGCGATCTTAGTGCCGCCGATATCGACGGAGCAGACGTACTTGTTCTCCATGTCGCTCTCCTTCGGAGATAAATCAACTACAGGAAATGAAGGCGGTATTATCGCCGCAACTTGGTAAAGGTTTCCCTGGTGCCCGAGGTTGGGGTGAAAGTGGTCTGGCGTTGACCTAATGGGTCACGCCCGACCACTTGAGCCCCAAGATCGGGTGCCTGGGGAAGCTTTACAGGAGACCGTTGTCCTGGAGGACCTTCCTAATCGCCTCGACGTTCTCGCCGGTCATGGCCTTCACCGGGCGCGGCATGGTCGGGCTGTCGAAGATGCCCATGAGGTTCATAGCGGTCTTGAAGGCACCGACGCCACCGGCATAGCCCTGGACGCCCGAGGTGACATCCCAGATGTGCGAAATCTCATTGAGGCGATCCTGCTCGGCCTTGACGGTAGCCCAGTCACCAGCCTGAGCGGCCTTCCACTGGCGCACGTAGCCCTCGGGCTCAACGTTGGCAAGGCCCGGGACAGAGCCGTCGGCGCCACCGAGGTAAGCGCCGTCGACAACAACCTCGTGACCGGTGAGGATGCTCATCGGATGGCCATTCTTCTCGTTCTCCTGAACGAGGTAGCGGAACGAGATGTCATCACCCGAGGAATCCTTGACGCCGGCCAGGACGCCCTCGGCGCCGAGCTTGGCAAGGAGCTTCCAGGGGAGCTTGGTGTGAACGCAGACGGGAATGTCATAGGCGAAGATGGGCAGGTCGAGCTCCTCGTGCAGGATGCGGAAGTGCTCCTCGACCTCGGTCATGCCCT
>CAUHJB010000015.1:0-60720 GCA_959606495.1 uncultured Collinsella sp. | reverse complement strand
CTGACGACGGCAGCAGGCGATGCGCCTTCTTACACCACGCTCGCGCGCGCGATCCGACTCCAAGAAGTCGTGGACAAAAAGTGGCAAATATGAGTACTGTTACCATTTTAGTAGCAGGCAAAACCACCCAAAATGGCGCTCATGCGGTAGCGCACGACCCTTCCAGTTGACCAGAATGGCCGGCTTAGGACTTGGAGACCCGCTTTTAATAAACAGATTCTTAACTATGTTCATTATTTTCTTGGTCGTAAATGCTATCGGCAAGGCAACAGTACTCATATTTGGCATTTTTTGTCCACTGCCATATAACTAACGCCCTATAGCGGGCAAAAAACAGGCCGCAGTCCATCGCTGCGGCCTGTTTGGAGTCCAAAAGAGGCGCTAAGCGCTGTAACCCATCGCCTGCAGAACAAACATGACGACCGTCAGCACCGTAATCACACCGATAGTCGCCCAAGTGAGCACATTCCACACGCGGCCGTTGCGGTTAGTGCCCATAATGTGACGGTCAGCGGCAATAACTACCTGGAACACCAGAACCACGGGCAGCAGCACGCCATTGATGACCTGCGAGGTCATCATAATCTGGAACAGATCGACGCCGGGCATAAGCACCAGCACGGCAGAGATACCGATGATGGCCGTAATGATGCCGCGATAGACCGGGGCCTCGTCCCAGCTGCGGTCGGCACCGCGCTCCCAGCCAAATGCCTCGCAGATAGCGCTCGACGTAACGCCCGGCAGCACGCAGGCGGCCAAGAAGCTCGCCGCGACCAAGCCCGAGGCAAACAGTACCGTGGACCACTGACCCGCAATAGGCTCCAGCGCGCGGGCAGCATCGGCGGCATCGCTAATCTGAATACCCGCCGGGAACAACACCGTACCGGTCGTGATGATAATAAAGCCGGCAATGACATCGGCAGCAAGCGAGCCGCTCACGGTATCAATACGCTGCAGCACGATGTCGTCCTCGCCCGCGTTCTTATCGACCACGTTGTTCTGCGCCAAAAAGATCATCCACGGTGCGATGGTGGTACCGATCGTTGCGACCACGAGCGACACGTAGCTGGGGTCGTTTTGAATATTGGGGACGACCAAGTCGACCGCGACCTCGCCCCAGTTGGGGCCGGCCATAAACGCGGCGACGATGTAGGTCACGAACACGCAGCTCACCAGCAGTAGAATCTTCTCGATGCGCTGGAAACTACCCGACATGGTAAGCATCCATACCAGCAGCGCCACCAACGGCACCGAGATGCTCGCCGGCACGCCAAAGAGAGCAAGACCACTCGCGATGCCCGCAAATTCCGAAATGGTCACAGCCGTGTTGGCGATCAACAGCGCCGCCATGGCCAACACGCTCTTGCGCACGCCAAAGCGCTCGCGAATGAGCGATGCCAGGCCCTTGCCCGTGACGCAGCCGCAGCGCGCCGCGGTCTCCTGCGTCACGATGAGCAGCACAGTCATGACGGGAAGCATCCAGAGCATTTTGTAGCCATAGCTGGCGCCCGCGCTGGAATACGTTGCAATGCCGCCGGCGTCATTGCCCGAAAGCGCCGCCAGCAGACCGGGGCCCATAGCGCCAAAGATGGCCGCGATGGTCAGTTTTTGCTTGGTGCCCGACTTTTGCTTGGTATTTTGCACGCGACCACCTAACCCATGACTGACATGGCGAGCAGCACCGCGGCGATGCAATACGCCACACACGAGATCATGACGGCAATGACGTTCATGGCGGTGCCCGACGTGTTGAGGTCATGCTCGTCACGCCAGAACAGCACCATCAGGTAAATCACGGCACTCATGTTGCCAACCAGGCAAATGATGGCAGCGATATTAAAACACCCGGTAAAGAGTTGCTCCTCAAACATGGACGCATCGGGGAACGCAGCGGTGCGCACCAGCTGGGAGCACAGGTAGGTCACGAGTGACAGAATCAGGCCCATGCCCGTGCTCTGGAAGAAGAACCCCAGATACGGCTTGGGCTCGTCGTCGTGACCGTCATACTCCAGGAAGTAGTTCTTGACGAACGACACCATGCGCGAGGCCGCCAGCAGCACGAGCGGCATGGCGCACATGGGGAACACCACCAGATGCGCGGAGCCGAGCGCCGTTCCCAGCACGGTCGCCATGATGCACGATGCGATGCCCCATACAACAACCCAGTACTGGCGATGCACGAACCAGCTGAGCACGTTCGTCGAGTCGTCGGACGCGCTGTCACCCGAGCCGACACCGGCGATCTGCAGGTCCTCCTGGTGCTCCTCGGCGATAACATCCATGGCGTCGTCAAAGGTCACGATACCCAAAATGTGGCGGTTCTCGTCGCAAACGGGGATGGCGACCAGGTCGTACTTGGTCATCTCGTCCGTTACGTCTTCCTGGTCGTCGTCGGGCGACACATAAACCAGGTCGCGATAGGCCAGCTGGCCCAGCGTGGCGTCGCGGTCGGCCACGATAAGCGTGCGTAGCGAAAGCACGCCGGTGAGCATGCCGCTCGGGTCCTCGGTATAGACGTAGTAGACGCTCTCAAAGTCCTCGTCGAGCTTGCGGATCGCCTCGATGGCGTCAGCGACCGTCGCCGTGGCAGGCAGGGAGACAAACTCCGAGGTCATGATGCGACCGGCGGTGTTGTCCTCATAGCCCAGCAGATTACGAATCGCCTTCTCCTCCTGAACGCCCATCAGGCGCAGAAGCTTCTCGGCCTTCTCGTAATCGAGCTCGTCGATCAGGTCGGCGGCGTCGTCCGGGTCCATCATGGCCAGCATCGACGATGCGTCGGTGTCGGACAGGCCCTCGAGCATCTCGGTCATAAGCTCGTCGTCATCGAACTCCGAGATGGCCTCGGCGGCCTGGGCGGTGTCGAGCTGCGCGAACACCTGTGCACGCAGGCGCGGGTCGAGCTGCTCGATAATGTCGGCAATGTCGGCAGGGTGCAGCTCGCCGAGCGTCTTGTGCGACACCGACAGCTGGATGTTTTTAGTCGAACGGTCGAGCAGATCCATATAGGACCAGGCGATGATGTCCTCACCGAGCGGTTTGCCCAGATGCTTCATAAAGCTCTCGACGACATGCTCGAGTGCGGGGCTGATCGCGCGCAGCAGACCGCGGGCGCCAACTTCGGCACCCAGCAAACGCAGCTGATTTTCGCCCGACATGGAAAACTTGATGTCGTTGACGCGCACGACCTTCATGCCCTGCGTGTCGACAATCTGCTTGTTAAGCACGTCACGGGCAAGCAAGAGTTCGGTCGGCTGCAAGTACGAAAAACGGATTTCGGTGGCCGGCGACTTAAGGTGCACACCCGTCTCGTCGATACGGTCGACCCATTTGCGCCAGCTGATCATAAACGGCGTCTTACCGGGTCCTCGGAACGCGAGCGACGTCACGTGTGGAAAAACTTCGCCGGTAGCAATGCCAAAATCGTTCACAACGCCGAGCTTTTCGCCATCGACGTCCAAGACCGGCAGTTTGAGCATCTCACTCAGATAATTCACTGGTGCTCCCCATCATTATCCCTTCGGACTGCGGCCATGCCGGCGCGCCATCCGCGGACTTTTAGATATGTATACGCATGCGCGGGCGGCACGCCGCTCGGCGCTCACACCCCGTGCATGCGCAAGAAGCACCTGCAAGGGGTCATCGACTGTATGGTCGAGGTTTGGATTTCACCTGCAACCTTTCTCTTGACCCTTGTTATCCGCAGTAACTATAGCATCAGCATCGCGCTGTGGCGCCAAATTTATGCTCCAAACATCGCAGGCATACCAAACGCCGACGCATCCGTGACATAGTCATTGGGGACGTTCTTAAATAACTAGTCTGTGGTGTCATCGTCCTCGGCAAGTTGGGGGAACACGGCGTCCTTGGGCATGGTGACCTTCGTCAGCGAGGTGAGCTTTTTGCTGAGCGATGTGTCCGTCTTGACCAGGTCGCTGAGCGTCACGATCTTGTATCCGTCGGCGACAAGACCGTCGATAATCTGCGGCAGCGCCTCGAGCGTCTGCTCGGCGCATTCGTCTCTATCGGTGAGCAGCACGATATTGCCCGGCGTCACCGAATCGAGCACCGTTGAGACCTGCTCGTCGGCACCGTTGAGCAGCCAGTCGCCCGAGTCAATATTCCACGAGACCACGGCGGAGACCAGGTCCATCGCATCAATCCAGTTTTGCTCGTCAAAGGCAGCGTAGGGAGCACGCAGCAGCATCGTCTTCACGCCGGTCGCCGACTTAATCGCATCGGTGCCTTTCGTGATCTGTTCGCGTACCGTCTCACGGTCCTGACCCTTGAGCGAATCGTCGCTGTAGCTGTTGGATCCGATCTCGCACCCGGCATCGACAATCGCCTTGGCCGTGGCAGGCGAGGCCTCGGCCGCATCGCCCGAAAGGAAGAACGTCGCGGTAACGCCCTTTTCCTTGAGCACCTGCAAGATCTGTTTGGTGGCGCCGCTCGGACCCTCGTCAAACGTCAGCGCCACGTACTTTTTGTTGCCCTTGGGCGCCACGCTGGCGCACGCAACGACGCAATCGGTGGCGGGCACAACCTCGCCGCGGTCCTGCGTCTTGCCCGACTGCTCACCAACCCACACCTCGGAGCGGCCCTGGACACCCCATGTCTGCACATACTCGATAGCGCCCGTGCCCTCGACCTTGAGCTTGGGCTCGATAACCGTAGCCTGAACCTCGTGCTTCTCGTAGGTGTTACGGCCATCCTTGACCGTCACCTTCTCGCCGCCCTCAAGTTCGCGGCTATCCCATTTGCCCTGTTTTATGCGCTTGCCGTCCACCTTAACCGACAGCTTTTCGCCGCCATGGCGCTTGAGCACGCTGTCATCGACGGCCAGCAGGTCGCCTGCGTCGTAGGTATCGGTCAACTCCTGGTCGTCGATGAGATTCTGCAGCGTAGAGCCCACGCGCACCGCGGTCTTTTGCCCGTTAAGTTCCACGTCCACGCTGCGGTTGACGTAGCCCACGACGGCAGCGATAAACAGCACGAGCGCACAGCCCACGGCAATGAGCGCATAGGGCAGACGGGACGGTCGGCGCGGCGAGCGCCCGTTGCCGATGCGCGCGCTGCGGTCGCTAAACCCGCGGCTATGGTTGAGGTACATCGCGCCGGGCTTACGGCGGCGACGGCGCTGACCGCTGGGCAGCTGCCCCAGGTCGCGGCGCGCCGTCGGACGCGCACCCGAACGCCCGTTTAAGTTGGATCCGTTTTGGCGCATGTGCCCTCCCCCATAAACACAGCAAGCCGGAGCAACAGGTCTCCGGCTTGCCTCCCATCATTTGGTACGTCGCTATTTTGTAGCTTTTGACGAGCCTCCGCTCGCCTTTTGGTATTCGTCCTTAAAGGCCTTGAACATGCCGCGCGTCTTGCCGAGCTGCTTGCCCAGTGCGCGACTGCCTTTGTCCACGGCGACCGATCCCTTGTCGTCGAGCACCTTGGCGCCCTTTTTGACCTTGTCGCCCACCACGACGCTGGCCTCGGCGGCCTTGGCGGCCGCACCGCCCGAATACCCAAGCGACTTGACCTCGTCCGAGACGACCATCGCACCGTTCTCGTAGCCGCGTAGCATCGTCGGCGGCACCTGCGTGTCACCAACCAAAACACTCGAAGCAGCACCGGCGGTCACATAGAATGCCTGCACGATGCCCGAACGTGGCTTGAACTCAACGTCCGAGCAATAGCCCACGACGTCGCCCGATTCCGTGCGCACGTCCATACCGACCCAGATGATGCAATCGTCCAGGTTGATGTCGAGGCGCTTGGCGGCGGCGGCATCGTACGTGTCCTTGACGTCATCGACCGCAATGGCGCCCTCGTAGACACCAATGGCGTCGAGCGCTACGAATCGATCGGGACGCTCGATCATGCCCGCGATATCGGACTGGCGGACCATAAAGCCGACCACGCGCGTACCGCCCGGGGTAAAGACCGGAAAGTGAATCTTTCCGAGCTTTTTAGGGCTGCGCGGCGTGCCGTCCTTTTTGGTGCGCTTGTCCTCGGTAGGCTTGCGATAGATCTTGGCGCCGACAAAATCCCCGGCGCGCATTATGCCTCGGTCGAGGGCTCCGCAGCCTCGGTATCAGCCTCGACGGCGTTCTCGACCACGACGTCGGCGGCAGGCGTCACGTTGCCGCCCGAAATGGCGTCGTTGAGTTGCTCGCGCAGCTGGTCCATGCGCTCGCGGGCCAGGTCGACCTTGGCGCGCAGGTCGTCGGTCTTGGCGTCGACCATCGGGCCAAAGTCATTCACCGCAGCACGGGCCTCCTCGGCGCTGTGCTCGTAGGTGTCGCGCATATTGTCCCAGGCGTCATTGGCGATATCGGCAGCCATGGCGCGGGTCTCGGCGCCCGAGCGCGGGGCCAGAGCAACGCCGACAATAGCGCCGGCAGCGGCACCAAAAAGTGCGCCGGAGACAAAGCTGAAAGTCTTACCCATGATCATTCCTCTCCTGCGGGCACGTCGGTGCCCACCGTTTGAATGCTGTCCATTATACCCGCAGCGCATCGCTTGCCGCTCCGCTCATCTGCGTACGGCAAAGGCGCAGGTACGTGATGGTGATAAACGCGTAGGCCTACTCCTGGGGCATAGCCGGCATGGCCACCGTGGCACCCGGGTCCTCGCCGGCGCCGTCCACGAGCGGCAGGCCGCCCTCATGCGCAGGTCCTACCGGAACCGTCGCCGCACCGCCAAAGACGGCAGCGGAGGCCTCGTGGTTCTCGGCAACCGCGCCCTCGGTATCAATCGCCACCTGGGGCTCGTCGTCAAAGTTGGGGACGCCCTGGGGCTCGGTGGGAACGGGCTCGGCGGTCGCATCGGCAACGGGCTCGGCGTCGACCGGCACATCGCCCTCGTCAGCGCCCTCGTCCTCGGCAGCATCTTCGCCGTTCGCAGCGGCGACGGCCTCGTGAGGATCCTTGCCCTCGGCCTCGGCGCGCATGCCCAGCACCAGGTTGCGCAGGCCCGCGACCGTGCCTTCCACGTCGGGGGCAGGCTGGTCGGCGTGCAGGTACGCCCAGTCCATCATAAAGGTGGCCGACGACAGCGCACCGATGGCCAGTGCGTCGTCGGGGCACGAAAGCTCGACCTCAAAGACACGCTCGTCATGCTCGCTTACGCGCGTGCGGCCGCACGAGATGCTACCGGCAAGACCGGTCTCGTTCATGAGCTCGACCGTCACGTGCTCCAGCAGGTGGCAGAGCTCGGTCTGACCCATGCAGTCCTGGAACTCGCGGCCGGAATCGCCCAGGCACAGGTGCTTGGCAATCGCCGGCACCAGGTAGTACACGCGCGCCGTGGCCTCGATATCCTCCGAGGTCATGAGCGGCATGCCGGGGTTCACCAGCACGTGCGCGCAGATCTTGTCCTCGCTGACGGTGACCTTAAGGATGTTGAACAGGCCTGCCATAACTCTCCCCTACTCTTCCTTGTCCTACTCGTCGCCGTCGTGCGGATTCGCGGAACCCGCACCCGACGTCGTCGGCTCGTCTACCGAAGACTCGGAATCCTTCTTATCGGTTTCGGCCGGAGCGATCACGCGAATGAGCGAGATGCGCTGGCCACGCATCGACTGCACTTTAAACTTGTACCCCGCGACCTCAAACACCTCTCCGATGTCGGGCACCGAGTCGCAAAGCTCCAAAATCCAGCCGGCGATGGTCTCATAATCATCGCTTTCCTCAAGCGGCCAACCAAGCTCAATCGCGTCATCGCACGAAAAACGCCCATCAACGAGCCACTCGCGGCGCGAAAGGCGCGTGAGGTACTTGTTGTCGGGGTCGAACTCGTCCTCGATCTCGCCCACGATCTCCTCGACGATGTCCTCGATGGTGATGATGCCGGCCGTGCCGCCGTACTCATCCACGACGACCACGATCTGGTCGTGCGAGGTCTGCATCTCGGACAGCAGCGGCAGGATGTCCTTGGTGTCGGGCACAAAGGTGGCGTCGCGCAAAAAGCCGGCGATGGGCTGGTCGCCCTTGCCGTCGAGCGCGGGCTGGATCAGGTCCTTGATGTGCGCGATGCCCGCGACGTTGTCGGGGTCCTCGTGATAGACGGGGATGCGGCTGAAGCCGGTCTGGCGCATGGTGGATAGCACGCTGGCGACCGTCTCGTCGTCCTCGCACATGGTGGTGTCCACGCGCGGCACCATGACCTCGCGGGCAACGGTGTCGCCCAGGTCAAAGATCTCGTGGATCATGCGCTTTTCCTCGTCGAGCAGGTCGTCCTGCTCCGAGACCATGTACTTGATCTCTTCTTCCGAGACGTTCTGACGGTCGTCGGCACTCTTGATACGCAAGATGCGGGCCAGGCCATCGGAGCAAGCGCCAGTCAGCCACACGAGCGGACGGGCGATCTTCTGGAACACGGAAAGCGGGCCCACGACCTGCTTGGACACGCCCTCGGCATTGGCCAGGCCGATGCGCTTGGGGACGAGCTCGCCGATCACGATGGACACGAAGGCGACCGCGACGGTGATGATGACCGGCGCCAGGCCGCGCGCGATGGCGGAGAGCGGCGCGATGCCAAAGCTCATGAGCCACGTGGCAAGCGGGTCGGACAGACTCGTCGAGGCGACGGCGGACGAGGCGAAGCCCACGAGCGTGATGGCGACCTGGATGGTGGCGAGCAGCTGGTCGGAGTCGGCGGCCAGCTTAATGGCACGCTCGGCGCGCTTGTCGCCTTCCTCGGCCTCATGCTCCAGCACGGCGCGCTTGGCCGTGGTGAGCGCCATCTCGGACATAGAGAAGTAGCCGTTGATGAGGGTCAAAACGAGGGTAGTGATAAGGGAGATGGTTATGTCCATCGGGAGTTTCTCGAACCTCCAAGATTCGGGACGTCAGGTCAAAACGTTGATGACGGATACGGCAATTGCACCGGCGCCCAAACGAGGACGCGGGCGCGCAGGCGCGGTCGCTAGATTACGAAGAGAATCACCGCCATGAACTGGAAGATGCTGCCGGCGAGCACCCACAGGTGAAACACACTATGCAGATAGCGCACGTTTTTGGCGATGTAGAACGGCACGCCCACGGTATAGCACACGCCGCCGACAGCGAGCAGGGCAAGTGCCACGGGGTTGAGCAGCGACACGAGCTCGGGCAGCTTAAAGACAACGAGCCAGCCCATCAGCAGGTAGACCAGGCCGCTTACCCAGTGCGGCTGGCGCTCGCGCATAAAGCACTCGAGGGCGATGCCGATAATGGCGATGGCCCATACGGCGAAGAACAGCGCAGCGCCGCCGTCGTTTGCGAGCGTGATGAGGCAAAACGGCGTATAGCTGCCGGCTATGAGCAGGTAGATGCAGCTGTGGTCGATGATGCGAAACACGCGCTTGGCGCGCGCGGGTTGAATCGCATGGTAGAGCGTGGAGGCTAGGTATTCGAGGATGATGCTGACGCCATAGACAATTGCCGCGGCCATGTGGGCCGGGCCACCGCCGCGCAGTGCAGCGAATACGATCAGGAGCACCAGACCCGCAATACCCAGCAAGCAGCCGACACCATGGGTGACGGAGTTCATAATCTCCTCGCCCACCGTGTAGTGCGGAACGGCCGCGGCCTTGGGTCGCGGCTTGGAACTGTCGCTCGAATCGGACATGCCGGTTACATCCTCCAACGTAAAGAGTTCTCAACACTATATCAAAGCGTCTGGGTGCGTGCGAAATTTGCACCATACGTGACCCTTTGTTTACCCATTCTTTGCCTGTTGACGCATCAACGGTGAACGTCCATAATGCGCTTGCATTAAATGTTGATGTATTAACATCTTATAGGAAAGCTTCTTATGTCTCAAAACGCACGTTCCCATCGAAAGCTCAAGATAGCCGGCGTCGTTGCGCTGGTGGTTGTCATTGCGCTGCTCGGATTTGCCGGCAACTTTCTGTTTGACTTCGCGCTGAATCCCCGCGCGCCATACACCATGAAGATGATGCAGGACGGCAAGGACGGCAAAGAAAGTGAGCAGCCGGATGCCGAGGGAACCGAGGCGCGGGCGTGGTTTAAAGAGAATCGCGAGAGCAGCGGCCTCACCGCAGATGACGGGACCGAGCTTGCCGCCTGGTATTTTGCTGCGTCGGAGAGCACGCACGACTACGCCGTCTGCCTGCATGGATATACCAACGAGCCCATCGGTATGGCCCGATACGTCAAGCGATTCCACGACCGCGGCATGAACGTACTCGCACCCGCCGCCCGCGCCCACGAGCGTTCCGGCGGTGACTACATCGGCATGGGCTGGCCCGAGCGACTCGATGTCGTCGCGTGGATCGGGCGGATTGTTGCGGCCGATCCCAAGGCGCGCATCCTGGTCTTTGGCGAGTCGATGGGCGCGGCGACTGCCATGAACGTAGCGGGGGAATCTCTGCCCGCAAATGTGAAATGCATTATCGAGGACTGCGGCTATACAAGCGTTTGGGACGAGTTTTCCCTGCAGCTCAAGGATGTATTTGGCCTGCCCAGTTTTCCCTTGCTCGATGTAGCAAACTTGGTGTGCAACGTGCGCGCGGGCTACGACTTTCATAAGGCGAGCAGTGTGGAGCAACTCAAACACGCGACGGTTCCCATGTTGTTCATCCACGGCGACCAGGACACCTTTGTGCCGTACGACATGCTCGACCAAAACTACGACGTGTGCGCCAGCAAGGTCAAGCAAAAGCTCACCATCCATGGCGCCACCCACGCCAAGAGCGCGCAAGTTGACCCCGAGCTCTACTGGAATACGGTCGACGAGTTCCTCGACAAGAATTTTTAAGCAAATAGTACGGTTTACTGGTCTATCTGGCCCCTAGCACTTCCAAAAAGCCGCCCGTGGGCGCTGTGCTCACGGGCGGTTTTTACTAACGTTGCGCTACAAAAGCGCTTGATATGTCCAATAGCTAGGCGCTATTTGACCTCGATGAGCTCGTACTCGCTCGTGCCCAGGCCAATCTTCTCGGCATGCGCGATGCACGCGCGCCAGTCGGTGTCGGGATGCGTGATGCAGAAGGGATCCTTGGCCTGCTCGCCCTCCAGATGCTCGTGATTATGCTCCATCTTGGCCGCGCTGTCGGTAAGCTCGGTGTTAGGCAGCGGCTCGGACGCCAGGACGGCGTCGGCGCAGGCCTGGTCGATGGCGACCGGGTCGAAGCTCGCGAACATGCCGATGTCGTTGACGATGGGCGTGTCATTCTCGGGATGGCAGTCGCAGTTGGGGCTGATGTCCATGGCGAGCGAGATGTGGAAGCTCGGGCGGCCGTCGACGATGGCCTTGGTGTACTCAGCGATCTTGTAGTTGAGTACGTCGGCCGCGGCATCATAGTCGGGCTTGATGCAGTCCTGGTTGCACGCCGCAATGCAGCGTCCGCAGCCCACGCAGCGATCGTGGTCGATGGCAGCCACATGAACCGTGCGAGTGCTGCCGTTGGCAAGCTCGCGCTCACGCGTACCGTCAAACGTGATGGCGCTGTGCGCGCATATCTTCTCGCAGGCACGGCAGCCAACGCAGTTGGTGGTATCGACGCTCGGCTTGCCAGCGGCGTGCTGCTCCATCTTGCCGGCACGGCTACCGCCGCCCATACCCAGGTTCTTCATGGCGCCGCCAAAGCCGGCCTGCTCATGGCCCTTAAAGTGGGTGAGGCTAATCACGATGTCGGCGTCCATGAGTGCCTGGCCGATCTTTGCCTCGCGCACGTACTCGCCGCCCTCGACCGGAACGAGCGCCTCGTCGGTGCCCTTGAGGCCGTCGGCGATGATGATCTGGCAACCCGTGGCATACGGGGTAAAGCCGTTCTGGTAGGCGGTGTCGATGTGCTCGAGCGCGTTTTTGCGGCTGCCCACATAGAGCGTGTTGCAGTCGGTGAGGAAGGGTTTGCCGCCCAGCTCCTTCACGACGTCTGCGACGGCGCGGGCGTAGTTTGGGCGCAGAAAGCTCAGGTTACCCAGCTCGCCAAAGTGAATCTTGATAGCGACGAACTTGTTCTCGAAGTCGATCTGCTCAATGCCGGCGCGGCGAATGAGGCGTTTGAGTTTGTCGAGCTGGCTCTCGCGAGCATGCGTGCGCAGGTTGGTGAAGTACACCTTTGCCGGTGCTGCGGGTGCGGTTGCGGTCATAGATCTATCCCCTCGGTCTATATGGCGTTACAGACATAGAGGATGGTACCCGTTGAAGTGGGGTTGAAGTCAAGCGCAACGCCGAGTCGCTAGGCACTCATTGGGGACAGACTTAAATGAGTGCTTGCCGCCCGGCCAGCGAGCCGGCGATCCGGCAAAGACTGTCCCCAACGACTAGTCGTTTAAGAACGTCCCCAATGACTACTCCTGCACCTTGAGGGCTTCGGCCAGGCTGACGCGCTTGATAGAGCGCGTGTGCAGCAGCGCCACGACCAGGTAGGTCGCAAAGCCGATGCCGATGCATGCAGCCATGGACCAAGCGGGCACGTAGATCTCGATATTGCCGTTGTAGGCGAGCAGCATCGAGCGGAAGATGGCCGTGAGCGAGCCAATAATGACCGGCAGGCTCAGCACGAGCGACGCCGCCACGCACAGCGTGATCGAGCGGATGTACAGATGCGAGATCTCGCTATCGCGATAGCCAAAGACTTTCATGTAGCTGATCGAACGGGCGCTGTGGTCGATCACCGCCTTGGTCAGCAGGTACATAAACAGCAGGAAGATAAACACCGCGAGCCCGACCATCATGCCGATCATTTTGCTCATCATGCCGATGAACTGGTCACCCACGGCGCGCATGTCGTCGGGCGTGGTGTCACCGGCAAAGTAACGAGCATCGAGGTCGAGCTTCTCGTCGCTCACATAGCCGTTAAAGTAGGCGGCGTCGTTGCCGAACAGCTCGTTAAAGTCATCGATGCTCGTATAGATATTCATGTCCGACTTTGAACCCCAGATGCAGTCCTTACCCGCGTACTCAAGAGAATAATCCCGAGCCTCGTACTTGTCGCGAAGCTCGACCTTCTGGCCCTCGCTCCAGCCAAACTTATCGAGCAGACCGCCGCCAAAGACGACGCGCCCGTCGCCGACGTTGAGGTCTTTCCAATAGCGCGAATGAGATGAAATGCCGTAGACAGAGATGGCCTCTGTGCCGTTTCCCTCGCCGCGGTCGTATTGCAGCTGGTAAACGGCATATTTCTCGGCCTGCGCGATTGCGCCCGCGCCGTTGTCGGTCGTGTTGATCGGGTGAATGTCGTCGTTGTCGGTGTCGATCTTAGAGGCCTTGTCGATCAGGTCGATGGCCTCATCGCGGTCGCAGCCGAGGGCATCGGCAAGGTCATCGAGGCGCGCATAAAGCGCATCTTTCTTGTCCTGGACCTTGGCGAGCGCGTCCTGCGCCGCGGCCAGGCTCTCGGCAGACGGAGATGCGGTCGCGGCATCGGCTGCCGTCTGCGCCGCATCGGCCGCGTCGTCAAGCTCGTCATCGGCATCCTGGGCGGCGGAGAGCAGCGCGCCGTCAATCGACTGCAAGCGCTCGAGCGCCGCCCACTGCCCGCGCTCCTCGGCAGTACCCTCAAGCTCTAGCGGAGCCTTGAGCGTGTACTGGTGCTCGGCGACCAGGCTTGTCTCCAGGTTGTCCGCATAGTGCGTCATCGTGGGCAGGATCGCCAGGCCAAAGAGCAGCAGCAGCGAGGCAAACGCAATGCCCACGAAGAGCGTGGCGAAGTTGCCCAGGTTGCGCAGGAAGATGCGCAGGCGAAAGCGCGAGACAAAGCCCATGCGCTCCGGCAGCTGCAGGCCGCGCTTGGTGCCCGATTTGCCGCTCGCCTCGTGACGAAGGAACTGCAACGGCGTCTTGCCCATCTTGCGAAGCAGGCCCACCAGCGTGATGAGGATGAGCGCGGCAGCGGGAACCACGGCGCACTTCACAAAAATCTCCCAGCTCCAGTACACCTGGAAGGGAGGCAGGCTGTACGAACCGTAATAGAGGCCGCGCATGGGCTCGGTAAAGAACGCGACGCCGAGCGCGGTGCCCAAAAGCGCCGCGACCACGCCCACGATGGCGGGAAGTGCCAGGTAGTGCAGCACGATCTCGCGGCGGCGATAGCCGCTGGCGAGCAGCGTGCCAATGATGGCGCTCTCCTCCTCGATGGTGGCGTCGGTAAGGACCACAAAGACGAACGCCATGATCACGATGATAATGTTGAGCAGCGTCATCCACATCATGGAGTCGCCGTCTACGTCGTCGCGCGCGTAGCCAATACCCTGGTTGGAATCGGCGTCGATCAGATCGTCCACGCGCGCATCGGCATCGGTCAGCGCCTCGACCATATCCTGCTCCGCATCGATGCGATCCGCGGTGGGGAGGTCGCGATCGGTAAAAGCAAAGGAGTAGGTGTAGGCAGGTGCACCACCGGCATCCTCGAGCGCGGCAAAGCCGGCGTCGGTGACCTCGGCCACACCATAGGTGATGGTGTTCACCGTAAAGTCCGAATTGTTGAGGAACAGCGCCTGGCTATCGGGCTGGGTCATGATGCCGCAGATGGTGTAGGTGCGGCCCTCAAGCTCAACCTTATCGCCCACGACAAGGTCGTTGTTGGTGGCAAAAACTCGGTCGATAGCCACCTCATCGTCCGTCTTGGGCTGCTTGCCTTCGCAGTAGGACGCGATATCGACCTTGGTGCGGTGCGCATAGGTGCGCAACGTGCGCTTGGTGCCGTCGTCGCCGGCGGTCTTTTTGATGATGGCGTCGATGGAGAAATTCTTGTAGAGCGTGACGCCGCCGACGTCGTCGGCTGCATCCTCGGCTGCCTTGAGCTGGTCGTCGGTAGCCTCGAAGGAGGTGGTCACGCGGCCGTCCTCAATCGTGTACGCATCGCGCATGTCGTCGATAAGGCAACCGATGGAATGCGCCGCGAGCAAAAAGCCCGAGGTGAGAGCGATGCTCCCGCACATAAGCAAAAAGATGCCCAGGTACTTGCCGATATTGCGGCGCAGCTCGCGCGGGAGTCGCTTTGCGAGAGGTGTCATGGCATCGCCTACCAATCGAGCTCGGCGGCCGCAACGGGCGACTCGTTGAGCCCATCCTCGACGATGCGGCCGTCGCGCAGGCGCAGCACGCGGTTGGCCATGCGGGCGATGGCGGCGTTGTGGGTGACGATGATGATGGTGCAGCCGTAGGTGCGGTTAACATCCTCCATGAGCTGCAAGATTTCCTTGGATGTCTTGTAGTCAAGCGCGCCGGTGGGCTCGTCGCACAGCAGCAGGCCCGGGTTTTTGACGAGTGCGCGGCCGATGGCGCAACGCTGCTGTTGGCCGCCCGAGACCTGGCGCGGGAACTTGTTGCGGTGCTCGTAGAGGCCCAGCGAACGCAGCAGGTCGTCGACATTGAGCGGGTTTTTGGACAGGTGCGCCGTGACCTCGATGTTCTCCTTGATGGTGAGATCGGGCACCAGGTTGTAGAACTGGAAGACAAAACCCAGCTCACGGCGGCGATACTCGCCCAGATCGGTAGGTTTGAGCACCGTGAGGGCGCAGCCGTCCACCATGATGGAGCCACCGTCGGCATCCTCCAGGCCGCCGATCAGGTTGAGAAAGGTCGACTTGCCCGAGCCCGAGGGCCCCAGCATGACGCAGATCTCGCCGCGGTTGATGGACGTGTCGATGCCATCGAGTACCGTCAGGCGCGCATCACCGTCGCCGTAGTGTTTCCTGAGCCCGCTGACCTGGACATAGGCTTGCTTTGTCGACATGCTATCCCCCGTTGTTAGCCTTCTGCTACTTTTCTAGGGTAATAGTAAACCCAGGCGAACTATTTTTAAGCGACAGGCGCGATTTTTTCCAAACCAGTCATTGGGTACTCATTGGGGACAGACTTAAATGACTGAAACCACTCATTTAAGTCTGTCCCCAATGAATGCCGGGACTGTCCCCAAGTGCCGGCAGGAAAGGAACGTCCCCAAGTGCCGACATATTGGGACAGTCCTTGCCGGCACGACCGGCGGGCCGGCGAATCGACAAAGACTGTCTCCGATGACTAGCCGTTTAAGAACGTCCCCGATGACCAGGTAGCTAGGCGTGGGATTTGGCGCGGGTGAGGGCCAGGCCTACGGCGGCGATGGCGGCGGCGAAGAGCACCGTGACGCCCAGGTCGCAGGCGATGTCGCCCAACACGGTGGCCGTTAGATCCGAGGCAAGCGCCTTGCCGATCGCGTCGTTCACCCAAAACGTCGGCACAAAGTGCGCCACCGTCTGCACGGCCGAGCCCATGAGCGACAGCGGCATCCAGGCGCCGCCCAAAAACGTCATGAGCATGCCGAGTAAGTTGCCCACGCCGTTGATCAGCTCCTCGCGCGCGCCCAAGCTCGACAGGGTAAAGCCAACGGCCAGCGGCGTGCACGCCAGGGCAAGCGTCGCCGCCAGCGCCAGGCACACGCGACCCACACCGACCTCGGCGACCGCGCCGGCAAAGCCCACGACACCCACCATGCTCGACACGAACCAGATGCAGACGGTAAGCACCGCGGCAGCCGCGAACACAGCAAGCGAACGCTGGCGCTCGGAGACCGGGCCGGCCTCCATGCGGCGCACGCGCTCGGGCTCGTTCATACCCGAAAACACCAGTCCCACCGAAACGATGACCGATGAGATGATCGCGTACGCGCCAAAGTTGAAGTACGACTCGAGCGTGGCTGCGGCAGTCGAGTCAACCTTGACCTGCTCGATCTGGACCTCCGCGCGCTTTGCGGCGGCGTGCTCGGCGGTCTTGGCGACACTGGCCCCGGAGGCAGCAGGCTCAAGCACCGCCGCAGCGCCCGCGAGCGAGATCCACCGCGAAACCTCGGCAGACGAAAGCGCCGCCGCCATGGTGCCGGAACCGTAGGTCACATCGAGCTTGGGCAAGTCCTCCCCCGCACGGGCGGCCGCAACAAGATCGTCCTCAAACCCCTCCGGGATAAAGAACACGCAGTCGGCGCTGCCCTTGGCGCTGTTGCTCTTGGAGAGCGCGTCCGCAAGGTCGTACGTGTCGTCGCCGACGCCCGTGACCAGGTCAAAGCGCGAACCCAGGTGCCTGGTAAGCGCACGCGAAAGATCGCTGCCGTCGCGGTCGACCACAATCACGTTGGCGTCGTAGGGCTTGTACTCGGTCAGCTGCGACGAGTTCCAGCTGACCGAGGCCGCAATGAACACGCCCATGAGTGAAATGAACACCGTGTAGATGAGCAGGTAGAACGGGTGCGCGAGCGCCATGCGAAGCGCGGTCTTAAAGGTGCTCATAGCGGCTCCTTCCAAAGATCAGCGTAGCGGCGGCGACAAACACCAGGGCCATGAGGACAAGCGCACCGGCGCGAACGACAAAGGGACCCAGATCCTCAAAGAAATACAGGCGGTTGAACATATCGCAGATGAGCTTGACGGGGTTGAGCCAGCACTCGGCCGGACAGGCGCGGGCAACATCGTCGGCAAGCGCCATCGCCGGCTCGCCGTAGAGTCCGGCGAACAGGGCGCACGTGGTGGCAAAGCCCGTGAGGATGCCCGATTTGGACGCCTTGCCGCCCTTAACGGGAAGCGTCCCCACAAAAAGCCCCAGGCCCGTGGCAGCAAGCGCGGATGCGGCGCCGCCCGCCAGGCACAGCCCCTCGCGCCCGCCAAAGTCGATGCCGACCACCAGGCGCACGTAGCCGATCGCGATCGCCATCGAGGCAAATGAGACCAGCCACGAGCCGACAAAAATGCCGGCCAGCGACGCCGTCTTGGAGACGCCGCCCACGCAGCGGCGCGCGCCGAGGCCGGACAGATTGGGCTGCAGATCGACGACGGCCAGGGCCGCAAACTCGGAAGACATCATCGCGACCAGGCCAAAGAGCGCGTAATAGTAGATGGTCGTACCGTCGGGCGTGGTGCGCGTAAGGCTCACGCGGCGGGTGCCGCCCTTAAGCGACAGGGCGCGCGCAACCGCCTCCGGGTCGGCGAGCGCCGCCGGGTTGTCCTGGGCAATCTGGCGCATGAGCTCGGCATTTTGCGTATACGAGCTCGCCACCGTCTCCAGGATGCTGCGGTCGGTGAGCACCGTACTGGCGCGCGAGCTATCGTAGCTCGAAAGCAACGTAAGCTTGGGCGCGCCCGCGTCGTCGACCGTGTAGACGCCCGCAACCTCGCCGGACTTGAGCGCATGGTTCGCCTCGGCCGCGTCGTCGCACTCGTGGATCTTAAGCAGCTGGTCGTCGCCCTCCTTGGCAAGCGACGTCGCCACGTCCTTAAAGGTCGAAGCGTCCCAGGCCTCGTCGGCGACAACGGCTACCGGCACCGGATCGACCTTGCCGTCGGAGCTGAGGTTCGCAAACATAAACATGAACATCGTGGAAAGCGCAATGGGAAAGAGCGCGCCCCAGACCCATGTGCTCGGCCGGCGCAGCAGCGTCTTGACCGTGATAATGATGGTGTTGATCATGGCTGCCCCCTAGTCGCGTAGCTCGCGGCCGGTGATCTCGAGGAACACGTCGTTGAGGGTCGGCGGCTCGCTCCACACGCGACCGAGTGCCACGTCGGCGGCGCGCAGCGTGTCAAGGATGTCGACCAGATTATGTGGGCTCGCCTCGCAGGTGCAGATGAGCTCGCCGCCGGACAGCTCAACCGAAAGCACGTGCTCCAGAGCGCGCAGCCGCTCGACCGTGGCGGGCTCGACGGCGCCGACCTCGACGGTCACGCGCTCGCCCATCTGAATCATGCGCTTGAGCTCGTCGTTGGTGCCCTGCGCCAGCACGCGGCCGCCGTCCATGATCATGATGCGGCTGCAGATCTGCTCGACCTCCTCCATGTAATGGCTGGTATACACCACCGTGGCGCCCTCGTCGCGCAGGCGGCAGATGCCCTCCAGAATGGCGTTGCGGCTCTGCGGATCGACTGCCACTGTGGGCTCGTCAAAGAAGATGAGCTCGGGCTTGTGCGCGATGCCGCAGGCAATGTTGAGACGGCGTGCCAAGCCGCCCGAGAGCTTTCCGGGGCGAAACTTGGTAAAGTCGCCCAAGCCGACAAAGTCGATCGCCTCGTCCACCAGCGCGCGGCGGCGCTTGCGGTCGTTGACGTAGAGGCTGCAGAAATAGTCGATGTTTTCGCGCACGGTGAGCTCGTCAAACACCGCCACCTGCTGTGGCACCACGCCGACGCGACGCTTAAGGTCGTAGCGGGTGGGCGTCATGGGCTCGCCGAACAGCTCGATGGTGCCCTTGTCGTAAGCGAGCAGCTGCAGGATGCAGTTGATGGACGTGGTCTTGCCCGAGCCGTTGGGGCCCAGCAGGCCAAAGATCTCGCCAGGGGCAATACTCAGGTTAAAGTGGTCGAGCGCGATAAGATCGTCGTAGCGCTTGACGAGGTTTTCGACGTGGACGATATCTGTCATGAGGCGGCCCTTCTGTTGGTCGTGGCCCGGTACGATTGCATCATCGCAGGAGAGGACGGCGCGCACCAGTGAGCTTTGTCACGAGTGCGAGGGGGCAGAGGCGAAACCCCCGCTCGCGCGAGCGATCGACGCCGCTTTGCCGCGCGGGAGGAATGTCACGGTTGCCCCGGGCGGCGCCTCCCCCGCGCGCAGCATCGCGTACAATACCCGTATGAACAGGCTTTTCGACAAATCGATTGTGCTGGCGTGCTGTATTGCGGCCGCCATGGGTCTTGCCGTGGACGCTCGTCTGGTTGTGGCGTTTTGCCTTGGCGTTATGGCCACCTCGGCGTCGGAAGTCGCACGAGAAGAACACGCCCATCGCGCGAGCGAGGCCGCGAGCTACGCTTACATCATCGCTGCCGTCTTCGTGCCGCCATTTATGCCGTTCGCACCCCTTGCCTTCTATGACATCGCGCGACGCGTGCGCCGTGAACGCATCTGGCCCGCGCTGGCGATTGGCGCCGTGTTTGTCTGCGCGCTTGTCGCGGACCTTCGTGGCGGCGTGCTCACCACCCGAACGCTGTTGCTAACCGCCATCCTTTCGATCGCTGCCACGTTGCTGTCGCTGCGCACCGCGCAGCTGGAGCACGAACAGGATCGCATGCGTCGCACCCGCGACAAGCTGCAAGAACGCGCCCTGGTACTCGAGGCACGCAACCGCGACCTCGCCGACCGCCAGGACTACGAAGTCGAGCTCGCAACGCTCGCCGAACGCGCCCGCATCGCGCGCGAGATCCATGATAACGTGGGCCACCAGCTCACGCGCGCTTCGCTCCAAACCGAAGCCTTGCGCGTGGTCCACGCCAACGAGCCCGGCGTCGCCGCCGATTTCGCCGATGTCAAACGCACGGTTGACGAGGCGCTCCAGCTCGTGCGCGCCAGCGTCCACGCGCTCAACGACAATGCAACCAACCTCTCCGTGCAGCTCGAGCGCATCGTTGAAGGCGTACGCTCGGACAGCGGCCCACAGATTGAGCTTGAAGTTTTGGCCGAGCATGCGCCCGCCAACGTCGCCAACTGCTTTGCGGCGGTCCTGCGCGAGGCGCTCTCCAACACCATGCGCCACGCTTGCGCCCAGACCGTCACCGCACGATGCATGGAGCATCCGTCGTTTTACCAGCTCATCGTTACCGACGATGGCGTGGGCGGGGTCCAAGCAATCGGCCGTGGCGCCGCGGAGGGCATGGGGCTCGTCTCCATGCGCGAGCGCATCGAGGCGCTTGGCGGCACCTTCACCGCCGGTCCGCGCGCCGGCGCCGGCGGCTGGCGCGTGTTTGCCACCGTTCCCAAACAGCAAGGAGATGAGGACCGATGAGGCTCATAGTTGTCGATGACGACCACTTGGTAGTCGATTCACTCAAGATTATCCTAGGCGCCCAGCCGCAGATCGAGGTGGTGGGTACCGGCGCCAATGGCGACGACGCGGTCGCGCTCTACGCTGAGCACACGCCCGACATCGCGCTGCTCGACATTCAGATGCCGGGGCGCGACGGACTTTCGGCGGCACGCGAGATCCTTGAGCGCGACCCTGCGGCGCGCGTGGTGTTTCTGACGACATTCTCGGATGACGAGTACATTGTGTCGGCGCTCAAACTGGGCGCCCGCGGCTACTTGATTAAAACCGATGTCGCCGTCATTCCTCCGGCGTTGGCGCAAGTCATGGACGGCAAACGCGTGCTCGAGGGTAAGGCGATCGAAGATGTTGACTTTGACGGGATGGGCGACAAGACGGGCACGCCCCGCCGGCCCGCAGCCTTTGCCAGCCTGACCGACCGCGAGTTCGAAGTCGCCGAGCTCATCGCCCGCGGCCTCGACAACAAGGAGATTGCCGCCACGGCTTATATGGGCGAAGGCACCGTACGCAACCACATCAGCTCAATCCTAGCCAAAATGGGCCTACGCAACCGCACGCAGATCGCCATCGCCTACCTGCGAGGGTAGTTGCCCAACGAACGACCCGGCATAACAAAACGGCTGCTACCGATTTAATGCTATTTCAATACTATGCCGGTTTACTACGACGAATCGCCCACCTTCGACCATGGTAAATTGCGCGCTTGCAAAACCGCAGGTAGAACGCTTGCAATATTTAGAAAAATGCAGTCATGGTCGGGAATGCCGAATTCATCGTAGTAAACCGACATAGTTTTGTTCGCGACGGCCCTGCACGAGTGCCTCCGCAAGCCTCGCGGGACCAAAATGATCCTTTTCCTTCCGCCCGCGGAGATCGGCAGACGGCGCCCGCCACGAAATGGGCCCATCTACTACGTTTGACTCGATACCCCCGCCCATAACCGCTTTTCATGCAAAATCGCAGGCGTTCTACCTGCGGTTTTCATTTCACATTACTTGCCGTGGTCGAGGGTAGCGGCTTAAACGTAGTAGATGGGCCCATTTCGTGGCAGACGGGTCACGCGGCGGTACTCGCGAGGCCAAAAAGGTCCGTTTTCCTCCGTCCCCGAGGGATCAGGGGCTGGTACTGATATGGTGTCATTTCAAAACTGTGTCGGATTACGGGGCTAAAGTCGGAACCCTCATCCATACCTTCATTTTTTGAAAAACGGCAGGCTATCTACCTGCGGTTTTGTTTTTGCGATTTTCTATATGGTCGGAGGTTCGCCATCCAGCCCCGTAATCCGGCATGGTTTTGTTAGCGGCGGCCCAACCGCGCGTTCACGCGCGGGGCCGGTGGGGCAATTTTGCCCCACCGGCCCCGTTTTCGCGCTATTCCGGCTTGGTTTCTACCGTGGGAGTCTTATCCGCCGCAACCGGAGTACGGGCGGTGTCCATAGTCAGGCAGTGCTTGGGGCAGCTCTCGATGCACTCACCGCACACCACGCAGGCATACGGGTCGATCGACCACGTTCCACCCTTGCGATCGACTGCGAGCGCGCCCGCCGGACAGCGACGCGCACACATGCCGCAGCAGATGCACGCGTCCATGTCGTTGACGATATGCCCGCGCAAGCGCTCGGGTGCCGCGAGCTTCTCCTGCGGATAGCACACCGTTACCGGCTGCTTGACCATAGAGCCCAAGGCCGTCTTGGCAAATGTCAGCAAACTCATGCCGCGCCTACCTTTCCGTGCAGCTAATGCAGGGGTCGATGGTCAGGATAATCATGGGCACGTTGGCAAGGAGCACGCCCTGCAGCGCATGTGTCAGACCCGCCAGGTTCTGCGACGTCGGCGTGCGCACGCGGAAGCGGTCCAGGTTCTTGGTGCCGTTACCGCGCACATAGTAATACGCCTCGCCGCGCGGCTGCTCAATCACAACCTCGCCGCGTGCGCCGTCGGCCGGCGTAAGCTTGGTGCGCCCGCCGATCCCGTCGTGCGGAATCTTGCCCACAAGCTCCTTAATGATGTCCATGGCCTGCGTGACCTCGGCACAGCGCACCTGGCAGCGGGCATAGCAATCGCCATCGGTGGCGACAACCGGCTCAAACGCAGCCAGGTCCGCATAGGCACCGTCGCTAAACATGCGCACGTCGTAGTCCACGCCCGAGGCGCGCCCAAACGGGCCGACCATCGACAGATCCAGCGCGTCCTTCTTGCTGATCACGCCCACGCCATGCAGGCGCTCGCCACAGCTGACGTCGTCCAAAAACGTATGCACCAGGGCCTCGTAGTCGGGACGCATGGCATCGAGCGTCTGGACAATGCCAGCCAGCTCGGAGTCCTCAATGTCGTGCTTTAGGCCGCCGATCTCGTTAATCGAAAGGATCACGCGGCCACCGCACGTGCTCTCGAAGATCTTGAGAATCTGCTCGCGCAGGGTCCACGACCGATAGAACAGCGCCTCGAAGCCAAAGGCATCGGCGAGCAGGCCCAGCCACAGCAGGTGCGAGTGGATGCGCGAAAGCTCGTGCAAAATAGTGCGGATATACTGCACGCGGCCGGGCACCTCGATGTCGAGCATGCGCTCGCAGGCGCTGGCATAGCCGTAGCTGTGGCCCACGGCGCAAATGCCGCAGATGCGCTCGGCGATGTAGCCAAACTGGTGCATGTCGCGCTTTTCGGTGAGCTTCTCGAGTCCGCGGTGCACAAAGCCGATCTGCGGAATTGCCTCGATGACGCGGTCGTCCTCGATCACCAGGTCCAGATGAAGCGGCTCGGGCAGCACCGGGTGCTGCGGGCCAAACGGAATTACGGAGCGATGAGCCATGGACCTTACGCCTCCTTTTTCTGCTTGTCGCGGGCGGCCTTGGCGGCAAGCGCCGCACGGACCTTGGCCGCTTTCTCGGGATCCATGGCGGCGAGCTTTGCCTCCATCTCGGCGGCCTTGAGCGCGGCCTTCGCAGCGGCATCGTCATGCTGGGCATCGGAGCCGGCAGCAGCAGCGGGCTGAGCAGCGGCAGTGCCCGCAGCATCGCCGGCACCCGCGGCACCCTCCCCCGCAGCAGCCGCAGCCGCGGCGGCCTTCTCGGCCGCGGCCTTGCGCGCCTTGGCCTCGGCGGCCGCGCGGACTTTCATGGCCTTCTCGCGCGCAGCCTTCACCTCGGGCGTGATGACGCTCATGGGTTCGGCAGTCGAGACCTGGTAGAAAAAGCCCTTAAAGTCGATCTGCATGTCGGTGATGGCAAGACCAAACAGGTCGTGGGCCTCATTTTCAAACGGGAACACCGCGGGGTAATACGAGCTGATGGACGGAATCTCCTGGTACTGGTCGATGCCCTCGACCACCAGGTTCTCGATCGCATAGCTGCCGTCCTGCGCAATATGCTCCTGAGCAGCACGGACGTTGATAAACGTATAGACCAAGCGATACGAGCCGTCGTCGACGTTGCGCTCGGCATGCATTTGCACAAAGCGCGCGCCGACGCCCTTGAGCGCCTGGACATGCGACAGGAGCTTGTCGATCCCGACGGTGGTATAGATAGCCTTTTGCATTACTCGGCCTCCTTTGCAGCGGCGGGCGTCTCAGCAGGTGCGTCGCCAGCGGCGGGCGCAGCAGGCTTCCCGGCAGGCGCGTCACCGGCACCGTCAGTCCCGGCCCCCGCGGCCACAAACCCGTCCTCGCCCAGCTCAACGCCACCGTCCCAGGTGGCGGCGCCGCCCACGGTGAGCGGATCGCCGCCGGCGCGCATCACGGCCTCCTTCTGGTCCAGGATGCCGCACGCCTCCACGATGGCATCGATCACGGTCTCGGGGCGAATGGCGCACCCGGGCGCGTACACGTCCACGGGAATCGCGCGGTCCACGCCGCCGATCACGTTATAGGCATCGCGGAACACGCCGCCCGAGCACGCGCAGATGCCGCACGCCACCACACACTTGGGCTCGAGCATCTGGTTGTAAA
The DNA here is from genome assembly GCA_959606495.1 of uncultured Collinsella sp. GTDB lineage: Bacteria > Actinomycetota > Coriobacteriia > Coriobacteriales > Coriobacteriaceae > Collinsella. The sequence goes on along the minus strand of CAUHJB010000015.1, from coordinate 36,053 downwards.
TTTGGCGCACGACAGGCAGGTTCTGGGCATTGACCGAACCCGTCACCAAAAAGATATCCGCATGCTTGGGGTTGCCGGTGTTGACCACGCCAAAGCGCTCCGCATCGAACAGTGGCGTGAGCGAGGCCAGCACCTCGATATCGCATCCGTTGCAGCTCGAGCCGTCGTAATGAATAACCCACGGCGAGCGCGACATTTTATGATCCATGGATGCCGCCTCCTAAATAAACACGTCGACGAGGATGGGCATAAGGTTGAGCAGGCCAAACACCAGCGCCACGCCCCAGCCGAGCTTAAAGCAGCTGCGCCAGGTGCTACGGGCGAAGGTGTTGTCGATCAGCACCTCGACAAAATACGTCGCGACCATCACGACCAGGGCGACCACCCAGCTCACCGGGTTGTCCCAGACAAAGAACATGCCCACCCACATCAAAAACAGCACGGTCTCGCACCAGTGCATAAGGGTCATCTTGGCCAGCGTGCTGCCGCTCATCTCGGTGGTGACGCCCTGGACAATCTCCTGATGCGCGTGATGCGAGTACGAAAGATCGAACGGCGACTTGCGCAGTTTGATGGTAAGCACCGCGAGCAGCGCGAGGAAAATGGGCGCGCTGTACACGATGATGGGGGCCGACTGCCCCGTCACGGCGATGGAATCAAAGCTATCGGTGGCAAGGTACAGGCCCACGCTCATCAGCAGAACGGCGGGCTCGTAACTCATAACCTGCAGCAGCTCGCGGTCGGCGCCAACCTGGGCAAACGGGCTTTGCGTCGAGGCGGACGCCAGCACCACAAAGATCGCGGCGAGCGTCACCATAAAAGCGCACAGTAGCGTGTTAGAACCCGACACAAAGATGCCGCCGCCCACGACGGTGAAGATGAGCGCGCATGCCATATAGGTATCGTCCATGGTGTTTACGCTGGCAGGGGCCTTGCGCAGCAGCTTGGCAACGTCGTAGAACGGTTGCAGCAGGCGCGGGCCCACGCGGCCCTGCATACGAGCCGAAAGTTTGCGGTCAACGCCGTCGATCAGGCCGCCCACAAGCGGCGCCAGCAGGGCAAACACCACGGTGCCTATAAAAATGCCCACGACACCCGAGCCTTCAAAGTACTTGCCGCGCAGCACCGAGGGCGCGCTCATGGCAAGCCGCTCGGGCCCAATCCATGCGCAACACAGCAGCGCAAACAAGATAATGCTGCAGCACACGACACTACCCGCGGGGCCGATACGCTTCTCGCCAAGGGCGTCCTCCGAGTACCAATTGCGCTTTTCGGCCTTCACCTCGTGTCCCATCGAGCCACGGAAATGGCGATATTTGTCGGTCCCCACACCCGAAAGGTACACGTTGACGTGCGGTTTGTTGCTCACGCGGAATGAAGTCAGCAGCACCACGGCGATAAACGCCACGATAACCACCATCAGATACATGGAGTCCTTGCCAATAACGTACGGCACGCGGCCAAACACCATGGCCAAGTAAGGCGACACCAGGCCGCTCGAAATGAGCGGGAACGCCACGCAGCAAAGAATCAGCAGCGCGGCGATGGTGTTGAGGGCCATCCATTCGGTCTTATGGACATTGACCTCAACGTTTTGAGCCGTGGGGTCGACGCCCGAAAGCTTGGCAAGCCACTTGCCCCAGAAGAAGAACGTCGCGGCCGAGCCAAAGGCAAGCACCATGATCATGAGCACGTTGCCGGTCTGCGCGAACGCCACCAGGGCGCCCCACTTGGACACGAGCATGCCAAACGGTGCCACGAACATGCCCATGATGCCCAGCATCATCAGACGCGTCAGGTGTGGCATGCGGCTGAACATGCCATCCATGTCCTCGATATTGCGGCTGCCGATATGATGCTCGGCGGTGCCCACGCACAGGAACAGCAGCGACTTGGCCACCGTGTGGAACAGGATCAGGAAGATGGCGGCCCATACGGCCTCGGGCGCGCCGACACCCAAGCAAGCACTGATGAGGCCCAAGTTGGAAATGGTGGAGTACGCGAGGACGCGTTTGGCGTTGCTCTGCGAGATGGCCATGAGGGCAGCGAGCAAAAACGTGATGGCACCCACGCTCGTGACCATAAAGCCGGTCACGGGATAGATGGCATAGAGCGGGCTGAGCTTGACCATCAGGAACACGCCGGCTTTGACCATGGTTGACGAGTGCAGCAGGGCACTCGTGGGCGTGGGGGCAACCATGGCACCCAATAGCCAAGTGTGGAACGGCATCTGTGCGGCCTTGGTGAGCGCGGCAAGCGACAGCAACAGGACCGGCATCACCAGCAGCGCGGATTGCGCGGTTCCGGCGCCGGAAAGCTCGATCATGCCCGAGATGGTCAGCGGCATGCCGTTAACGTGCAGGTACATGAGTCCGGCCAAAAACGCGATGCCGCCCAGCATGTTGAGGATGATCTGGGTGAAAGCGTTTTTTATGGCCTCGGGCGTGCGCGTGTAGCCAATCATGAGGAACGAGCACACGGTGGTGATTTCCCAGCCACAGAACAGCCACTCAAGGTTGTCGCTTGTCACGATGACGAACATGGCCGAGAGGAACAGGAACATAAGCGCCAGGAACTGCGGGCGTCGGTCGGGCGCCGCCTGCCCGCGCAGCGCTGCCTCGTGCTCGTCGTGGGCCTGGAAGTCCTTCATGTAGCCCAGGGCGTACACGCAGATAAGGCTGCCGACAATGCCGACGGCAAGCACCATGATCACACTCATGTAATCCAGGTAGAGCGGCGTGGCGGTGACAACCTCGGCCGCGGGCAGCGTCATGGCAGCGAAGGCAACCGAACCCACCAGCTGCACCACGCCGAGCACCGTGGTGAGCGTGCTCTTATATTTACGCGCGTTGTACAGGATGACGGCGCACAGGATCACGTCGATGACGGAGCTGATGATCGAGAGCACATGCGAGGTGCCGGGGGCAACCTCGAAGCTCTGCGGGCCCGTGCCAAAAAACATGACGGCGACTACAACCGTCACCGCCATAATGATGCCAGAGCCTATGAGCCCCACCGCATCGCGGGCGCGGTCACCGCGCGCGAGCAGCATGCCCAGCGCCGGTACCAGCGGAAACAGGGTAAGGAAATACAGTAGCGTCATACCATCACTCCCCCATGCAAAAACGCTGCAATTGTTTAACGTTATAGCTCAGTTGAGGAGTAGCGGCGGCGGGTTTTCGGTCAACTGGGGAGTTTTAGGCGTACGGGGTAACGAGTCTGTCCGCTTTGGAGCAGAGAGGCGACGCTCCCCCTATCGCGGCGGCGGGCGCACGGGCCACTGCGTGCGGTTTATTAACCACTTTGGAGGATGTTCCAGTAGGCTCACGACGGTCCAAAAAGTTGGCGCGGCAAGAAAAATGCGCCCCTGTGGGCGCACCATCCCGTTCGCTATTCCGCCTTTTTAACGCGCGGCTTGCGACCGCGCGGCTTATCAACCAGCGCGGACTCACCGCTCTCGCGATACTGGCGGCACCAAGCCTTGACCGAAGACTCGCTGGGAATCTTGTGCTTGATCATGGCCTCGCGAACCGTTAAGCCGTTTTCCAAGCGGTCCTTGACCACAGCGAGTTTAACTTCGTACGAATAGGTGTGATGATGCGAACCGGCGTTGAGAACGGCGTCGGCACCGCCTACGGCATACGCGCGGGCCCACTGACGAGCCGTGGCCTGGGGAATGCCAAGCTCCGCGGCGAGGGCGCGATGACCGACCCCCTCTTGGAGGATCTCGACGGCGCGCTGCCTAACCTCGGGCGCATGCGTGCGAGTCCTAGTTGCTTCCGACATACCTGCCACTTCTTAGCCTTAACCGTTAATCTGCTTTCTTACGTGCAAGTTAGATAGTAGCATTTTACTGTTTGCTCAAAGCAGTTAATTAAAATAGACGCGGTGTTATCTGGGCATTTGGCACCAATTTACGACATTTCTTTATCGATTATTTACGCTGGTAGCTGGCTCGCAGCTAATCGTCATTCGCTTGTCAACAAAATTGGCATCTCTTTATGTCCTTTGGCATAGAGGATATAGTTATTAACCCCCCCCCAATAATTTTGAGTAATCGGCAAGGCAGTAGACGTCCTTACTCCTCATGATTACCGCGCATTGCCATCCACCGGAGCAAAACAAAAAGGGCGGGGCCTGCTGCGCTTGCAGGCCCCGCACCGGTTGACACCCGACGGGACACAGCCGGGCGAGACGGATCCGTGCTACCGTCCCGCCTGGCCGCGATGTTCAGCTACAGCTCGTTGGCCGCATGATACGCCGTGCGAATGGCGCTCGCGATGTCGGCGGTGCGCTCGCCCGAGCAGTCGCCCACGCAGGTCACGGGCACCGTCACGCCATCCAGGTCAAACGCGTTGGCCTTGGAGCCCACGGCCATCACCACGTAATCGCAGGCGATCTTCACCGGCTCCTCGGCACCGTCCTCGGTGGTGTGCACGGCCTCCACGCCCTCGTCGGTAATGGCGGTCAGGCGGGTCTTAACGTGCTGTTCCACGTTGTGGGCGGCAAAGTCGCTCATGATCAGCGGCAGAATGGTCTCGGACTCGCCAGCGGCAATCTTGTCGAGCATCTCGACAATCGCCACCTCGCAGCCGTGCTGCAGCAGGTACTCGGCAGTCTCGGTACCCACCAGGCCACCGCCAATGACGGCGACGCGCCCGCTGAGCTCCACCTTGCCGGCCAGCACGTCCCAGCTCGAGACGACCTTCTCCGAGTCGGCGCCCGGAACGGGGATGACCACGTCATGCGCGCCCACGGCCACAATCGCGGCGTCGGCGGCGTTGAGGTCCGCGGGGCGAGCGGCATGGTTGAGCTCAACCTTCACGCCCAGGCCGGGCAGAATCTTCTCGTAGTACTCGACCGAGCGCATAATCTCATCCTTGCGCGGAGGCGCGGCCGCCAGCACAATCTGGCCGCCCAAGTGATCGCTCGCCTCATAGACGGTCACGTCGTAGCCGCGCTTGGCCGCCACGCGTGCGGCCTCCAGGCCGGCAATACCGCCGCCCACCACGGCGATCTTCTTGTCGCCCTCGCCCGGCTTAATGGCGATGGTCGCCTCGTCGCCGTTCTCGGCGTTGAGCACGCACGAGATGTACTTGCGGTTTTGAATCGCATCGACGCAGCCCTTGTTGCAGTTGAGGCACTCGCGGATGGGCTCGCCGGTCGCGGCCTTCAGCGCAATGTCGGGGTCGCACATGAGCGAGCGGCCATAGGCGATAATGTCGGCCGCGCCGTCCTCAAGAATCTTCTCGCCGGCCTCGACCGAAACAACACGGCCGACGGTGGCCACCGGCACGGAGACCAGGGCCTTGACGCGCTCGGCCACCGGCAGCGTCCAGTTGTAGGGCATGGCACCCATGGGCGGAATGGTGTCGCCCATGTTGCCGGTGTGGTTGGCCTGCGCGACCTGGATCATGTCGATGCCCGCGCCCTCGAGCAGCTTGGCGAACTCGCAGGCCTCGTCGGGCTGCAGGCCACCCTTGCCGCGCGGCGTGCCGTCGGGGTTCTCCATGATCACGGGGAGCTTGTACTCCACCATCAGCTGCGGCGCGGCTTCCTTAATGGCGGCGACGACCTCGAGCGCATAGCGAACGCGGTTCTCGAACGAACCGCCGTACTCGTCGGTACGCTTGTTGAGGATGGCCGAACATAGCGAACCCACCAAGCGGTCGCCGTGGACCTCGATGGCGTCAATGCCGGCCTGCTGCGCGCGAGCGGCCGAGGCGGCGATGGCCTCCTTGATCTGGGTGAGCTGCTCTACGCTCGCCTCGTTCACAAAGTGCTGCATATCGTGGTGCAACTTGGCGTAGGCCTGCTTGCGGATCTCGTTGGACTCGGCCATCTTGGCGGCAAAGGTCTCCTCGTCGCCGGCGGCCTTGGCCTCCTGCGCGGCCTTGGCGGCGGCCATGGAACCCATGACCATGCGGCCGACACCGGGCACGTCGTACTCGGGGTGGAACAGCTGCAGCGCGACCCTGGCGCCGTGCTTGTGGACGGCGTCGGCCAGCGCCTTAAACGTGGGAATCTGAGCGTCGGTCGCCAGCTTGGGCGTGGGGCTCGCGGTCATAACGGGAGCGACGTCGCCGATGACGATGTAGCTCACGCCGCCACGGGCCAGGCGCTCGTAAAAAGCCAGGCTGCGCTCGCCAATGGAGCCGTCACGCTCCTCGTAGCCAGTGGTCAGCGGCGGGAACATAATGCGGTTCTTGAGCTCAAGGGGGCCAACCGTAATGGGCTGGAGCAGCTTGGATGCAGGTGCGGTCATGGACATTCCTCTCTTGTAGGCGCGGCGGCGATGATGCCGCGTAGTTGTCTAGAGGATATGGCATGGGAGCACGGCGGCGCAACGGAAATCGGCGAATATCAGGTGGCGGCAGGTAGATGGGGGTGGGCGGGGCGGCCCGTCGGTTTGTCTCAATCTGTAACAGTTACTCGGCAAAACTGGGTCTTACTGTTACAGATCGAGACAAACCAAACCCGCCTGCTAGAAAATCTCAATCTATAACAACAACTCGGCAAAATCCGTCCCTCGTGTTACAGAATTAGATAAACGGGGCCGGCTGCCGAAAAATCTCGTTCTGTAACATCTATCGGCCAATAACGGCCCCACCTGTTACAGATCAAGACATTCCCCTCAGCCCATCCTCAACAATCTCAATCCGTAACATCTAGGCCCGCTTTTGACCCCTACCCGTTACAGATTGAGATTTTGTTTGAGATTTGCCGAGGGACTATATCCACGCGTCATCGAGGCCGCTGCGACAGAGGTGCGACATTACTGCGACAGAGGTGCGACATTACTGCGACAGAGGTGCGAAATAGATCGACCACCTTACCTTATCGTGTAGAACTGTTTTGGGTCGTTATGGGATGAGCCGTGCCATTCGAGCAGCCCGTCTTCCTCAATTAACTTACCAAGCACCCGGCTTGCTGTGCGGCGATTTCTCCCGATGTGCGCTGCAAGCTCCCTTGCTGTCACCCTTCCGTTCGCAAAGGCCAACCTGACGGCGGCGAGCTCATACTCCCCCAATGAGGCGATCACCTCCGGTGATACCTTGTCCTCTAGAGCCTCGCTTCTCCTTACGGTTCTGGCAACGATATTGTTCTCAAGCGTTAGCTGAACCCTTGCCCCATCAGGTTCCGTGTAGACCGGATCATTGAGCAGAGAGTTTTGCATCTCGGTATAAATGCGCTTGACGCCCTCGTTTAGCTCCCGAACCCAACCGAATTCAACCAGCGTGCGCGCGATGCGTGGGTTGCGCGAGTAACGAGTGGTCCTCATGTTGTCGAGCGTCACGATATTGGGAAGCGCGCCTGGACTGATGATTTCCAAACGGTCGTCGAACATCGAGACCCGGATGTAGTCGCCGCGGAACGAGTAGTCGCGATGTGTCACCGCGTTGACCAAGCCCTCGAACCAGGCGAACTCAGGATACTCAGGCACGGTCTGGAATTTCCCGTCGGGCCCCAGGAACTGAAATTCGCGGAGCATGCTCGAGATGAGTTCGTAGGCGTCTTGGATCACCTTAGGCAGCGGCCCACAGAAGCTTCGTTCTTTCGTGATGTTGAGACGCTCGCCCGTCTCCATTTTGACGCCGTCGTAGCGCAGGACACGGACTCGCGCCTGTGGCATCATCGCGGACGGATCCAGCGCGAATAGCAGGGCTCCAGCAACGGTCAGCTTTCCGTCACGCATAAAACGACGACTTCTAAGGACCTGCTCGTCGGAAACTTCGGTTCCAAGAATCCCTTTGTAGCGATCAAGCACTTCATGGTCCACGTCATCTAGGGAGGAATCCTCAACAAGCTCGTCCTCGAAGATTCTCTGCCCCTTATCGTACTCGAGGGCAAATACCTGTTCGCGGCTGAGCCTCACGCTCTTGTCGTCCTGCCGCAAGAAAACCTCGCCGTCGCTCACGCGAGCAACAGAGTGGTTGGTCGAGGCATCGATGTCCAAAACGAGAACGAAGTCCTCCTCGCCCGAAGAATTGACCACGGGGATTCGGTCTTTGCGGACAATAGGGGTTGGCGTGCAAGTCGTGAGCGCAGCGCGCTCGAATTTCTCAATGTCGCGCGCGCCGTTACGCTTGAAGCCCGTTACCTCACCATTATCCTCGATACCGATAACGAGCTTGCCTCCCGCCGAGTTGGCGAATGCACTAATATGCTTCGCAATCTCCTTGTCATCCTTGCGGGCGCTCTTTCGATCGAAGTACTGCTTCTCCCTGAGAGTGGAAAATAGAATCACATCGTTTGTCGCAATGGGTTGCTGCATTGCCGCCTCCTTACATGGCTCCATAAAGAAGTGTAAGTCAAAGGCATCGTATAGACGGCCCCTACATAGCGGCCCCTTTATTGTTTTTAAGACGTCACTGTTTCTAGTTAAGGATCGTTAAGGGTCGTCGCAGCTCCTTCCAATTGGAGTCTATCAATCGACAAGTCAATCCATCCGGCCCGTGATTATCGATAGCCCGTCCGCCTCACATAATAAAAAGAGTCAAGATTCACTCATAAAGGAGAGCAACAACAAAATCTCAATCTGTAACAGCTACTCGGCAAAATCCATCCCTCGTGTTACAGATTTAGACAAACGGGGGCCGGCTGCCGGAAAATCTCGATCTGCAACATCTAGCCGTCCAAATCGGGTCTACGCGTTACAGATCGAGATTTTGTTTGAAAGGTTGAAAACCGTGCCGAAAACATGGTCGTCCGATAACAAAAAAGCTCGCCGGCTAGGCCGACGAGCTGCAAGTTCTTGGTCGCGGGGGCAGGATTTGAACCTACGACCTCCGGGTTATGAGCCCGGCGAGCTACCAGACTGCTCCACCCCGCAATGTCTGGGCGCCTCATGTGCGCAAGAAAGAATATTACGTGGGAGTTCGGTAAACGGCAAGGAAAATCTCGTAGAGCATAATTCCTTCATATTTAAACCTCTCAGCCCTTATCACCGTAAACGAATCACAGCCGAGCGCCGTCGATGGCACGTATACAATGGTGCGCGTCCTTTTATGCCGACACCGGGAGTAGACATGCTGCTCGCTATCGATATGGGAAACACGCAGACGGCCATGGGCCTGTTTGACGGAGACGAGCTGGTGCAGTCGTGGCGCATGCCCACCGACCGCTCCTATACCGCCGACGAGATCCATGTGCGCCTGATGGGCTTCTTTAAGATGTACGACCTTTCGCTCGATGCGGTCGATGCGATCGCCTTTGCCGGCGTGGTTCCGCAGCTCTCACGTGAGTGGCACGCCGTGGCCGACCGCATCGCGGCGGACGCCATCGTCATCGGGCCGCAGACGGCCGCCGTGACCAAGCTGCGCGCGGCGCGCCCCCAGGCCGTAGGTGCCGACCGCGTCGCCAACGCCGTCGCAGCTGAGACTTTCTACGGCGCGCCGGCAATCGTGGTGGACTTTGGCACCGCGACCAATATCGACGTCATCGATGAGGACGGTTATTACATTGGTGGGGCGATCGCGCCGGGCATCCGCATCTCCATGGACGCGCTTGCCGCCCGAGCCGCCAAGCTCGCCAGCGTGCCGCTCGAGGCGCCCGAGCACGCCATCGGTCGCGACACCGAAGAGTGCATCAAGGTCGGCGCCGTGATGGGCGCCGCCGCCATGGCCGAGGGCCTGGTCACGCGCATGAAGCGCGAGCTGGGCCGCGAGGACGCCACCGTTATCGCCACGGGCGGTCTCGCCGGCATTGTCGCCGATTCGACCGATGCCTTCGACGTGGTCGACGGGCAACTCACCATCAAGGGCATCTGCGAAATCTACCGCCGCATGCAGGAGCTGGGATAGAGTAAACGCCAGGTCGCAGCAACCAGCCGCCAATCCTATTCCTCAAAATCGAAAATTTTTCAGTTTTGAGGAATAGGGTGCTGACAGCCCATTCCCCAGACAACAAGACCCTCCCCGGCACAGCCGAGGAGGGTCTTGCTGTCATCGTTATCTTTGAGCGCGGGCGCCTCGCGTTACAGACCGCGAATGCGCACGGCCTCGGGCGGAAACTCTTGCTCGCCGGCGTCGGTCTTAATGGTCGCGCGGCCCCAGATGTCCAGGCCCGCAAACACGCCGACCGCGAGCGGCAGGCCGTTAGGCGACACCGCCGCGACCTGACGACCCAGCAGCGGCACCATATCGAAATACTCGCCCAGCACGGGAGCCAGCGGGCCGGCAGCGCCCTGCGGCGTGTTGGCGGCAACCGCCCAGGTGCCCACGCGGGTCAGCACGGCGGCGGCCAATGCCTCGACCAGCACCTCGTCGGCCATATCCACGCCGAGCTCGCCCAGTGCCGCACGCTCAACATCCACCGTCACCGCGGCAAACATGCCCGCGGCACCGGCACCGCCGTTGACGGCGACGTGCGCGAGCGACGTCTCAAACGCAGGCGCGCCACACACGATGTCGCTCGGCCACTGGATGCCCACCTTGCCGGCAAGCCCCAGGCCCGGCGTCGACGCCGTGCCCACAAGCGCATCCATCATGCCCATTGCGGCCACAAACGGCAGACCGTGGAAGGCGTGCATGTTCACGTCCGGACGCACGACCAGCGAAAACGTCAGCGATGCACCGCCCACGCTCCACGCGCACCAGCCCGCGGACACGCCCTCGCGGCCCGCGTCACGCGCCGCGTCGAGCTCGGTACCGGCGGCAACAGCATTCATCTCAATCATCTACATACGCCCCAATTCGCCCACGATATGGCCCACGCGGTCCTCGGGCTCCTTGACCTCGACGCCGTTGTAGCGGAAGAACCGCGCCGGGTCGTGCATCAGGTCCTCAAGCGGCACCAGCACAAAGTCGCGCTCGCCGATCAGCGGATGCGGCAGGCGCAGCTTTTTGCCGCCGTGGGTCTCGCCGTCCATCCACAGCAGGTCCAGGTCGATGGTGCGCGGACCGTTGGCCTTGGCCTTTTTGGAGCGGTCGCGGCCCAGCTCGGCCTCGATCTTCATGAGCTCGTCGAGCAGCACCAACGGCGCCAGCTCGGTCTTAATCTCGATAACGGCGTTGGCAAACGCGTCCTGGCGCGTCTCGTAGGCCGGCTCGCTCTCGTAGATCTTGGAGGAGTTGGACACGCAGGTGAGTGGAATCTCGGCGATCATGTCGCGCGCAGCACGGATGTTGTCGCAGCGATGCCCCAAGTTGGATCCCACGGCCACAAACGCGCGGCGCGGCTGCGGTTTGGCAACCGCCCAGTAACCGTTCAGGAACTGCGCAAAGCCCGCAACGTCGTGCACGCGCACGATGTTGGCGCCGGCCTGGATGGCGCCCAGGCATACACCAAACGTGGCGGCATCGCGCGCGGCGGCATCGGTCACGCCCGAGACGGCGCCCACAAAGCGCTTGCGCGACACGGCGCACATGAGCGGATAGCCCAGTGACGCCATCTTGGCAGTCTCGCGCTGGATGACGATGTCCTCGTTGGCCGTCTTGCCAAAGCCCGGACCGGGATCGATGCAGATGCGGTCGCGCGACACGCCGGCGTGGATGAGCGCGCGGGCCTGGTCGGACAGAAAGCCCATGACGCGGCGCATGATGGGCGCCGAATCGGGCAGGGTGAAGCGGCGGAGCTGCGAGGTGGGCACGTAGGCTTCCTCGCGGCGGGCGCTGCGGCGCATCATGGCGGCCAGGCGGTCATTGGGCTCCGATGCGGCCTCGGTGGCCTCGGGCGCGGGCGCGACGGTCTCGGCGGCAGCAGCCTGCTCGGCGGCCGGCGTCTCCTGCTCGCTTGCAGGCTCGGTCGCGGGCTCAGGTTCGCCAAACGGCAACGAGGGCTGCACCACGCCACCCGGAAGCTTGGCCTCCGGCTTAGGCTCACCCAGCAACTTGCCGCGACGGCGGCGAGCCGGCTTCTCGGCCTCACGCGCGGCCTCGGCAGCCGCCTCGCGCGCCTTCTCGGCAACAAACGCCGCCGCCGAGGTATCGAGCTGCACCGTTGCGTGCGTGCGGGTAGGCGCGGCGACCTCGCCGGCATGCATCACGATGACACCGCAGGTGCTCGTCTTAACAAACTCGACCATCTTGGGGTCAGTGAAGCCGGTCACGTCGTTGACGATCGAGGCGCCGCAGCGCACGGCCGCCTTGGCAACCGCCACGTGACGCGTGTCGATCGAGACGATGGCGCCCTCTTTGGCCAGCGCGCGCACCACGGGCAGCACGCGGCGAGCCTCCTCGTCGGGATTAACCGGGGTAAAGCCGGGGCGCGTGGACTCGCCGCCTACGTCGATGATGTCGGCGCCGGCGTCGAGCATCGCCAGGCCGTACTCGATGGCGGCATCCGGGTCGAAGTGCTCCCCGCCGTCGCTAAACGAATCGGGCGTCACGTTGAGGACGCCCATGATGCGCGGACGGTCAAAGCTGAGCTCATACTTTCCGCACCGCCATGTCTTGCTGTCGTTCGCCATGAACATCCTCCTAAAATGCCCACGCCGCCGAGCTTGGGGAGCTGGCAGCGGGGTCGCTTTGCACTCAGTCTTTCTATTGTATCCGCGCACACGGGCTAGAACGCAAACGCGGCCGCGATGTCGCAAGAAATCAGCAGGTCGGCATTTGCATCCTGATCGGTGGGAGCAAGGTTGCATATGGCCAGCGTATCGCCGGTAAAGTAGCGTGTAAGGCCCGCCGCCGGATACACCACGAGCGAGGTCCCGCCTACAATGAGGGCATCGGCCGCGGCGATGGCGGCAACGGCACCGGTCAACACATGCTCGTCGAGCGGTTCTTCGTAGAGCACCACATCGGGCTTGATGCGACCACCGCACGCGGGGCACACGGGCACGCCCGCGGCGTCCTCGTGCTCGCGCGAGCAAATCCACTCGGCGCTATAGACCGCTCCGCACGACTGGCAAATGTTGCGATGGACCGATCCGTGCAACTCAAACACGCGCTGCGAGCCCGCCATCTGATGCAAGCCGTCGATGTTTTGCGTCACCACGACATCGAGCTTGCCAGCTCGCTCCAGCTCGGCGAGCTTGGTGTGACAGCGGTTGGGCTTAGCGTTAAGCGCGATCATCTTGGTGCGGTAAAAGTCGAAGAACTCCGCCGGATGCGTCTCGTAAAAGCTGTGCGAGAGCATGGTCTCGGGCGGGTAGGCAAACTGCTGGTGATACAGGCCGTCAACGCTGCGAAAATCGGGAATGCCGCTTGCCGTGGAAACACCAGCGCCACCAAAGAACACCATGCGCTTGTGGGTATTGAACAGCTCCGCCAGCGCGGCGGAGGCCTGCTTGGGATCTGTTATCGCTTGCGTCATGTTTGTCCTCCGTCCATGTTGGTCGGGGCGGCTGCGATTGCGCCGTCGCCCACGGAGCCCACCCCGCCCCTGTTGCGCTAATCTTAAGCCTGCCAACCCCGTCGAAAGGACACCATGCCTCAGACTTACACTTTCGCCTCGTGGAACGTCAACGGCCTGCGCGCCGTGCTCAAAAAGGACCCGAGCTTTATCCAGATCGCGCAAGAACTCGACGTCGATATCCTGGCGCTGCAGGAGACCAAGCTACAGGAGGGCCAGGTCGATATCGACCTGCCCGGCTATCACCAAACCTGGAGCTACGCCGAGCGTAAAGGTTATTCGGGCACTGCGGTCTTTAGCCGCCAGGAACCGCTGCGCGTGCTGCGCGCCGACGCACTGCTACCCTACGCTAGCGAGGGCGAGACGGCAGAGCTCGTGGCGCAGGCCGCGACCGAGGGCCGCGTCTGCGCGCTCGAGTTCGACAAGTTTTGGTTTGTCGACGTCTATACGCCCAACGCCCAAAACGAGCTCGCGCGCATCGATGTGCGCATGGCCTGGGACAATGCCTACCGCGGCTTTTTGAGTGCGCTTGAGCGCGAGGCCGGCAAGCCCGTCGTAACCTGCGGCGACTTTAACGTGGCGCACGAAGAGATCGACCTTAAGAACCCCAAGTCCAACCGCGGCAACGCCGGCTTTTCGGACGAGGAGCGCGGTAAGTTTACCGAGCTCCTCGACGCCGGTTTTACCGACACCTGGCGCGCGGCCAATCCGGACGTCGAGGGCGTCTACAGCTGGTGGAGCTACCGCTTTAATGCCCGCAAGAACAACGCAGGCTGGCGCATCGACTACTTCCTGGTAAGCAACGCAATCGCCGGCAACGTACGCGACACCGGCATCCGCGGCGACATCTTCGGCAGTGACCACTGCCCCGTCACCCTCACGCTAGAGCTCTAGCCCCAGCTGATCCCCTGGGGACGGAGGAAAACGAATCATTTTGGGCCTCGTGGGGGTATCCACGTGACCCATCCGCCACGAAACACGCCCATCTACTACGTTTAAGCCACCACCCTCAACCACAGCGAACAACGCAAAAAGAAAACCGCAGGTAGAAAGCCTGCGGTTTTTCATAAAACGCGGTCATGGTCGGGAGTATCAAGCTAAACGTAGTAGATGGGCCAGTTTCGTGGCAAGCGCCGTCAACTGATTCCCTGGGGACATCTGGGGACGGAAGAAAATGGATCAATTTGGCTCTCTGAGGGTCACGATGCCCGTCATATCAGCCGGCCATTCCAAAACTATGCCGGTTTACGGGGCCGAATCGCGAACCCCCAACCATATGCAATTCCGAGATAATAAAACCGCAGGTAGACGGTGTGCCCTATTTCGAAAAATGCTGGTATAGTCGGCCCGCGCCAATCTAGCCCCGTAAACCGGCATAGTTTTGAAATGGCACTTCGGCAGTATTGATTCCCGCCCCGGCGCAACCAGCCCTACAGCCCGTATTTCACGACGACACGGTTAATGCGACGGCACCAAGGCTTGTACAAGGCGGCCAAAAACACGCAGGTCGCAAGGCCGTGCGTAATATCGAACGGCACTGCCGTGGCAAGACGCGCCACGGCACCCGCCCAAGTAAGCGGCTGTACAAAACCAATGATGTCATACGCGTTGATCACGACGCCATACAGCAAGCCCGACGCAAAGCCATACGCCAACAGTGCCGGCATTCGCACGGTGCCGTCGGCGCGGTCGAACGCGCCCGCATGCGCCAGTGCGCCACCGATATAGCCCACCAGACCCCAGGCATACATCTGCCACGGCGTCCACATGCCCTGCCCAAAAAAGAAATTGCTGGTCAGCGCTGCCAACGCGCCAACCATAAAACCATTGCGGCGACCAAGCGTCGCCCCCGCGATAATGGCGATGGCGCTCACCGGTTTAAAGTCGGGAATGGGGCCAAACAAGATGCGCCCCGCCGCGGCCAACGCCGCCAACACCAGCGTGGGCATAATCTGGCGCAGGCCCGGGCGCGACGCCTCGTAACCCGCAAAGAACAGCGCAAGCACCAGCGCCACCACGACAAGCATGGCAAGCGCCGCCTGCTCAATACCTGCCAGCAACGCTGCAGCCATCACCGCAGGAACCGCCAGCAGCAGCGGGATTTCCATATGTTGCAAGACACGCGACAACGGCAGCCCCCATCAAACGAATGTCCGTTTATGGTAGCACGGGCAAAATGAGGCCGACCAATCCCCCGGCCGGCCTTGGCTGCCAGTCGATCAGGCTTTCGCCACGCGACCGGTCTTGGCGCTATTCGCCCGTAACTTTAGCGGCAATGGCCGCGACAAAGGGATCAAACAGCAAGCCGCCCACAACGACAAAGGCCCATCCGCCCACCACGAGGCGAACCCAACGCGAGAAAAACGGCACACCGTCGATAACGCCAACGCCTGACTGAAACGCGACTTCAAATAGCCCGATAATGCAGAAGAGCAGAGTAGCGCCCACAACGGTTCCGCAAATCCGTGCGCCCGGAGTGTTCCGATCAAAACCAAAAAACTCAACGCACGTCTCAATTGCTTTGCCAAAGAGCGGCAAAAAACCCACGAACTGTGCAATACCGATGGCCAGAATAAGCTGCCCCCAGAAACCAGTAAGTCCCTGAAAATCTAAGCCAGGCTTTCCCTCAACAATCGGCAGAAATGAACACATGAATAGAGGATTAACGATGCCGTTGAGAATGGTCACAGCGGTACTCTTTTTTAGTGTCAAGTAGACCAACTCCTTTTGCCCTTGTCGGCCAGGCCCAAAGGGCGAAAACAGGTGTTACATAAGTGAATCGGGAGACGGCAGGAATGGAGACGCCAGCGCCGTCGCGCCAAACAAAACAGCGCACCCAAATAGAAGCGTTTCATAGCTCTCGCCAATGCAGAAGGAGAGGGCCACGGGAATCAAAAACGTAAGCCCCAGCGAAACGGTGCTCACCACGCCACCGGCGCTTCCTGCAAGCCCCTCGCGCACCTCGGGCAACATGTAGGGTAGCGACTGAACGACCGGACCGGCGACGGCAGTCGAAACGCCAATCGCAAACATGAGCCCGACAGAAGGCTGAGAGACAAAAGCCTCTCCGGCCCACATAAGGGCACTCCCCGCCATTGCGGCGATGGCCATAAACACGCGATAGTCGCCAAATTGCGCTCGCGCGTAGGGACCGGCCACGCTGCCGACAATCGACCCAAGCGTCACGAAAGAGGCAAGAAGCCCGGCGACCTGAGGTTCGATTGAAGCCTCAAGCGCTGAAACAAGATAGCCCGAGTACGCCGTAGCCGATGCAAGGGCGACTCCAAGCAGTATCGCCACGAGCCAAACCATCGGCATCTTGATTACCGTCGCAAACGCACTTGCCGACGACGAAGCAGGCTCCGCACCCTGAACGCCAAGGCCATCTGCAGCCTGCAGAACATCTGCCGATGGCGCAACCAGCAGCCACAGCAATCCAAACATGGCAAATAAAACGGCAGCAAGGGCATATGCTCGTCCGGACGTTGCAAAGAGAGGAGAGGTTGCAAGCGAGCAGGCGATTCCGCCCGACCCCGCAGCGTAGAACCATCCCATGGCCCTATCGGTTTCTCCGCCAAAAGCGGAACCAAGCACTTTTAGAACGATGGCATTCACGACGCATGGTGCCGCGCCCAGAAGCATGGTCGCTGTGAACAGCGTCGCAAACGATGCGCACTCCGCGCGAGCAACCGCTGCAATTGCAGAAATCGCCGATGCGATGAATACGAGCACCTTCACGCCATATCGATCGGCGCAAACGCCGACAGGCATGCCGAATACAACGGCAGGAACAAACGGGGCAAACAGGACGGCTGAAAACTCGGCCGAGGTCAGATGCAGGTCCGACACAACCAGATGTGCCAATCCCGACACCTGATACTGCGCGTAGTTCGCAGCAAACACGATGCCGCACACCACAAACAGCAGGGCATATTTTTCGACCGTCCCTTTGCTCACGTTCATCACCCTATCTATGCTTCATCCTTGCGATAGACGACGCGTCCGTTAAAGATCGTCGTCTCGACTTCGAGATCGCGAAGCGCCATCGGGTTCATTTCAAACGGATTGCCCGACAGGATGACGATATCGGCAAGCTTGCCGGCGGCAAGGCTGCCCAAACGGCGCTCAAAGCCCTCGACATATGCTGAGCCGAGCGTGTGCGCTTGCAGCGTCTCGCCGAGCGTCAGGGCATTCTCGCGGAAGTATCCCTCCGCCGGGTGCCCGTCAAACTCGCTACGCGTCACCGCAGCATACACGGTATCGATAGGATCGATTGACATCACCGCAGGCCAGTCAGTACCAAGCCCTAAGTGGATTCCGCCATCGGCCTCTTCCCTATAGCGCCACATGTGGCTCATGCGCTCTTCGCCAAGAGACTCCTCGTACACGCCCTGCCCAAGGCCTCCGATGGGATGCTGCGGCTGGACCGCAGCATTAATGCCCAGGCGCTTCATGCGAGCAATATCCTCGAGCTTCAGGTTATCTGTATGCTCGATAGCAAAACGCGCCCCCTTGTTGCCGCACACCTCCTCGGCACGCTCGACGGCATCGATAATCATCGTGGCCGATGCGTCGCCGATGGCATGAATACGAACATCGAAGCCATTCTTGCTGGCCTCGAGCATCATGCGGTCAAGCGTCTCCTGGTTGCATGCTGGTTCGCCGCGAAAGTCCTTCCCCGTAGGAGCGTTAAGATACGGCTCATGCATGTAGGCCGTGTACGCCTCGGGACAGCCGTCCAAAATGTACTTGAGACCCGCCATTCGGACGCGCTCGCCGTGATGACGCACACGCAGGGCCTGTGACTCTGCCATCGGAGCGTCGAGCGCAGAATAGTAGCTAATACGCAGCGTACTCAGGTCCTCGCTCGCCAGACGGTCATAGATGTCGTACACGCCGGGCGTGGTCACGCCCAAAGGATACATATCACCGATCGAAGTTATGCCGAGCTTGTTGAACTTGCGCATCGACTTGAGCAACGACGCATCAAGGTCCGGTTTGTTGAGCACAACATCGAGCAAGATGTTCGTCGCCTGGGGCTCAGACAGAAAGCCATTGGGCTCGCCGTTGTCAAAGTGGCGGATAAGGCCACCTTCAGGCGTCGGGGTATTGCGATCAATACCAACCGCCCTAAGCGCGGCGGTATTGCACCACACCACGTGCATCGAAAAATCCGAAAGCACGATTGGGCGGTCGATATCGAGCGCATCGAGGCTGCGGCAATCAGGGTCAATCGGGTTTTCCCATGCAGGCGAATACCAACCCTGGCCGTAAATCCACGGATTGTCAGGGTGTTCGGCAGCAAACTTTGCCACAGCATCCACGCAAGCCTGCTCACTCGGCAGGAACATCAGATCGCAACAGAAGTCTTCATCCTTCTGGATTGAACCAAGCGCAAAATGCATGTGTGAATCGTTGAATCCGGGCATGACCAGTTTGTTGCCGGCGTCAATAACCTCAGTATCGGGACCGATAAACGGCTGCACCTTGTCGGGAGAGCCCACGGCCACAATCTCGCTGCCGCGAACTGCAACGCACCCAGCGCGAGGCTCAAGTTCCTCGGCCGTAAACAGCGCCGTCGTCTTAAGGACGATATCGGCGGGAACCACCGATTCCATGGCTACTCACCGTCCTTGGCGGCGGCAGCCTGCATGGCCTTGCGGCCGAGCTCGGGCAGGAAGAAAACCGGAACCACGGAAAGCAGGAAGCAGAGGCTCTCGAGACCCATGTTCATAGTGTAATCGGCACCGGCAATGGCGGAGATACCGATAGGCAGGAAATAGCTCATGAGCAGGGAAATGGTGCCTACGATACCGCCAGCGGAGCCAGCATACTTATCACCAATCTCGGGAAGGAGGACAGGCATGGACTGCATGATCGGGCCGTTGATGGCGGTAAAGAAGCCATTGATGACCAAAATCGTCCACAGAAGGAAACCAACCGGGGTGTACCACGTCACGAACATCGATATGGCACCGATGAGAGTAGTGACGATGAGAAAACCCTTGAACTTTCCAAGCTTATCGCAGAACGCAGGCCCAACGATGCAGCCGAAAAAGCTGCCAACGGTAACAATTGCGGCCATGAAACCAGCAGTGGCGACGTCTATGCCCTTGCCAAGCTGAAGCGCCTGAGGCAGGAAACCGGCATAGGCAGTGGTAGAGGCAAGTCCAAAACCGACGCCGATGGAGATTAGCCACACGCCAGGACTCTTGATAGCAACCTTGAGGTAGTCGAGCACGGGCTCGGGCTCGGGGAGCGATTGCCCCTCGGGCACATCTCGGTCAAGCACAATCCAAAGAACCCAGGAAATGGTCATGACGACAGCAGCGACCATATAAGAGTTAAAGACGCTGCCGAACAAGCCAGCGCAGATCTGAGCGACAACGATGGCAACGCACGAAGCCGCGTAGAACAAGCCCATGGCGAAACCAGTCTGTTCACGGAACCAGGTGCCGAGCACCTTGATGAGGTTGGCGTTGAGTGCCGAGATTCCCATGCCAATCAGGAACATCGATGTCATCTGCATCGTGAACGAATCGAGCGTAAAGCAACGGAGAAAACCGCCGGCAACCGAAATTGCGGTGCAAACCGTGACAACTTTCTTAGAACCGATACGGTCACCAAGGGCACCCAGCGGAATTGAGAAGAAAACGGCGGTAAGCATAGGAACGAGGAACAGCATCGAAAAGCCGACGGTATCGATATTGAGCATAGGCATGACCTCGACGGCGAGTGCTGAGACCTGGTACTGCATGTAGTTAGCCATAAAGCACAGCAAGCAAACGACTGAAACAATCGCCCAACGCCATGAAGGACGCTTCTCTTCCATGATGACTCCTTTAATAAGTCGGAATAATCAAACAGCTTGGAGAACCGGGCCCTGGCTCTTAGGTATTCATATTTTGCGATTGGCCCCTCACCGAAACCATTCGGCTAACGGCTTATCATCATTCGAAAAAAGGAGTAGTATCTCTACGCAAATTAACTAAAATGCCAGCTAAACCACTACGCAATCTCATCGGAGGTCATCTTGAGCTTTTTGTCCGATTCTGAATGGCTCTGCTTAAACGATCTCGTGCTTTCGATTAATTCCATCGACAGCGACCGCGAGTTTCGCTCGACCGTCCTCAAAAAGCTGCGTTTTCTCATCCCCTACGAGTCGGCTGCATTTTTCCTGAGCGACCTTTCCAGGGATCTCGTATCCACCCCGCAAGAATGGAAAACGCGCGTCTTTCTTGACCCTCTTGGCATCGATGTCCCCGCTGGGATGCTCGAGCTCTACACCGAAAAGTACTGGCAGCAGGACATGATCGTCGCCCACCGCAATCTTACGCGCTCGACGGTGCTGCGCGAGTCCGATCAGCTCAGCCCTGGCGATATCGACAGCAGTTATATGAAGGATTATCTTGGCGGCCGCCACGTCGTCAACGTCAGTTTCTTTAATGACGAGGGCTTTTTGGGATCGCTCAATCTTAATCGCAAGAAAGAAGAGGGCGACTTTAGCGATCGCGAAGTTCAAATCCTTGAGCTCATCGAACCACACCTCACGAACCGACTATCAAAATGGCGTGTGCGCGCCGACCGCAGCTCGTCTGAAATCGTATTTGCTCACGACTACGACGTCTCAGCGCGCGAAATCGATGTGTGTCGTTGCGTGTTATCGGGCATGGACAACGCGGCCATCGCCGAAGAGCTCTCCATCAGCACTGGCACCGTTAAAAAGCATCTGGAGAACATCTTTCGAAAAACACAGGTCAACAGCCGCGTTGGGCTCATGGCGCTCCTTCAGCAGTACACGGCGCTCAAGCAGTAAGACCGTTCTCGCCCGCGAACCCGCTCACGCCCTATAAAACACGTTGTCGGCAAAGAAGTCGGCCGGGGGCTCCATGCAGGCAATCTCGCCGTCAAACATCATGGCGACGTCGTCGGCTACCTGCTCGGCAAAGTCCAAATCGTGCGTAGCCATGATGACGGTGCCGCCAGCCTTCGCATGGTCACGCAGGGCGCGGGCGATGATGCGGCGGCTCTCCAGGTCCAAGCCCTTCGTGGGCTCGTCAAGCAGCAGCAGCTCGGGGCCAATCAGCAGCAGCTTTGCCAGCGCGAGCAGCTGGCGCTGTCCGCCCGAGAGGTCGTAGGGGTGGCGCGTCTCCAGGCCGTTCAATCCCAGTTGCACCGCACGCTCTCGCGCCAAGTTCTCGTCGTACCCGCAGGCCGAAGCCCATTCCATCAGCTCGTCGCGCACCGTTTCGGCGACCAACAATGCCTTGGGATTCTGTGGCAGCAGCGCCGCCGAAGCCGCCCCGCGCACCATACGACCACGCTGCAGCTTGGCAGTCTTGGCCAGCACCGAAAGCATCGTCGACTTGCCGCAGCCGTTGCCGCCCACGATCGCATGCACCGTACCAGCCGAAAACGCCACGTCGAGCCCGCGCAGCACCCAACCGCCCGCGCGATCGTAGCGAAACCAGCCTTCCGACAGGGTGGTAGCCGATCCGCCGTGCATTTTTTGGAGTATTCTGCTTTCATCCGTGCGTGGGAAGGCTTCCGAGCCGTTCTCGAGCGACGTTTGCGCCACAAATTCGGACGATTTGTCCAATTCCGAACTTTTTTTCGCGCTCGATACGTCCCCGAGCGGCTCCAGAGAGCCCAAATTGTCCTCACACCTGCTGAATACTCCGTTTTTTGCACATCGGATGGCACCCCACCCCAACATGTCATCGGAAAACAGCGATTCTCGGCATCCCAAAGAAGCCATATCCGCCACCTCGCGCACGCGACCGCCCTCAATCCGGTACGCACACGTCGCATACTCGAGCATCGGCCGCGGTTGATGCGTAGCCACAACAACCGTGCAGCTCAGCTCACGGTTCACGCGAAACAGCGCGTGCAGAAAATTCTTCTCGGCAACGGGATCGAGCTGAGACGTGGGCTCGTCGAGTAGCAGCACACGCGGACGCAGCGCCAGGACGGCGGCAAGCGACAGCTGCTGTTTGCGGCCACCCGAAAGCGCATCGGCATCGCGATGAAGCCAGTCCTCCAGACCAAAGAAATAGCTGGTCTCGGCAACACGGAGGCGCATCTCGTCGCGCGACACACCCAGATTTTCTAGGCCAAACGCCATCTCGTGCCACACGGTCTCGCACACAATCTGGTTCTCGGGATCCTGGAACACGTAGCCCACGCGCTCCGCAGACGCGCGCACGTCCATGTCGGCAACGTTCTCGCCCAGCACGCGCGCATCGCCAGTGCGCTCGCCCGCCGGAGCGATCTCGGGCTTGAGCAGCGACAGCAGCGTCGACTTACCCGATCCGGTACCGCCAACAAGCAGCGCAAATGCACCTTGGGGAACAGACCAGTCGAGCCCCTCGAGCACCGCAGCATCAGCCCCGGGGTAGGCAAAGCTCAGGCTCCGCACCTCAATCGCCGGCATATCCGGGCCGCACGCCGCGCCCGACACCGGGCCCCTATCCAACCGAGCCATCAGCCGAACCTCTTCTCATCAATCGCGTGCAACACGCAAGGCAGCGCCATCCAAGCAGCGTACACAATATAGCCAGGCCACGGCGCCGGCACCGAAAGCTGTGGGTAAAACGAATACTGCGTTGTCGCGGTCCATGCCACCGCCACCGCGGCGGCACCAAACAGCGCAAGCCCCGCCAGCGCGGCAACGTCGCTGCGCCCCAGTCGATACCGCGCGTACGTCGTGCGACGCATCGCGGCACCCCACCCACGGGAGCGCATGGCGTCCGCGCGCTCTAGCGAATCTTCCATGCCCCAGCCCATCAACACGCTCGACGCCCGCAGGCGCGAGCGCACGGGATCGGCCGGCGCGCGGCCCGGTACATCAATTGCATCATGCACCGCCAGCACCGTACGACCGCGGCGCAAGAACTGCGGAATCAGCCGCATGCACATCGAAATCATGAGCGCGACCACCGGCGCGACGTTGCCCAGCAACGCGAGCACCTTGTCGTATTCGAGCATCGACGCCGCAGCCTCAAACCACAGCACGCTCGCCACAAACAGCCCGCCCATACACAGGCCGTATACCATGCTCTCCAAATACACTGCGCGCATGCCGATGCGGAACAACTCCGTCGAGCCCGAGGCGCTAAACAGCGGATTCACCAGCGAGATAATCAAAATCACCGGCAGCTGCCAGCGAAGCGCCCCCAGCGTTCGCGCGGCGCCGCGCGTCGCAAACCCGTACGCCAGCCCGCCCGCAAGCGACAGCGCGATCAGCACCGGTTGCATCGAGAACATGGTGAGCCCCAGCGTCAGCACCATGTAGAGGGCCGGCACAGCCGGATGCGACATCGAGAATGCCGCGACGGGCCCACTGCCCGATTCCTCTCGCGTGATGTCCACGGACACCCCATCCCCTCGCTCAAACGCCAACGCCGCAGCGCCGCCGGCTCCATACACAACCAGCACAAACGCCACGCCGGCGACACCGACATCGGCCGCGATGCGCCAAACGTTACGCGCTCGTCATATGCCTGCGGTATCATATTGCGCCGTGTATCGTTTCCAAACACACGTCTCTATAACGTAACAGGAGATCACATGGACGCAACCGCAATTATCCTCGCTGCCGGCGAGGGCACCCGCATGAAGTCGAACCACTGCAAGGTTTCGCACAAGATCCTGGGTAAGCCCATGGTCCAGTGGATCGTCGACGCTACCATCAAGGCCGGCTGCAGCCGCGTCGTGGTTGTCATCGGCAGCCACGCCGACGAGATGCGCGCCCTCATCGACGGCGCCTACGCCAACAGCGCCACCAAAGTCGAGTGCGTCGAGCAGACCGAGCGCCTGGGCACCGGCCACGCCGTAAAGGTCGCGCTCGAGGCCTGCGGCATCACGCAAGGCCCCGTCGTCGTGCTCAACGGCGACCTACCGCTCATCACCGCCGACACCGTCGCCAAGTTCGCGCAAACCGTCGCCACCGGCGAGCTCGCCTGCACCGTCATGACCATGACCCCGCCCGATCCTTTCGGCTACGGCCGCATCAAGCTGGGCGCCGATGGTCAGATCGAGCGCATCATCGAGCAGAAGGACTGCACGCCCGAGCAGGCCGCCACGCTGCTGGAGTGCAACGCCGGCTGCTACGCCTTTGACGGCGCGCAGCTCGCCGCCCACATTAACGAGATCGGCAACGACAACGCGCAGTCCGAGTACTATCTGCCCGACATGCTCGAGATCCTCAAAGGCCACGGCCAGGCTGTCTCCATCTTCCACTGCGACGACTACCGCGACGGCCTGGGCGTCAACAGCCGCATCCAGCTCGCACAGCTCACCGCCATCGCGCGCGACCGCATCAACGAGCACTGGATGGCCGAGGGCGTTACCTTCATCGACCCCACACAGGCCTGGATCGGCCCCGATGCCGTTATCGGCCGCGATACCGTCGTGTGGCCGCAGACGCACCTGATCGGCCACGTCACCGTGGGCGAGGAGTGCCAGCTCGGTCCCAACAGCCGCCTCACCGACACCACCGTCGGCAGCGGCTGCACCATCGATGAGACCATCGCCATTGAGGCCGTCATCGAGAACGGCGTCGACTGCGGCCCGCGCGCCTACCTGCGCCCGGGCACCCACATGCTCGACGGCTCCAAGGCCGGCACGCACGTGGAGATCAAGAAGTCCACGATCGGCGAGGGTTCCAAGGTGCCCCACCTGTCCTACATCGGCGACACCACCATGGGCTCCGGCGTCAACGTGGGCGCGGGCTCCATCACCTGCAACTACGATGGCGTGCACAAGCACAAGACCGTCATCGGCAAGGACGCCTTCATTGGCTCCGACACCATGATGGTCGCGCCCGCCCAGATCGGCGACGGTGCACTCGTGGCCGCCGGCTCCGTCATCACCGAGCCGGTCCCGGCAGACGCGCTCGGTCTGGGCCGCGCCCGTCAGGTAAATATTGAGGGCTGGGCCGCCGATTACCGCCGCCGCCTGCACGAGGACGACGAGGTATAACGTTTTACCAAGCACAAAAGGAGCTGCTCCATGGGGGCGGCTCCTTTTTCTATCGTGACCTGCGCAACCGGATGAGTGGTCGGTTCGTGTCCGTTGGCGGTAAAGACGTTATCAAGACCCGATAAACCCCGCCGCGCGGTTACAATGCAACAAGGCATCTATATGGCATTCGATGTATAAAGGAGAAGGGTAATGCCGATTAATGATCCCGAGAAGTCGGAGAATATGCGCAAGTCCATCCGCGTGTATTCCGGTTCCTCCAACCGTCCCCTCGCTCAGAAGATTGCTGAGTACCTTGGGGTCGAGCTTTCGGGCCTTACGCTAAAGCAGTTCGCCAATGGTGAGATTTACGCCCGCTACGACGAGACCGTCCGCGGCGCCGACGTCTTCCTGATTCAGTCCGTGGCCGGCGGCAACGTCAACGACATGCTCATGGAGCTGCTCATCGCCACCGACGCTGCCAAGCGCGCATCCGCCCGCTCCATCACCGCCGTTATCACCCACTACGGCTATGCCCGCCAGGACCGCAAGGCCGGCCCGCGCGAGCCCATCACCGCCCGCCTCGTCGCCAACCTGCTCGAGCGTGCCGGCGTCAACCGCATCATCACCCTCGACCTGCACCAGGGCCAGATCCAGGGCTTCTTCGATATCCCGGTTAACCACCTGTCCGCACTGCCGCTATTTGGCCAGTACTACAACGACATGCACTTCGACACCGACAACCTGGTTGTCGTCTCCCCCGACGTGGGTCGCGCCAAGGCCGCCAAGAAGCTGTCCGACATGCTCGGCTGCGACCTGGCCATCGCCCACAAGGGCCGTCCGCGCCACAACGCCGCCGAGGTCATGGGCATCATCGGTGACATCAAGGGCAAGACCTGCATCATCAACGACGACATGATCGACACTGCTGGCACCCTGTGCGCCAACGTCAAGGAGCTCAAGGCTATGGGCGCCGGCGACATCTACGTCTGCGCCACCCACGGCATCTTCTCCGGTCCGGCCATCGAGCGCCTGAACGATGCCCCCATCGTCGAGTGCGTCGTCACCGACGCCATCCCCGTCGAGGTCGGCGGCAAGATCAAGACTATCTCGGTCGCCGAGGAGTTCGCTCAGGCCATCTCCGCCGTTTACCACGAGGAGCCCGTCTCCACGCTCGTCGGCGGCGACTTCGCGCTGTAGTCGCATCGTCCTTGCAACCCGGCGCATCGCCGCCGGAACAGAAGAAACCCCCGCGCTCCCCCTTGCTTCGCAAAGGTCGCGCGGGGGTTTCTTCTGTTCCGGCGGCTCGCTCTGCCGCGGCCGCGCTTTTGTCTGGTGGGATTTCGCTGAAACGAAGTCTCGCCTTCGGCGGGCGTGGTAGCCTTTGTCGTTGAACGAACTACTTATGTAACGAAAGGAAGCCTATGGCAGCTGCACAGCCGCTTAAGATTCGCATGGTTGCCGGACTTGGCAACCCTGGCGATGAGTATGCCGAGACCCGCCACAACGCTGGCTTCAAAGCAATCGACGAGTTGGCCCGTCAGGCCGGTGTCACCTACTGGAAAAACCAGGCAGGCGCCGAGGTCGCGCTCATCAACATCAACGATCCCGAGGAAGAGGGTGGCAAGCGCCAGATCGTGCTGGTCAAGCCGCAGTCGTACATGAACACCTCGGGCGGACCCATCTCCAAGCTCTGCCGCGAGTACAAGATCAAGGCCGAGGAGCTGCTCGTGATTCACGACGAGCTCGACATTCCCGCCGGTGACGTGCGCGTCAAGGTGGGCGGAGGCCATGCCGGTCACAACGGCCTGCGCTCCATCATCGACAAGATGGGCAGCCGCGACTTTAGCCGTATCCGCACCGGCATCGGCAACCCTCCCGGCAAGATGGCCGTGGCAGACTATGTGCTCAAGCAGCTGCGCGCCCGCGAGGCCGAGGATTTCCAGGACACCTGCGCCCGCGCGGCCGACGCCGCCGGCCTGGCGATTGTGCACGGCGTGGTCTATGCCCGCGACCATGTCAACGGCGCCGCCTCCGCCAACGGCAAGCACTAAAACCTATCATTTAGGGGCAGGCTTATTTTGGCAGGTTTTACCTGCCAAAACGCCCCAGTTGCGGCATCACGATAAACCGCGCGCCGCCATACACGCATAGCACCCCAAAAGGGGCCGGCCTCATCACAACCCGAGGCCGGCCCCCTTTGCCGTTTTACCTGATAAAACTGACCAAACTAAACCTCTCCCCCTTTGGTGGGCCGAAGTGGATAAACCCTTTTCCCAACCGCCGAAGACACACGTAAGCGACATGCCCATGAGGGTATAATTTGCACCGTATGTCTGCACAACGCCTGTGCGCGTACGGTTTTATTCGGGCTACCGTCCATTTCCGTGGAGGCACGGTTCGGTCGCCCTAACAAGAGAGGGGTTCTATGTATAAGATCCTGGAGAAGACGCAGTTCTCGGAGAAGGTGTTCAAGTTCCGCATCGAGGCGCCCGCAATCGCCAAGCATGCGCACGCTGGACAGTTCCTCATGGTTCGCGCCAACGAGACGGGCGAGCGCGTCCCGTTTACCCTGGCCGGCTGGAACGGTGACGAGGGCTGGGTCGAGTTCATCTTCATGGTGATCGGCAAGACCACCGAGATGCTTTCCACCTACGAGGCCGGCGAGTCGCTGCGCGACGTCGTGGGCCCGCTGGGCGTTCCCACCGAGATGGCTGAGGGCCCCTGCGCCGTCATTGGCGGCGGCGTCGGCCTGGCAATTGCCTTCCCGGTCGCCAAGCACCTGGTCGAGACCGGCCACGAGGTGCACGCCATCATGGGCGCCCGCACCAAGGACCTCCTGCTCATGGAGGACCAGTTCCGCGAGCTCCTCGACGAGGACCACATCCACATCACCACTGACGACGGCTCCTACGGCGAGCAGGGCGTTGTCACCGCTCCGCTGGAGCGCCTGCTGCAGGACAAGGCCGTGAGCCAGGTCTTCTGCGTCGGCCCCGTTCCGATGATGAAGTTCTCGACCCTCACCGCCCAGAAGTACGACACCCCCATCACCGCGTCGCTCAACCCCATCATGGTTGACGGCACCGGCATGTGCGGCTGCTGCCGCGTCGAGGTGGGCGGCGTGACCAAGTTCGCTTGCGTCGACGGCCCCGACTTCGATGCCACCCTGGTCGACTGGGATGACCTTCGTGCCCGCCAGGCCGCTTATCGTTCCGAAGAGGGCGCGTCCCTCAAGGCCTATGAGGAAAAGAGCTGCGCATGCCACTAGTTAACGGTCGTTTCGTTGCCGATATGAAGTCGCCCCGCACCCCCGATAACGAGGAGCCGGCTGCCGAGCGCGCCTGCGACTTCCGCCCCGTCGACAAGGGCTTCACCGAGGAGATGGCGCTGGCCGAGGCCGAGCGCTGCCTCAACTGCAAGAAGCCGTTCTGTGTTGAGGGCTGCCCCGTCAACATCAACATCCCCCGCTTTATCGAGCAGATCCGCGCGAAGGACTTCGGCGGCGCTCTCGATACCATCCGCGAGGACTCCATGCTTCCCGCTATCTGCGGCCGCGTCTGCCCGCAGGAGAATCAGTGCGAGGGCAAGTGCATCCGTGGCAAGAAGTCCGAGCCCGTGGCCATCGGCCAGCTCGAGCGCTTCCTGGGCGACCGCCCCGAGCTCGCCTCCACGCCCAAGATGGCTCCCAAGAACGGCAAGAAGGTCGCCGTCGTCGGCTCTGGCCCGTCCGGCATCACCTGCGCCGGCGAGCTTGCCCGCAACGGCTTTGACGTCACCGTCTTCGAGGCATTCTTTACCGGCGGCGGCGTGCTGGTCTACGGCATCCCCGAGTTCCGTCTGCCCAAGGCAGTCGTCAAGCGCGAGATTGACGGCCTGGAGGACATGGGCGTCAAGTTTGAGTACAACTCCGTCGTGGGCAACATGGCCACGGCCGAGGAGCTGTTCGAGCAGGGCTTCGACGCTATCTACGTGGCGACCGGCGCTGGCCTGCCCAAGTTCCTCAACGTCCCCGGCGAGAACCTGCCCAACGTCTTCTTCGCGAACGAGTACCTCACCCGCGTGAACCTGATGAAGGCCAACAAGTTCCCCGAGTACGACACCCCCACCAAGCACGGCAAGAACGTCGTTGTCTTTGGCGGCGGCAACGTGGCCATGGACGCCGTCCGTACCGCCAAGCGCCTGGGCGCCGAGCACGCCATCATCGCTTACCGCCGTACCGAGGACGAGATGCCCTGCCGTCGCGCCGAGCTGCACCACGCTAAGGCCGAGGGCGTCGAGGTTCTGCCGCTCGTCTCCCCGCTCGAGTTTGTCGCTGGCGAGGACGGCTCCGTGTGCGCCGTCAAGGTCCAGAAGATGGAGCTCGGCGAGCCTGACGAGTCCGGCCGTCGTCGCCCGGTGCCCATCGAGGGCGCCATCGAGGAGATCCCCTGCGACGTCGCGATCTCGGCTATCGGCACCAACGCCAACCCCTTCGCTGCCAAGATCGGCGGCAAGATGGAGCTCAACAAGTGGGGCTACATCGTTGCCGACGAGGAGACCGGCCAGACCACCGATCCCCGCATCTGGGCCGGCGGCGACATCGTCACCGGTGCCGCTACGGTCATTCTGGCGATGGGCGCCGGCAAGAAGGCCGCCGCTTCGATCACCAAGAGCCTGCTGGGCGAGTAATCACCTACAGCGCTAGCCACCAAACGGCAAAGTCCCCGTCGAGCACACGCCCGGCGGGGACTTTTTCTATGCCGACCGCCCCAACCACCACAAAGGGGGCAGGCACCTTTGTGGTGGTTTTGGTCGGTTAGTCTTCGAGCTGCGCTACTTTGTAGCGGTAGGCAGCGGCGATAACGTCTTTGCAGCCCTCGCGGCCCAGCTTGGCGCGGTTGACGACGATGTCCTTACCGCTCGTCATCTTCCACTTGCCGGCGCTGTAGCGCTTGTAGAATGCCTCGCGCGCCTTCTGCTGCTGCTTGACCAGCTTGGCGCCCTTCTTTTTATTAAGGCCTCGCTTTTTGCGCACAATCTCGACGCGGTCCTCAAAAGGAGCGGTCACCAGCACGGCAATGTGGTTGGGGTTGTTACGCAGCAGGTAATCGGACAGACGGCCTTCGATAATGCAGCTCTCGGTCTCGCCCAGGTCCAAAATCACCTGGCTCATCTTTTGGAACAACTTGTCCGAGTACGAACGCGCATCGTAGCGGTCGGGCAGGAACGCCATGTTCTCCACGGCCAGACGCTCGTCGTAGGCGGCCATCTTGTCGAGCGACTCGCCCGCGCGCAGCGACGCACGCACCAGCAGCTCGTTATCGTACAGCGGAATCCCCAACTCGTCGGCAAGCATGCGGCCAATCTCGTGGCCCTCGGCGCCAAAGTCGCGCGCGATGGTAATGACCACGGGATTCTTCTTATTCTCCAGATCGCTCATCGCGATTCCTTTCTAACAAATGAGAAAAGGGCTGTTTATCTCTTATTCCCACGATACCGTACCTGGGTTTTCCTGGTGCCCAAGATTGGCCTGAAAGAGGAGCGACGCGTACTTTGGTACGCGAGCGACGGTTTGAAGGCCAAGGTTGGGTGCCAGGGAAAGCCAGGCTATGCGGCTACGATGCGGCGTTGGTAAGCTCGGACCAGCAGCGAGATACCAAAGTTGAGCACAAAGTACATCGCAAACACCAGGCCGTAGAGCATAAGCACCTGCGACAGGTCGATCGCGTGGGCCATCACGACGTTTGCCGTGTACATGAGCTCGGCCACGTTAATGCCCGAAAGATACGAGCTGTCCTTGATGACGGTCGTGCACTGGCTAAACAGCGCCGGGATGATCGTCTTAAATGTCTGCGGCAGAATGATGTAGCGCATGGTGGCAAAGAAGCCGAAGCCCTGGCTCTGCGCCGCCTCAAACTGGCCGCGCGGAATCGAGTTGAGGCCGCCGCGCACAATCTCGGCCATAACGGCGCTGGTAAACAGCGTAAAGGCGATGGTCGAGATCACAATGTCCAAGCCCTGCACCGTAAAGTAGATAAACAGGATCCACAGCAGGTTCGGCGTGCAGCGGAACAGCTCGATATAGGCGCTCACCAAAATACGGAACGGGCGGGGCGCATAGCTTTTAACGAGCGCCAGCACCGTGCCAAAGATGAGCGAGAAAAAGATCGACAGCGCCGAGATCTCGATCGTCTTAACAAAGCCGCCCCAAATGTAGAGCAGGTTGGTCGCGTTGAAGATTTCCATGCGCTAGGCCTCCTCTACGTTGTCGAGCCCCAGCTCGGCCAGGCTCACGCCGCGCGGACGCTCCTTGGAGCGGCGCTCGAGCCACTGCACCAGCATGGCGAGCGGAAAGCAGATGATGAAGTACATAAGGCAGCAGACGATGTATCCCTGCAGGTAACCGTACAGACTCACAAAGTTGTCGGAACGGTACATAAGGTCGCCGCCGGCCACAAGCGCCAGCACCGACGTGTTCTTGACCAGGTTGAGCGCCTGGTTACACAGCGGCGGCAGAATGATCTTGAATGTCTGGGGCAGCACGATGTACCAGTACGCCTGCGCACGGGTGAAGCCCTGGCTCTGGGCCGCCTCCATCTGACCGCGCGGAACGGCCTCGATACCAGTGCGGATGACCTCCGAAATGTAGGCCGCGTGATACAGGCCCACACCCAAGAAGCCCAGCACGAACGGCGCGATGCGCACCGGCTGGTCGGCACCGGTTATGGCCTGCAAAAACTGCGGACCGGCCATGTACATAAAGAGCACCTGTACGGGCAACGGGGTGTTCTGGTAAAACTCCACGTACACGCGACTTATGGCGCGCAGCACGCGCGAGCGAGTGGTAGAGAACACACCCAGCAGCGTGCCCAGCACCAGCGACAGCAGCAGACCGGCAACGACCACCTGCAGCGTCACGCCAAAGCCCTCCCAGAAGGGCCCCATGTTTTGAAATGTCGTCGACCAACGGTCGGCGTCAAATAATCCTTCGAGCATTTGATTCCTTCCTTGGACGATGCGCCTATACAAGACCCCAGGTCTTGACCTCTTGGTCGAGCCAGCCGTCGGCCAGGCGATCGCAAATCACCTGATCGACCACGGCCGAAAGGTCGCAGCCCTTCTTGGTCGCCACGCCATAGCCCTGCTCGCCAAACTTGACCTCGGGCTGCAACAGCTCGACGGTCTCGTTCATATAGCCGGCGAGCGTGGAGCGGTCCATGGCAAAGACGTCGATATTGCCGGCGTCGAGGGAACTCTTGATGATGGGATAGCCGCTAAAGGCCCTAAACTCGGGCTTGCAGCTAAAGCCGTTGTCCTTGATCATCTGCTCGATCAGGCCCTGCGTGGTAGCACCCTGGCTCACGCCAATGACCTTGCCGTCCAGGTCCTCAATCGAGGTAAAGCCCGAACGCTTCTTGACCATGAGTCCCACGTAGTCGGTGCGGTACGGCGTCGAGAAATCCCAGCTCTTCTTGCGCTCGTCGGTGATGGTGTAGGTCGCCGCGACCACGTCGAGTTGGCCGTTGTCGATCAGCGGGCCGCGCGTCTTGGGCGTTACATCGGTAAACTCGACAAGCTCCTGGGCGCGGGCATCCTTGTAGCTCACGCCAAAGACGGCAGCGGCGATCTGGTAGCACAAATCGACTTCCATGCCCTCAAAGCGGCCCTTGGCGGTGTCGTAATAGCCATAGCCGGGAACGTCCTTCTTAACGCCGGCATTTAGATGGCCACGCGACTTGATGGCCGCAAGCTTGGACCCCTTGTCGGAGCCCTCGCCGCTGGTGGAGTTGCCGCAACCGGTAAGCGCGGTCCCCGTCAGCGCAAGCATACCGGCGCCCGCCAGCTGCAAAAAGTGACGGCGCGACACGGCCGCCCTCGTCATATCCGTCATGTCCATCACCGCGCCTAGTGCAGAATCTTGGACAGGAACTCGCGGCAGCGCGGGTTCTCGGGGTTATCGAAGAAGTGCTCGGGCGTGCCCTCCTCCAGGATGCGGCCGTCCTCCATAAATATGACGCGGTCGGCCACCTGGCGCGCAAAGCCCATCTCGTGCGTCACGCAGATCATGGTGATGTCCTCCTGCGCAAGCTCGATCATGACGTCCAGAACTTCCTGGACCATCTCGGGGTCGAGTGCCGAGGTCGGCTCGTCAAACAGGATGATGGGCTGCTTGGTGCACAGGGCGCGGGCGATGGCGATACGCTGCTGCTGACCGCCCGAGAGGTTCTGCGGATACTCGCCGGCCTTATGCGCCATGCCGACGCGTTTGAGCGCGGCGATGGCGATCTCGGTCGCCTCCTCCTTGCTCTTCTTTTGCAGCTTGATGGGCGCGAGCGTCAGGTTGCCAAGCACCGTCATGTTGGGATACAGGTTGAACTGCTGAAACACCATGGAGCTATACTTGCGAGCCATCTCCAGGTGATTCTTTTTGGTGAGCGGTGTGCCGTCGATGATGACCTCGCCCGACGTGGGCTCCTCCAGATAATCGACACAGCGGATGAGCGTCGACTTGCCCGAGCCGGAAGGCCCGATCATTACGAGCTTCTCGCCGCGCTTGACGGTGAGATTGATATCTTTGAGCACATGCAGGTCGCCAAAGTACTTGTTGAGATGCTTGATCTCGATCATGTCTGCCATGAATGTCCCTTCCCTGCGTTTACACGAGTTGCACTATTGTACGGAAAGAACCACGTTTCCGCAGCCCACACTGCATTCCCGTAAAGAACCCGCAACCTTCCACCCACTCATTGGGGACAGACTTAAATGAGTGCCGAAAATAATACAACCGCCCTTGTTGAGCATAAGTCAGCGAAAACCCGTACACGCGAGCAAGGTGACGTGAAATGAAAGGGCGCAGACCTTATGGTCGCGCCCTTGAAATTGAACGTCAGATTGCCGCGTGTACGGGTTTGCAGCGTCGAGCCGTTACGCGGTTTGGTAAAACCGCGTAACAAATTACGCGAGTTTGGCTCCGACGATCTTGGCCGCGGCAGGCTTGTCGAAGTTGCCGCCGGTGGCTTTGCCGAGCGCTCCCATGACCTGGCCCATCTGCTTCTTGGACGTGGCGCCCAGCTCGGCGATGACCTGCTCGATCAGAGCCTCGAGCTCCTCGCCCGAAACCTGCGCGGGCAGCAGGCTCTCCAGAATCTTGACCTGCTCGGTCAGGTTGTCGGTACGCTCCTGGTCGGTGCCGGCCTTGATGGACATCTCCAGCGTCTCGCTCGTCTGCTTGATCAGACGCTTGATCATGCTGTTGACGTCTTCCTCGGTCACATCGCGGCGCTCATTGACCTCGATATTCTTCACCTCGGCCTTAACCTGGCGAATGATGGACAGGCGAACCTTGTCCTTGGCCTTCATGGCCGCGATCATTTCCTTCTGCAGCTCTTCGTTGGTCATCTGCAAATCCTCTCTAATAGCGTGGGCGGCACTCGCGCGAGCACCGCCCCATGATTACTCAGTCGTCGACGAATCGTCGGTCGAACTCTTGGTGACGCCCTTCAGACTGACGTTGTATGGCACGTCTTTGGGCATGGGGTTGACGGTGATGTCGGCATCCTTCTTGTACTGCTCCAGCCACTCGCTGTACGCGGTGCTGGCCGCTTGCGTCTTCACCACGTTGGAGACGTACTTTTTGATGGCCTTGGGCACCTGGTTGATGTCATCAACCTGATTATCGACATGGAAGTAGTCGGTGCACTTGATGATGTGGTAGCCATAGGTCGACTCGACGACTTCGCTCACGTCGCCCTTGTTGAGCCCCTCGAGCGCCGTCTGGTAGCTGTCGACAAAGGTGGTGAGCTTATCCCAGCCCACATCGCCCTTCTTCTCCTTGGAACCGGTGTCCTCGGAGTACTGTTCAACGGCGTCCTCAAAGCTCAGCTCACCGGAGTTGATCTTGTCCAGGCACTCCTGTGCCTTGGCCTTGGCGGCGGCCTTGTCCTCGTCGGAAGCGTCGGAATCAACCTTGATCAGGATGTTCGACGAACGACGGGCGTCGTTGTAGCTGGACAGGTTTTCGTTGATGTAATCGACAATCTCGCTGTCCTTGGGCTTGCTCGTGGGCGCGACGGCATCCTTGAGTTTCTGCTGCGCCAGACTCTCCTTGAGCGAATCCTTGTAGGTATCCTCGGTATAGCCGTAGGTCTTGAGGGTCTTCTTAAAAGCCTTGGCACCGCCCGCGCTCTTGCACGCGTCCTTCCAAGCCTTCTCGACCTCCTCGTCCGACACCGTCACGCCGTTCTCTTTCTGTGCCTGTTGAAGCAGAATCTGCTGCGTGTAGGAGTCGATGAGTTGCTTGCGGTACTTCTTGGGCGTGAGGTCGTTGTCGACCAGATACTGCGCCCAGTCCTTGTCCTTGGTGTAGCCGTAGGACGTGCGCATGCTCATGATCTGCTTGGTCACGGTGTCCTCGGTGAGGTTGGTGCCGTTGATAGTGGCAGCAACACCGCCGGTCAGCTTGTAGCCCGAGGTGTCCTCGGCCTGCGACATAAGGCCGGAGCACGCCATCGCCGAGACGGAAAGCAACATTGCCAGCACGCCAATAACCACCAGGACGATCTTGACGGTCTTGGACACGCGGGTCTTGCGCTGCTTCTTGCGAGAGCTGGAGGCGGCGCGAGCCTGCTGCTCGGGCGTCGGCTCGGGTGCGGGATTCTTTTTCTTATTTGCCATAGTTGGCCTTTCGCATAACGAATCGAACAAACGCCATTGTGTCACAACGCAGCCCCCGCGGCACGCTTGGCGCATTGGGGACAGGTTAATCTGCACCATTTTGGTGCAAAGGGGACAGGTCTGGCAGCTGGCACCTAGGGACG
>CAUHJB010000014.1:0-66571 GCA_959606495.1 uncultured Collinsella sp. | reverse complement strand
CGCAGAGCGTGCAGCCGCAGAGCGTGCAGCCGCAGAGCGTGCAGCCGCAGAGCGTGCAGCCGCAGAGCGTTTCGCGCTTTCGCCGCGCGAGCGCGATGTGATCGCGTCGCTTGGCTAGCGCGAAACTAATCAGGAAGGAGGCCGCAGGTGCCCAAGAAGGACAAGCCGCTCACGGCGAAGCAGGAGGCGTTCGCCCGCGAGATGGCAAAGCCCCGCGCCAAGCAGCAGGACGCGTACCGCGCGGCCTACGACTGCAAGCGCATGAACTACAACTCGATAAGCTGCGCCGCCTCCAAGCTGATGCGCGACCCACGAATCGCGCACAGAATCCAGGAAATCCGCGACGCGGCCGCCAAGGACTGCCGCTGGGAGCTGCAGGACGCGGCCGCCCCGCTGTTCGAGGTGCTGGACGGCGCGCTGCCCATCTTCCGCCGCCAGGCGGCCGAGGGCAGCATCAACGGCGACGCGCGCCTGGCCATAACCGAGAGCGTGAAGCTGCTCAACGACATGTTCGGCGTGGACGGCGCGAAGGCCGCCATGGCGGAGGCGGGGGTGACTATCGTTGACGACCTCGGTTAGGCTCTCGGACGTCGTGGCCTCCGTGTTCGCCGGCGTGTGGCGCTCCATCAAGGCGCACGAGTTCACGCACTACTGGTTCAAGGGCGGGCGCAACTCCACCAAGTCGTCGTTCATATCCATCGCCATCGTGCTGCTGATCATGCTCAACCCGGAGGCCAACGCCGTCGTGCTGCGCAAGGTCGGCAACACGCTGCGCACGTCCGTGTACGAGCAGATAGGCTGGGCGTGCGACGTGCTGGGCGTGGCGCACCTGTTCGACTTCGGCCTGTCCCCCATGGAGGTGACGTACCGCCCCACCGGGCAGGTCATACGCTTTGTGGGATGCGACAAGCCGAAGAAGCTGAAGTCCGCGAAGTTCCGCACCGGCTACTGCGCCGTGGTGTGGTTCGAGGAGGTAGACGAGTTCGACGGCATGGACGAGGTGCGCAGCGTGCTGGCCACGTTCCTGCGCGGCGGCGACATGTTCTGGGTGTTCTACAGCTACAACCCCCCGCGCTCGGCCCGAAACTGGGTGAACAAGGAGGCGCGCGACCTGGAGGCCCACCCGGGCGAGGACGGCCGCTTCATATGCCACACCACGTACCTGGACGTCATAGACGAGCACCCCGAATGGATAAGCGCCACCGCGCTGGCGGAGGCGGAGCGCAGCCGCCGCAAGACCCCCGACTCCTACCGCTGGCAATGGCTCGGCGAGGTGACGGGCACCGGCTCCGAGGTGTTCCCCGACAAGCTGCTGGAAATCCGGCCCATAACGGACGAGGAGCGCGAGGCCATCGCCCTGCGCTCGTTCGGCGTGGACGCGGGCAGCGTGCACCCGTGGGTGTTCATGGAGGTGGGATACGACGAGAACGAGCGCGTGCTGTACCTGCTGGACGAGGAGAGCCGCCAGGGCGTGGACGCCGTCGACCCGAAGACCGCCGAGCTGGTGGCCTCGAAGCTGGAGGAAGCCGGCGACCCCGCCGCAGACGTGTGGTGCGACAGCGCGGCGCGCGGCATGATCCTCTACTACCAGGAGCAGGGCATCAGCGCCCAGAAGGCGTTCAAGCAGGGCCTCAACTCGCCCAAAAACCGCATCAGGTGGATGCAGAACCTGACGCGCGTGGTCATCGACCCCGACCGCTGCCCGCTCGCCGCCAAGGAGTTCCCCGAGTTCGAGTACGTGTCGAACGGGCACGGCGACATAACCGAGACACTGCCGAAGGTGAACGACGACCCGATAGACGCGGCGGGCTACGCCGCAGGGCTTTGGATAAGGAGCAACCTCTGATGGAGAAACGAGGGAACACGGGCTACGCCGAGGCGTGGCTGCGCCGCATGGGATACCAGCCGGACACCCGCATGCAGGGCATGGTGGACGTCTGGTTCGGATGGTTCGCGGCGAACAACGGCTGGTACC
Source organism: uncultured Collinsella sp. (assembly GCA_959606495.1). Lineage (GTDB taxonomy): Bacteria > Actinomycetota > Coriobacteriia > Coriobacteriales > Coriobacteriaceae > Collinsella. Next base: position 64,596 of record CAUHJB010000014.1, on the reverse strand, counting down.
ACTACAGCGAGCGGCGCGGCTTCCGCGTGTACAAGCGCGAGCGCGCGAGCCTCCACCCGGCCGCGCTGGTGGCCGACGAGTGGGCCAGCCTGATAATGAACGAGAGCACAATCATCTCCAGCACGAGCGACGAGCGCCGCGCGTGGATGGCGCGATACTTCGCCAACCCCACGGCGACCGGCGGGGACGGCCAGGAGGCGCCGGAGGACAACGCGCCGGCGGAGCAGCCCACGGAGGACGGCGACGCGCCCACATCGTTCGCCATGGACAACGCCGACTTCATAGCCCGAGCGTTCGCCATGGGGACCGGCGCGTGGGTCATCGAGCCGCGCGACGTGACGGACAGCGCCTACACCCCGGACGCCGATCTGCGCATCGTCCGATACGACGCCACCCAGATACTCCCGCTGACGTGGAGCGCCGACGACTGCACGCAGTGCGCGTTCGTGGGCCGCGTGGAGGTAGGCGGCCGCGACTACGACCAGTGCCAGGCGCACGTGTTCAAGGGCGGCACCTACCACATCCTCACGCAGCTGTTCGACACCAAGACGCACAAGCAGGTGACGGTCGAGGGCATCAGCGCCGACATGGACACGCGCTGCACCCGCCCGCTTTTCGCGCTGGTGCGCCCCGCCGTGTCGAACCGCTTCTACGACTACTGCGCGATGGGCGCGAGCGTGTACTGCAACGCCGTGGGGGCCATGCAGGTGGTCGACGAGGCCGCCACCTCCCTGCTCGACCACATTCGCGTGGGCCGCCCGCGCACGTTCGTGGACAAGACCCTCATAGAGTCCAAGACCGACAAGGGGCCGGACGGCAGCCTCACGAAGACGTACTACGCCTTCGGCGAGGCCGACGACACCATCTTCAGCATGAACCCCGGCGACGAGGGCTCGGCGAAGATTCAGACCGTGCAGAGCGACCTCAAGGCCGACGAGAACGCCAGCGCCATCAACACGGGCCTGCGCCTTCTGTCGGTCGCGTGCGGCTTCGGCAACGGCTACTTCAGCTGGGAGTCGCACACGGGCCTGAAGACCGCCAAGGAGGTGTCGGCGGATAACTCGCAGCTGATGCGCTCCATACACCGTCACGAGAACGCCCTGCGCAAGTCAATCGTGCGCCTGGTCAACGGGATGGCGGACGCCTGCCGCAGCATCAAGGGCGAGGCGGTGCCGTACGGCGACGTGACGGTGGACTTCGACGACTCGATCATCAGCGACACGCAGAGCGCCCGCGAGATGGCCATGAGCGAGGTGGGCGCGGGCATCATGTCCGCGTGGGAGTACCGCCGCCGTTTCTACGGCGAGACCGCCGACGAGGCCAAGGCCAACGTGCCCGAGCAGCAGGGCGGCGCGTTCGACATGCTGGGCGACGGGCTGGCCTGATGCTGGGGCCTGATTACATAGAGCACTTCACCGACGCGGCGCAGGGGGCCATGGACGAGTACACCCTGCGCCTGGTGTGCATCTACGCCGCCCTCATAGGCTCCATCGACTTCGAGGGCGAGAGCGCCTACTCCCAGGCCGCCAGGAAGGCCGCGCTTGCCGCGAAGGACGTGCAGAAGGCCATGAGCGAGGAGGGGCGCCGCGCCGCGCGAGAGGCCGCGAAGGCGGCGGCCGAGGCGGTGGCCATGAGCGCCGAGTCCGACCTGGCCGCGCTGGGCACGGCCATGGGCGCGCTGTCCAAGGCGATGCAGTGGAGGCTGCACAACTCCGCGCGGGCCACGGCGGCGGGCGTTCAGGAAGTGATCAGCCGCGACAACCTGAAGATGCCCGCCAACGTGCAGCGCGCGTACCTGGAGGTCGTGGCCCAGGCCGTGGCGCAGGTGAACTCGGGCATGGCCGGGTACGAGAAGGCGACCCGCGACGCCGTGCTGAAGCTGGCGCGGCGCGGCGTGTCTGTGGTGGACTACAAGAGCGGGGCGTGGGCGCAGGCGGACGTGGCCATGCGCCGCCACATCCGCACCCAGGTGGCGCAGGCGGGCAGCCGCAACACGCTGGACCTCATGGAGGAGACCGGGCACGACCTCGTGCAGACCTCCTCGCACGGCGGGGCGCGCCCGAGCCACGCCAAGTGGCAGGGCCGCGTGTTCAGCCTGTCGGGCAAGTCCAAGAAGTACCCGCCCTTCAGCCGGACCGGGTACGGCGCAGTGGACGGCCTGTGCGGCGCGAACTGCAAGCACGACTTCGGCATCTACGTGGAGGGCCAGCCGCTGAGGTACGAGCGCGACCCCGACGGCGGCGACGAGAAGCGCGAGGAGCGGTACCAGGCCGAGCGGAAGCAGCGCGAGATCGAGCGCGGCATACGCGCGACCGAGCGAGAGGCGGTCGCCCTGAAGGCGGCGGGGCTCGACGACACCAAGGAGCGCGTGCGCCTGGGCAAGCTGCAGAAGCGCCAGCGCGAGCACATAGCGGCCCACCCCTACCTCGCCCGCGACTACTCGCGGGAGAACCCCTACGAGACGGGCAACAAGAAGCGCGCCCTCACCCGCCAGACGGCCAGCCGCACGGCCTTCATGGCACAGCCGGACGTCAAGGCGGCCATAGCCGAGGCGGGCGTGAGCCGCAAGCGCGTGGGAGAGCTGGTCAAGGCGGGCGGCGATGGCTTCGGCATCATGGCCAAGGCGGAGCGCGACAAGGTTCTCAGGACCGCCATAAACCAGGCCAAGGCCGAGAAGGCGCGCGACCTGCGCGTGGCGGACGCCGCAGCAATGGCGGTCCACGACGACAAGCAGGCGAAGCACATAGCGGGCAGCCGCCAGCACGAGCAGTACGTGGCGAACCTGAAGCGCAAGGGCAGCGAGTACAAGGAGCCGAGCTGCATCACCGCGACGCTCGAAGAAGTGCGAGACCTCGTTTCAAAGCACGCGGGAACGGGACTGGCGCGTGCGACGCGTGCCGGAAGCTGGAACAAACGCGAAGTTTGCGACGCAGGGCGCGTGATCGGATACGTAATCGGCGATAATGGGGAGCATATCCCGACCACGCGTTTCACCATCCACTATGCTGATGGCGACGTGCATATCGTCCCGGCGAAACCGAAGGAGGCACAGCAATGAAGCTATCGGAAGCGGTGAAGTATTTTCGCCAGCAGGTCAAGGTGACGTGCACCGACGGACAGGTGGTCACGGGCAAGTTCGACGACTACCAGAGCGATGCCGAATCGCTGGACGAGCCGAACACCATAGGCATCGACAACGGCGCGGGCATCATCGTGGACATACCCGTCGACGAGGTGGCGAGCATCGCCGCCCTGTAACCACAACCGAACAGCGAACGGCTGCCAGGCCGCCCATCACGGGCGGCCTTTTCTTTTGCCTGGCGACACCTCGGGGAAGATGCGGTCACGCGATGGGGCGGCGACAACATGCCCCGCACGCGACCGCGGCGACAACGGCGGGCCATCCAAGCGCGCAGGGAAGCGCGACAACCAAACACGGAAGGAGCAAGCGATGGCGGACGACAACAAGCCGCAAGGCGACGAGGGCGGCAACGCCCAGCAGACCGAGCCCCAGAAGGAGGTCGTGTCCTACGCGAAGTACAAGCGCGAAACCGACGAGTACCAGGAGCAGGTGAAGGCCCTCAAGGCCGAGCTGGAGCAGCGCGACAAGCAGATCGAGGAGTTCACCTCCAAGGCGGGCAACGCCGAGGAGCTGCAGGCCGCGCTCGACAAGGCCAAGGCCGACAACGAGGCGTACAAGGCCGACGCCGAGAAGCGCGAGGCCGACATGCGCCGCGACTTCGCCATCGACACCAAGCTGGCGCAGATGGGGGTGCGCAACGCCAAGGCGGCGCGCGCGATCATCCCGAACATCGCCGACGCGAAGCTGGACGAGCAGGGCAACCTAACGGGCATCGACTTCGAGGCCCTGAAGAAGGACAACGCCTACATGTTCACCGACCAGCCCCGCGAGAGCGCGGGCGGCGACCCCAAGGGCGGCGCTGGCTCCGACGGCCTGGCCGACTTCCGCGCAGCTTTCGGACTCACCGACGAATCTTCAAAGGAGTAAATCATGCCAAACAACATCGAACTGCCCAAGGGCTACGAGAACGTGCTCATGGAGGCGTACCGCAAGGAATCCCTGACCGCAGTGCTTGAGAGCGCCGCGCCGCAGGGCAACATCGCGCAGATGGAGCAGCTGGGCGAGTTCTACTACCCCGTCTACTCCATGGGCGGCCTGGGCGACGTGCAGGCCAACGGGCGACTGCCGCAGAACAGCGGCGCGTCCCTGACTTGGAAGCCCATCAGCGCCAACTACGACCGCGGCACCATCCTGGAAATCGACCAGAAAGTGGACGCCCAGTCCTTCAACCTGGCGTTCGGCAACGCCGCCGCGCACTTCAACCGCACCAAGGTGGTGCCCGAGGGAGACGCGTTCGTGTTCTCCACGCTGTGCGCAGGCACCGGCATCACCAAGGAGCAGAAGACCTACGCCGACGGCGCGGACATGCTCAAGGGCTTGAACGCCGCCATGTGCGACATGGACGAGAAAGAGGTGCCGGAAGAGGGCCGCGTGCTGTTCATCACCCCCACCCTGCTGGGTATGGTGAAGGACCTGGACACCACCAAGTCCCGCGAGGCGCTGGACGGCTTCTCCTCCATCGTGAAGGTGCCGCAGTCCCGCTTCTACAGCGCCATCGACCTCTTGGACGGCACCACCAAGGACGAGGAGATCGGCCACTACAAGAAGGGCACCGGCGCGGTGGACATGAACTTCCTCATCGTCCACAAGGACGCCGTGGTGCTGCGCTGGAACTTCGCGCACGGCAAGGTCATCGACGCCGAAGACAACCAGCAGGGCTTCGGCCACCTGTTCAAGTACCGCAAGTACGGCGTGTGCGGCGTGCGCGAGAACCTGGCGCACTACATCACCGCAGACATGAAGGCCGCGTAGGAAGGAGGCGCGACATGCGCACCGTTGGACTGGCCTTCGAGAAGGAGGCCCCGAAGAAGGCCAAGCCAGCCAAGGGCAAGGCGGAAAAGCCCGAGGCGAAGGCCGCAGACGAGCAGCCCGCCAAGGGCAAGGCGGAAAAGCCCGAGGCGGCCGAGGACGATGGAAACTAGAGCCCCGACCCACGAGGACTACCTGGCAGCCGGGCGCGGGGAGCTGTCCGCCGAGGAGTTCAAGGCGGCGCTCCCCCACGCCACGGCGGCCGTGCGCGACCTGATCTTCCCCAACGAGCCGGACGGCTCCGAGGAGTGGGCGCGCGCGGTCATGGCGGCTTGCGAGGTCGACGCCGCGTACGGATGCTCGGGCGGCATCATGGAGGGCGGCGGCTTCACCGTCGGCTCGTTCTCGTGGAACCCCGGTACCGAAGGGGCCAGCACCTACCGCAGCGACATGGAGGCCGCCGTCCGCCGCGAGCTGCTTGGAACGCCGCTGCTCTACGCGGGCATCGGGGGTACCAGATGATGCGGGTGCCGCGCTCGGCGCGGCCCTCCACCATGTCCGTCAAGGTGCCCAGGGAGGGCGGCTACGGCGGCGAGTTCGAGCAGCCCGTCGAGGTGCGCCGCGTGCGCTTCGAGCCCGTCTCGGCGTGGCTCGTGCGCGAGTACGCCCTGGGCGACGGCGCGCAGGGCCTCGTGATAGCGGACGGCGCGGACAGCCCCGGCATGTTCGACGTGCCAGTGGGCAGCCGCGTGAGCATCGACGGGGGCGAGTGGATGAACGTGGCGAGGTGCACGCCCCGCCGCGCGTTCGGCACCCGTCCCCACCACTGGGAACTGGAGGTGAGGTAGCCATGCCCGCAGCAGTTACGGTCGACCTGACCAAGCTCATGAAGCGTTTCAGCGCGAAGGAGCTGGAGGCCAAGCAGGTGAAGTTCGCCATGAGCGTGGCCGAGGACATGAACGCCTACACGCCCGAGGACACCCAGCACTTGCACAAGACCATGCAGACGGCCTCCGACTTCAGGCAGGGCTTCGTCATATGGGACGCGGACTACGCCGCCGCCGTGCGAGAGCTGCCCGACAGCTCCATCAAGCACGGCAAGAACCCGAGGGCGCGTGCAGACTGGCCGAAGGCCGCGAAGGACGCGCACGGCGAGGACTGGAAGCGCCTGGCGGTCGACCTCCTGACCGAGGAGGCGTGACATGGCGCCGGACGTGATGGAGGCGGCGAAGGCCGCCATAGAGGCCCTGGGCTACGGCCCGGTGCTCCTCACCCGCCTGGCCGCCTCGCGCGGCCACGACGACGCGGTGGTGCTGCGGCCCATGCCCACGGCCGACGTGGTGCGCCACATGGACGGCACCCGCCGCGTGGGCTACGTGTTTCAGGTCATCGTGAAGGCGACCTCGGAAATCAAGGCCATGACCGACGCCTACGACCTGGCTGACGAGCTGGACGGGGCCGACCTGTCCTCGCCCACAGGCTCCTACGGCTTCACGAGCGCGTCGCTGTACACCGAGCCGCAGGAGATAACGCCGCCCGAGGGCGGGCCGTACCTGTGGGAGTTCCGAATCAAAGCGACCATAACCATAGAGAAGGGATAACGATGGCAAAGAACCAAGACCTGGGCTTCGCGCCCAACTACATGAGCGCGCTGGAGATCGACACCACGCCAGACGCGGCCAGCCCCACGTGGGCCATCTTCTCGCGCGGCATCACCGAGGTGAAGCCGACCACCAACGAGACCACCGAGACCAAGGACTACTACGACGGCTACGGCACTCCCACCGACAAGGTGAAGAGCGTGCAGCCGCAGTACGAGGTCACAGGCGACCGCTGCTACGGCGACCCCGCGCAGGACTTCGTTGCCAGCCTGGCGCTTGAGACCGGCGAGGGCCGCACGGGCCACTTCCGCCACACCGACCCCAACGGCGACGTGGTGGAGGGCGACTGCACCTACCTGGGCCTGACCGTCGGCTCGCAGCAGGGCGCGGCGTCCGACCCCGGCGCGTTCTCCTGCACAATCTCGGGCGCTGGCGCTATGCGCTACATCCCCGCCAACAAGCTCAAGCAGCCCACGGGCGTCACCTGCACCGCGCCGACCGGCCCGGCTGTGGGCAAGTCCATGAAGCTCGCGCCGACCGTCACGCCCGCCGAGGCGAACGCCAAGTGCTTCTTCGCATCGGGCAACACCGACGTGGCCACCGTCGACAGCGACGGCAACGTGACGGGCGTGGCCGCAGGCGAGGCGGTCATCACCGTGCGCTGCGCGTCCAAGCCGAGCATCTGCACGCAGGTGAAGGTCACCGTGGCGGCGAAGTAGCCGCAGGCGACACCAGACATAACCTCCTGGACATGGGGGCGCGGGCTAGTGAGCGGCCCGCGCCCCTTTTCTATGCCCGACGCTCACCGCTCACGAAAGGGGCAACAAATGGAACTTCTGAAAAACATCCGCGCGTACGAGGACGTGTTCTTCGAGGACCCCGAGGAGAACCCCGACACGCCGCGCTTCCGCGTGTGGTTCGACGACAAGCACATCGAGGAGTACCTGGCCAAGGTCGGCAACGCCATCGACCGCGCGCAGGCCAACGAGCAGATGGCCCGCGAGGCCGACACCCCCGAGAAGGCGGCCGAGGCCAACGCCGCGCAGGCCCGCCTCATGAAGCGCACCATCTCGGCGTTCATCGGCACCGAGGGCTGGGAGCAGCTGCTCGCGTGGATTGGCAGCGACGAGGGCCCCATCGCGCCCGAGGAGAACATCCGCATCCTGGGCGAGGTCTTCGCCACGTTCCTCAACATGTTGGCGCGCCACGCGACCAGCGAGCAGCTGATGGCGTGCGGCCTTGCATACAGCGAGCGCGCCGATCAGGTCCAGGCGCTCAACCGCGCCCAGCGCCGCGCCAAGGCCAAGCGCAAGAAGAAGGGCGGCAAGTAATGCTGCCAGCCGCGCTCACGGCCGAGCGGGTGCGGCTGCCCGATGGCACGAGCGCCACGCGCTACCCGTGGAACGGCGAGGAGGTGCTGGTGCGCGACGACGCGCTCACGATCATCCGCGTCATCGAGGTGCTGACCGACGAGGGCAAGTCCGACGACCAGCGCCGGGACGAGTTCCTGGCGCTGTTCTTCGTGGACTGGGCGGACGCGTGGTGCGCATGCGACTACGACGCCGCCGAGTTCGTGCGGATGCGCGACGCGGCGGTATGGGACATGTGCGGACTCGACCTGAGCGGCGACCGCCCGCACGAGACCCCGCTGTGGGACTTGGAGGAGGACGCGGCGCGCATACGCACCAGCTTCCGCCAGGCCTACGGCATCGAGTGGGACGAGGTGCGCGGTCGCATCAGCTTCGCCGAGTTCGTGGCACTCGTGGGCGGCTGCCCGCAGGACACGCCGCTCGGCGCGGCCATCCACTACCGCAACCCGGCGACCAAGCCGAAGCCAACCAAATACAACAGGCAGGAGGTCGAGGCCTGGAACGCCGCCCACAAGGCGTTCGAACTCGGCAAAGGCCGCAGCTCACACGGCTCTGAGGAAGGAAGCGACGCGGCGATGCGCGATGTGTTCGCCGCGCTCAAGAGAGCGACGAGGTGAGCATGGACGGCAAAGTCATCATCAAAGCGGTGCTCGACACCGTTGACGTATCCAAGAACATCAAGGCCCTGGAGCGCAACCTCCAGGGCATCTCCTGGAAGAACATAACCGAGGGCGACGAGAAGGCCGCGAAGCTGTCGTCCTCGTTCAAGAAGGCCGGCACGGCCGCCACGGTGACGCTGACCGCGCCCGTGGTGGCCGCCGGTAAGGCCGTATTCGGCGTGGCCAGCGACTACGAGCAGGCCAACGCCCGCATAGCCGCCGCGTTCGGCGTGTCCGGCGAGGAGGCCGAGCGTTTCAGCGGCATAGGCAAGCGCATATACGAGGGTGGCTGGGGCCAGTCCCTGGACGAGGTCAACGATGCGCTGATCCAGTGCAAGTCCACCCTTCGCGACGTGTCCGACGAGGACCTGCAGACCGTCACCACCAACGCACTCATGCTGTCGGACACCTTCGGCGCAGACGTGAACGAGTCCATACGCGGCACCAACGCCCTCATGGAGGGCTTCGGGCTGTCCGCCACCGAGGCCAGCGACCTGCTGACGGCGGGCATGCAGCGCGGCCTGAACTACACCGACGAGCTGGGCGACAACCTGAGCGAATACTCCGTGCGATGGGGCGAGGCGGGAATGAGCGCCAGCGAGTACTTCTCGCTGCTAGAAGCGGGCACGTCCAACGGCGCGTACAACCTGGACAAGGTGGGCGACTACCTCAACGAGTTCCTGACGGCGCTGTCCGACGGCCGCATGGAGGAATCCATCGGCTCGTTCAGCGAGGGCACGCAGGAGGTCTTCGAGAACTTCAAGAACGGCAGCGCCACCGCCGAGGACATGCTGCAGGCGGTGCTGGGCGACCTCACGCAGATGCCAAACGAGTACGACAAGGCCGCGCTGGCCTCCACCCTGTGGTCCTCGCTGGGCGAGGACAATGCCATGGGCATGATCGAGTCCCTGGCGGGCGTGCAGGACAGCTTCGGCGACGTGGCGGGCGCTGCGCAGCAGGCCCAGGAGGCCGCCTCCGACAGCTTCGCCGTGAAATCGCAGGAGGCCATGCGCGAGCTGCAGGGCTCCATCGAGCCTCTGGGGCAGCCTCTCCTCAACATCGCGACCGGCGTTGCCGGCGTCGTGCGCTCGTTCTCCGAGTGGTTCGCCGGCATCGGCGAGGGCGGCCAGACAGCCGTGCTGGCCATAGCGACTATAGTGGCGGCCATCGGGCCGGTGCTGTCCACCGTCGGCACCATCATCAGCGTGGTGCCGCAAATCGGTGCTGCCTTCTCCGCCGTGGGCAAGGCGGGCACCGCCGCGCTGGGGCTTATAGCCGCGCACCCCGTGATAGCGGCAATAGCGGCCATCATCGCCGCAGTGGTGCTGCTGTGGAACAACTGCGAGGAGTTCCGCGACGCCGTGACCGCCGTGTGGGATGCCGTGTGCGCCGCGTTCCAGGTGGCCGTCGGCGTTGCCGGCGGGGTCGCCGAGTCGATAGGCGCGTTCTTCTCCGGGCTGGGCGCGACGCTCGCGGGCGTGTGGGACGGCATCTGCAACGTTGTGCAGGTGGCCGTGATGCTGCTCGCGGAAATACTCAACCTAGCCATCGAGACGCTGCTCATACCCTGGAACTTCGTCTGGGAGAATTTCGGCGGCGTGCTCACGGCGGCGTGGGACCTCATATGCGGCGCGGTCGGCACGTACATCCAATACGTGAGCGACGTGATAAGCGCGGCCCTTGAGGTGATTCAGGGCGTGTGGAACACGGTGTGGGGTGCCGTCAGCTCAACCGCTTCCAGCGTGTGGGATGCCATCACCTCGGCGATAGGCGCGGCCATCGACGCCATCAGCTCCACCATATCGGCGGTGCTGTCGGCGATACAGGCCGTGTGGGACTCCGTTTGGGGTGCCGTGAGCACCACGGCGTCGAATGTGTGGAACGGCATCAGCTCGACCATATCCGGCATCGTCAACGGCATCCGCGACACCATCTCCAGCGTGTTCAACGCCGCCCGCGACACCGTGGCCGGCATATGGAACTCCATCAAGAGCGCCATCGAGACGCCGATAAACAGCGCCCGCGACACCGTGCGAAACGTAATCGACTCCATCAAGGGGTTCTTCAACTTCTCGTGGTCGCTTCCCCACCTGAAGCTGCCGCACCTGTCCATCTCCGGCGGGTTCAGCATCAACCCGCCGAGCGTTCCGCACTTCGGAATCGACTGGTACGCGAAGGGCGGCGTGTTCAACGGCCCCAGCGTCATCGGCGTAGGCGAGGCCGGTCCAGAGGGTGTCGTGCCGTTCAACGAACGCGGCGCGCGCCCGCTGGCCGAGGGCATCGCCAAGCTGCTCGACGGCAAGGGCGGCGCGGGCCACGGCGACACGAACGTGACAATCAACGTGTACGCGACCGTGCGGGAGGAGGCCGACATAGAGAAAATCTCCCGCCAGATAGCCAAGGAAATCAAACGGCAGGAGTGCTTCGCATGATATACAACGGCTTCGACTTCGCGCCGTGGTTCGACACCCGGCTCGTGACCCGCTCGCTGCTGCCCGAGTACGAAATCGCCACGCGCGACGTGCCCGGGCAGCCCGGCTCGCGCTTCATGCGCGCAGAGCTGAAACCCCTGACGATAGACGTGGCGGCGGCCTGGAGGGCACGCCCCGCCGACGATATGGCGGCTCTTCGCCGCCTCATGGCCTCGCGCCTGCTGTGCCTCAAGGAGGCCGAGCTGTGGCTGGACGACGAGAGGCACCTGGGCCTGCGCTACATGGCCGTGCTGACCTCGCCGGGCGCGCTCGACACGTTGTGGCACACCGGCGAGGCCACGCTGACGTTCACGGCATACGACCCCGTGGCCTACGGGGCCGAGGGGCGCGCAACCGTGTCGGGCACCTCGGGCGTGCAGGTGGGCGGGACGTTCCGCACCTACCCCACCGTGACCGTCAGGCCCGGCGGCAGCACGTCGGCGCTGCGGCTGACGAACATGGGCACGGGCGAGTTCGTGCAGATCGACAAGGCGGTGACGGCATCGAGCGCGGTGGTCATCGACATGGCCGCCCCGCAGGCCACGGTGGACGGCAGCCCCGCGCCCGTGACCTTCGAGAGTGACTTCTTCCCGCTGGAGCCGGGGGCCAACAGCCTCAAGCTGTCCAGCGGCACCGCGACGGTACAGTGGACGGAAAGGTACGTGGGCTGATGATTCTGTGGGCATGCGACCGCTGGGAGGCGTACAAGGGACCCATCAAGACGCTGTTCGAGTGCGAGGACACGCGCGAGGTCAACGGCGAGAACGCCCTGAGCATCACAACGCTGGCGCGCCTGGACAAGGGCGACCGCCTGGTGTGGCGCGACCTCAAGGGCCGCTGGCACGAGAACATCGTGGACGGCGTGGAGGAGGAGCGCGCAAGCGCGGGCATCCTCTACACGTACTACTGCCCGACCTCGGCGCAAATCGAGCTCCTGGGCGACTACCTGGAGGACAAGCGCCCCTACGACGTGAGCGCCTACGCCGCGCTGGCCTCGGCGCTGTCCTCCTCGCGCTGGCAAGTCGGAACCGTGGCCGACCTCGGGCAGGCCGGCACGAACTTCTACCACACCAACGCATGGGCGGCCATCCACGACGTGGCAGACACTTGGGGCGGCGAGCTGTCGTTCGAAATCCAGGTGAGCGGCACCAAGGTGACCGCACGCCGCGTGTGCATGGCCAAGCAGGTCGGCGAGGACAACGGCAAGCGTTTCACCTACGCCAAGGACCTCGTGAGCGTCAAGCGCAGCGTGGACGAGGGCAACGTGTGTACCGCCCTGTACGGCTACGGCAAGTCCCTGCAGACCGCCGACGAGGACGGCAACCTGACGGGCGGCTACGATCGCAAGCTGACCTTCGGCGGCGTGAACGGCGGGCAGAACTGGGTGGGGTCGGCCGACGCGCTGGCGCGCTGGGGACGGCCCGACGGCAAGGGCGGCAAGGCGCACGTGTTCGGCGACGTGGAGTTCTCCGACTGCGAGGACGCCGCCGAGCTGAAAAAGCTCACCGAGGCGCAGCTGGCGAAGTCGTGCGTGCCCACCGTGTCCTACACTGTGGACGCCGTGGCGCTTGCGCGCGCCGGCGAGGGCTTCGAGGGCGCGGACGAGGGCGACCTGGTGACCGTGGTGGACAAGGTGTACGACCCGCCGCTGCGCGTGCGCACGCGCATCACCAAGGTGGTGGAGGACCAGCTGCGCCCCGGCGAGGTCACCTACACGTTCGGCAACTACCAGACGGTCGCCGAGCTGATGGCCGCGCAGAAGTCGGCCGCCAAGTCCACCGCCTCGACCATCCGGGCGACCGTGACCGAGGCCGTGAACGCCTCGAACAAGGCATCGACCGGCAAATGGGGCGAGAGCCTGGCGGCCGCCGAGGAGCGCCAGAAGGCGTACGCCAAGGAGGTCGGCGGCACCGCCCAGGACTACACCGACCAGATAAGGGACGAGCTGGACAAGGCCCTCAAGGAGTACGCCGACAACGGGGACACCACGCTGGAGGAGGCGCTGAAGAAGTACTCCGACGACGGCAACCTGGCCCTGGACGAGGTGCTGCGCCTGTACACCGACACGTCGATAGAGCAAAGCGAGAGCGTGCTCAAGCAGATAGACGAGGCCAACAAGGAGTACCTGGAAGGCGTCACGGGCAAGTTGGACGAACGGCTGACGAGCGCCGAGGACGAGGTGGATGGGCTGCAGAAACAGCTCGACCAGCTGCCGACGGATATCCGCAAGAAGATCGTTGACATGCTCAACAGTGAGGTGAACACCACGGGTGGCTGGGTGTACGAGGAGCCCGGCCAAGGCATCCTGGTGTACGACAAAAAGCCCGAGAGCGCCACCAAGTGCGTCAAGATAGGCGGCGGAATCATCGGCGTGGCCAACTCCAAGTACTCCAGCGGCGCGTGGAAGTGGCGCACGGCCATAACCGGCGACGGCGTGACCGCCGACGAGCTGACCACTGGCCGCATCAAAGGCGGGAACTCGTACTGGGACCTCGACAGCGGGGCCTTCTACCTGCGCGACGGCTCCATCTTCATGACCGACAGCAACGGCAACAGGGTCTATATCAACGCCACCAACGGCTTCCAGATATACGACAAGAACGGATCCATCATCGCGGGCACCGTGCTGGTGGGCAGCACCTCCATGTTCCGCTGCAACATGGTCGGCACGTCGTCAACCAACTACATCACCACCGGCACGACGACGAACAACCACCCGGGAGCGTCGTTCGTGAACGGCTCGACCGAGTACTGCACCATCGAGGCCGTCCACGCGGAGGACAGCCCCACGGCGAGCTCGACCGACGGCGTGGGCATATCCGCCTGCGGCTACGGCTTCCTGGCAGTCAACCGCTACTACCGCCAGACGTGGCTGACGACCCCCTACTACGCGGGCTACATGAGCCATCCCGACGAGCAGCTGTACATGAAGAGCGGCAACAGCAACGCGGGCGGCTCGGCGTACGTGAAGCTGCAGGAGAACTCCAACAACTACGTGTACCTGGATAGCAGCCGCGCAGACATTGGGTCGTCGGGCACCGCCAGGATACTCGCCCCGAAGTTCGCCATAGGAACCAGTCCGAGCAGCGGCGGCACCTACGGGTACACGGGCTCCACGCAGTTCATCGGGAGCATCACCAACAACGGCAACAACTGGACGTGGGGCACCATCAACGTGGTGAACGGAATCATCACCGGCATGAGCAGCATCACGGGAAACTAGACCAGCGAGAGAGGAAACGGAATGTTCTACCACCTTGTGCAGCAGCCCGAAGCGCCGCAGGCGCTCGACGGTGCGCCGAAGCCGCCCGAGGCGCTTCCGGTGTTCGAGTGCATCAGCGACCCGGCAACGGCGCGGGCCATCGTGGAATCGGAAGACGTGTTCGAGTTCGACGGCAAGGGCGGCTTCACGCTCGTGTCCAGCCCCGTGGCCGTCATGGACGCGGAAGGCGGCGAGGCTAACGCCGTGGACTTCTCGGCGCTCACCGACGAGGAGATATGCGGGGTCCACAGAGCGCAGCCCGGCGACATATCGCGGACACTTGCGGCCGAAGGAAAGGAATGAGACATGGCAACGCACGAGCTTACGCTCAACCTCAAGAAGACCAACATAGCGCCGCCCGTCATCACCGTGCACCAGGGCGACAGCGCCGAGGTCCTGAAGGCCGCCATCTACGACGGCGACAAGAAGGCGGCCCTGACGGGCTGCAAGGTGCACCTCATGGCTGCGAAGCCCGACCACACCTACGTGGAGCAGCAGTTCACTGGCATCAGCGACAACGTGGCCACCGTGACGGTCGACCCCGCCGTCTTCGGCGTGGCCGGGCTGCTCAAGGTGTGCTACGTGCGCGTGCGGAACGCGGCAGGGCTGGACGCCACCACCGAGAACGTCCTGGTGAACGTGCTGCCCTCGGCGAGCGCGTCGGGCGAGATATCCGGCCCGTACGTCGATGCGGTGGAGGCGATCATCGCGAACCTCGAAGGGCAGCTAGCCGACGTGAGCGCGCTGAACGCGCAGATGCAGAAGGCCGAGGCCTCCCGCGCGAGCGCGGAAAACCAGCGCGCCACGAACGAGAAGGCACGCCAGACCGCCGAAACCAAGCGCGCAGAGGCCGAGAAGAAGCGAGCCACGGCGGAAAGCGACCGCGTGACCGAGGCGTCGCAGCTGAAGACGGCCTCGCAAGCCGCCACGGCTGCGGCAAACGGCGCGGCCTCGAACGCCGACGCGGCGGCAAACATCGCCCTGCAGATAGCCAACAGCGTGGCGCAGGGCAGCGCGGGCAGCTCGGACATGGCCAAGCAGAAGCAGCAGATAGCCGACCTGTACGGCAAGCTGGCCGACGCCACGGACGCGTTCATCTACGACGACGGCACCGTGTACTGCCCCGCCTCCAAGGCCAGTGCATCTGGCAGCACCATCACGTTCGGGAGCACCTGCACGGCGTCCGGCACAACCCTCAACCTCAAGTAGAAAGGCAACGAAATGGCACAAGCGAAAACCCTGTCGGTGGGCGGCATCGGCTACGAGGTCATCGACGATATCGCGCGCAGCAACGCGCAGACGGCGCTCAACAACGCCGAGTACAACCGCCAGGGCCAAATCGGCAAGTACGGCGGGCAGAACATCGCCACCATCCTGGCGGGAGAGATCGGCAGCGGCAGCGTGTACGACGCGCTGCACAAGCGAGCCGCCAACGGCAACTTCGCGGGCCTGCGCGTGGGAGACTACATCGACGTGCCGCTGGTAAGCGCGTCGGGCGTGGCGGCCCAGCAGTCCGTGCGCTTCCTCCTGGCGCACTTCGACCCGTACTACCAGTGTGGCGACAGCGCCAAGGGCCACCACATCGCGTTCATCGCGTCCGCGCCCGTCGCCGTGGCCAAGACCGTCACCGGCGTGGCCAACGACAGCTACCTGATGTGGAACACTGCGAACACCAACCAGGGCACCGCAGACGTGAAGAACCCGTACCTGAACAGCAACCTCAAGGCGTGGGAGAAGCTGTTCGAGGCGTGCCTGCCCGAGGGGCTGACCAAGTACCTGCTCACCCAGCGCGTGCTGCTTGAGGAGCGTTACAGCGCGAGCGGCGCGCTCAGCGACTCCAACAGCTGGAGCTGGCAGGACATCGGCAAGGTGTGGTCGCCCTCCGAGATGGAGGTGTACGGCTGCCCAGTGTGGGGCACCAAGGGCTACAGCGTGGGCTTCGACTGCCAGTTCGACCTGTTCCGCGATACCGCGCACCGCTTGAACGGAACTCGGTGCGGTTGGTGGCTGCGTTCCGTCATGGGTGGCTCCTCGTCCTACGTGTGCTGCGTCACCAGCGGCGGCTCTGCCTACTGCACTTCGGCGGCGAGCGCCTGGGTTCGCCCCCGCCCCGGCTTCCTCGTCGGCTAGCCAGCCGAGTGCTCTATACTTCTCTTTCGATGCGACCGCCTTGCGCGGTCGCATCCCTGCCCGCGCAGCGGGCCGTTTTTTTCGCCACTATTTCCGGGAGGTGCCATGAGCGGCGTCTACCAGCGAAACCGCGAGGTGTCCGAGTACAAGTTCTTCACGCAGGCCATCGCCATCCGCGTGGAGGTCAACAAGCTCATGGCCTCCTCGTCGGTCGTGCCGAAAGCCTACAGGCTGCTGAACGCAGTCCCCACGGTGGAGACCGCGCGCAGCATCGTATACAACGTCAACCGCGCCGACTGCTTCTACCCCAACAGTTCGTTCAACGCACTTGAGCGCAAGCGTTACCTGACGCTGGCGATAGCCGACTGCGAGCAGCTGATGCTCGACATGCAATGCCTCATGGACATCGGCCTGCCCGTGAACGCCAACCGCTTCGAGGCGCTGGCGGGCATGGTCGAGGAGGAGATCAAACTGCTCAAGGGCGCGCGCAAGAACGTACGCGTCACCGGCAAGAAGACGACCGACGAGCGCATAGCCGAGGCCGAGGCCGAGCTAGAGCGCCTGCGTTCGTTATAATGGGCGGCGGTCCCGCCTTGTATATCGGTACAATTGGTGGCTGCGTTCCGTCATGGGTGGCTCCTCGTCCAACGTGTGCTGCGTCAACAACAACGGCAATGCCAACTACAATTCGGCGACGAACACCTGGGTTCGCCCCCGCCCCGGATTCCCTTACTGCCAGACCGAGTAGGCCAGCGGGCCGAAAGCAGAGCGCGGAGAGGAAGGAAGGCGCGACCATCGGGCGCGAGCCCGTAAATACGCACCCCGCGAGGGTGGCCGGACGCTGCTTGCATGGCGCGGCGCTCCGTGGCTTCGCCGCGTTTCATGGCCATACCTCAAGCGGCTGTCAGAGCCACATTGCAAGCCGTGCGGGGTGCCTTCTATGAACTCGGAGCAAAGGCGGGCCGCACGCCGGAAGCGCCGCGAGGAGAAGCGCGCCAGGGCCAAGGCCGAGCGCGTCAAGGCATGCACCCTTGAGACGGTGGCCGACCTCAACAGCCTGTGCAAGGCTTCCAAGCAGGCCGCGCGTGGCGTCATGTGGAAGGCCTCGACGCAGCGGTACATGAAGGACTACATGCGAAACGCCGTGAAATCGCGCCAAGACCTTTTGGAGGGCCGCGACATATGCCGGGGTTTCATCCGCTTCGACCTGTGGGAGCGCGGTAAGCTGCGCCACATCAGTGCAGTGCACTTCCCCGAGCGCGTGGTGCAGAAGTCGCTGTCCCAGAACGCCCTCGTGCCCGCGATAGTCCCCACGCTCGTATCCGCGAACTCCGCCAACATCAAGGGGCGCGGCACCGACTACGCCCTTAAGCTGCTCAAGCGCCACCTGGCCGACCACTGGCGGCGGCATGGGCGCGAGGGCTACATACTGCTGGGCGACTTCTCCGACTACTTCGCGCGCATTGCCCACGAGCCGGTCAAGCGGCAGGTGGCCGACGCGCTGCTCGACCCGCGCGTGGTCGCCCTCGAGCACCGCCTGATAGACGCACAGGGCGAGGTGGGCCTGGGCCTGGGCAGCGAGCCGAACCAGATATGCGCGGTGGCGCACCCCAACCGCATCGACCACTACGTGGCCGAGATGCTGCGCCCCGAGGCCTACGGGCGCTACATGGACGACTTCTACCTGATCCACGAGAGCAAGGAGTACCTGCAGGTGTGCCTGCTGCTGATAGAGCACGAGTGCGCGAAGCTCGGCATCGCGCTGAACCCGCGCAAGACCCGCGTGGTGAAGCTGACGCGCGGCTTCACGTGGCTGAAGAAGCGCATCTTCTACACCGAAACGGGCCGCATCGTCATGAAGCCGTGCCGCGACTCCATCACGCGCGAGCGACGCAAGCTGAAGAAGATGGCCCGCATGGTGGCCGAGGGGGTCATGACGTCCGAGCAGGTGCAGCAGAGCTACCAGAGCTGGCGCGGCGGCATGGCTCACTTGGACGCGCACCGCAGCGTGCTGGCCATGGACGCGCTGTACCGCAGCCTGTTCGGAAATCCCGCGGGGGGGGTTGCTCAATGCAATCCAAACCTGGAGGCGACACGGATGGGAACATGCCCCTACCCTAGCAACGGAAGGAGCGACCCATGACGGAACAGGAAATCGCCGGGGAGATCAACGGCTACAAACAGCAGCTTGAGCAGAGCGACTACAAGGTCATGAAGGCGGTGGAGCGCATCTTCTCCGCATCGTCCATCACCGACCTGCTCTCGGCCATCGCCGCAGCTGCCAAGGAGGTGGCCGAGATCATCTCGCAGCGCCAGACGTGGCGCGACCGCATCAACGAGCTGGAAGCCATGGAGCCCGACCAGCCGGAAGCGCCGCAGGAGTAGCGAGCGCCCCTTCGGGGGCGCTTTTCTTTTGCCCGGCGACACCTCGCGGACAATCGCGGCAGCGATTCGAGGAGGTGAGAAAACGAATGACCGACGTGCTGGAAATCTTCGCGCCGTACGGCCCCGGGTCGCTTTTCGGCGCACTGCTCGTCCTAGTGGTCCTGTACTTCGGCAGGCAGTTCCTCGAAGAGTTCAAGGCCCAGAACGAGCGCAAGGCGAACATCGACCTCAAGCGCGAAGAGCGAAAGCAGGACGAGGTGAACGAGCGGGCGCAGCGCGACCGCGAGCGCAGCCAGATGGAGGGCCGCATCGCCGCGCAGATGGAGCGCAGCAACGCGCTGATGGAGGCTATGAAGGCGCTCATGGAGTCCGTCGTGACCTCAAATGAGGTGCTGCACGCCGACCTGGCGAACAGCCAGGCGCGAAGCCAGGGCATGGCGGCGAAGGTCGACCACATCGCCGACCGCGTTGACCTGCTCTACAAGGAATCGGCTCGATAGAAAGGAATCCGAAATGACAGAAATGCAAGCAATCGCAGCCATCGTGCTGTCTTTCGCCGTGCCGTTCGCGGTGCAGCTGATCAAGACCGAGGCCATGACCGGCAAGGCCGCGCGCATCCTGGCGCTGGGCTGCTCGCTCCTGGCGGGCGTCGTGACCGGCTTCGTGGGCGGCGTGCCCGCAGACCCGGGCGCATGGGTCACGTGCGCCTTCGCCGTGGTAGGCGGCGTGCAGGCGGCCTACACGCTGTTCAAGTCGGTAGGCATCACATCCAAGTGGCTCGACGCCCTGCTGGGCGTGACCGTAGGCGGGAAGGAGTAGGCAATGGCTAAACTGTTCATCATCTGCGGCCACGGCGCTGACGACCCCGGCTGCTGCGCAGGCGGCTGCACCGAGGCCGAGCGCGTTCGCGCCCTGGGCCAGCGAATCAAGGAACTGGGCGGTTCCGAGGTCGAGCTGGGCGATACGTCCCGCAACTGGTACGCCGACGGCGGGCTTAACCGCCTGAGCACCGACGCGCCAGTGGTGGAGCTGCACATGGACGCCAGCGGCATCGCCACGGCCCACGGCGCGCACGTCATCATCAAGGAGGGCTTTGAGCCTGACGAGTACGACAATGCGCTGGCCGACAAGCTGGCGGCGTTCATGCCCGGGCGCTCCGAGAAGCTGGTGCGCCGTTCCGACCTCGCGAACCCGAACCGAGCCGCCGCGCGCGGCATCAACTACCGCCTGTGCGAGAACGGCTTCATCGACAACGACGGCGACCGCGAGAAGTTCAACGGCAACCTGGACGAGCTGGCGCGCATCTACCTGGAATGCTTCGGCATCACTGCTGGAAGCGCCCCCGCAGCCGTCCCGCAGCCGCAGCCTGCGCAGCAGGAAACGACCGAGAACTTCGGCGGCACCTACCGCTGCACTGTGGACTACCTGCGCGTGCGCGACGCCCCCGGCCTGAGCGGCACCGAGGTGGCGCACTATTCCAGCGGCGAGACCGTGACGCTGGATAACTGGTACAAGATCGCCGACGGCTACGTGTGGGGCCGATACACGGGCTACAGCGGCGCAACGCGCTACATCGCCGTGGGCAAGGCCACGGGCAAGCCAGAGGCCGACGACTATCTGGTGAAGGTGGGATAGGCCATGCCATACCCGAGCCCCGCAGACGAGGAGCGCAACGGCGGGTGCGGCCCCATCCTCGCGGCGGTCGTCCTGCTGTTCATCGTCCTGGCCGCCGCCAGCTGCGCGTCGCAGGCCATGGGAGCGCAAGACGTGACCGTGAGGCAAGCCCGCACGGACGGCCCCATATACGACCTGCCCGAGGGCATCGGCCAGGAAATCGTGTGCGACGAGCACAACCGCGAGTACCTGCTGCTTACCACCGAGCAGGGCGGCGTGTTCCTCATGCCGTACATGGACGAGGACGGCGAGCAGGAGATCATGCCGCAGGCCTAGAACGCAAAGAAGCCGCCCCGTATGGAGCGGCTTCTTTCTATCTGACGAGCAATACGAACGCCCGCCTAACGACGAACACGCGTATGTGTTCGCCTACTGAACAGTTGGTGGAGGCGCGGAGAATCGAACTCCGGTCCACGAAAGCCCCCTGATTGGCATCTCCAAGCTCAGTCGCTGGTTTAGTCTCGGACGCTTTGCGCGCAGCGACACGCTCGCAGCATCCCAACCGGTTCGATCTTAGCCTGCGCCATACCGATTACGTGCGCAGGAGCATTCCCCTAACATGACGTCGCACCGGTGTCGGGGAAATCACCGGGTTGACGCGCCGCTATAAATTAAGCAGCGAGAGCCATAGGCTCAAAAGAAGAGTTGTTGTCAATTCAATTTGACGGTACCCCTGTTTAACGAGGCGAGGAGACCTCGGCTTGCTTCCTCTCTCAGAGCTATCGTGTCGAAACCAGTCGCCCCCGAATGTTGGGAAAGTCTGGATGGTATCGGGCCTGCAAACACCCGATAACCGTCGACTTTTCAAGGAACACGCGGGGTGAACCCCGCTCGTGGATAGCTATCTTACCACGTTCTAAAGGCAGACAGCTGTTCTATGCACGAGCTGTGAAGACCCCAATGTGCGCCACACTTCGCACTTTTGCTACCGATCGCGTCACGTATATTTTCGCCAAGCAAAATTGACCCGTCGAAAGGACCGATATGGATACCAAGCAGCAACTCGTCAATGCCCTCGCAGGCCTGGGCTCAACCATTACCGAAGCTATGGATGTCATCGAAGGCTTTGTCCCCTGCGGACATCCCGCCCTCACGGTATCGAACGCACTCGTCGCGCTGGACGCTGACGATGATGCTGCTCTCGCCCAGCAGCTTGAGACCGTCAAGGGCTTTATCGACCACGTGAGTGAGAACCGAGGCGTGTCCGCCTACCACGGCATCGAGGTCGAGCTCGCGGGCCCCAAAGCCGATCTGCTCGCAGCAATCCGCAAGGTAGGCGCCCTTATGCAGACCGCAGGCGTCAAGAACACCCAGGTCAACGAGTGGGTCTACCGCAGTCTGGCAGCACTCGACAGCTCCGACGAAAAGGCAGTCGAGCAGCTCGCAGAAAGTCCCGCCATTAAGGCCGAGCTTTTGTAAATAGCAGACGCGGGTCCCTTGGCGCATCGTCGTCCAAGAGGCCCGCAAACAGTTCGCGTCAACCGATAGCCGCGCCGCCGCGTTCGGCCAAAGCAAGAATCGGCATCATTTGACGAGGTGTCTTTGCTGCAAGATCGGCATGTTCGAGCAGCTTGCGATCGTTGGTCACCAAGTAATCGACCTGCGCGCGCTTGCACGCGGCGAGCACCAAGTTGTCCTCGTAATCGCGATGGAGTGCTAAGTATTTGTCGGCCAGCCACAGATCGGATGCATCAGCGCCCACGGCCATAGCGTTTTCGGTCATATTCCGAACAAACGCCAGCGCCGCATCGCCAATCGCGCGGGCAGACGCCTCGTCGAGCGCTCCCCCGCTGGCAAGAACGCTACGCTTGAGCTCGTGTTGGACAACGTACAGCACGTCCTTGGCGATATGCACCGGAAAGAACAGCAATGCCCCCGCCTCCGTCGCCTGCCCAATAAACGCACGTGCGGCAAGCGACTCGGCATGGTCGGCGCAAAACGAATCAACCCATACGTTGGCATCCACCATTATTTTGAGGGGAGCCCCGCTCACAGGATCATCCCCTTTTGGCGATAGTACTCGTCCATGGCTTCGGAATAGATTGTGTCCCAATCGCGATCGTCGGATACGGGCGACGCAGCGATGCCCAGGTCCGCGTAAAGCTGATCCGCCGCCGCCCACGACGCGGCGAACGGAGTATCGTGCGCGACGGTCTGCTGCCGGTCGTCGACGGCCGCAAGCACTTCCTCGCACTGCCCGCCACCCTGCGCGACCTTGGCCACCACCTTTTTGATGAGCTCGGGCAGTGACCCGCCCGAAAGCCGCAGCGCCTCCTCGGCACGGTTCTTGACCTGGCGATTCACGCGAACGTTCACCTGCGCCATGCCACTAACAGCACCCACGTCGATCACGCTCCCTTCAATTGCTAGCCATGCTAGCAACACTATATAGATAAGCTAGCACATGGTCAAATGCAAAAGGCCTGCGCTCGGACGACACCGATGCCGTCTGGGCGCAGGCCAGATAACGTGGGCGAACACGTCTGCTAACGCAGGTAAGCCTTCGCGTTGCTCAGACTGTAGGCAATCGTCGAGCCGTTGTGCAGCAGTGACGACGTCTGCGGGGTAATCGCGCCGGTAATGCCCAGCGCCAGGAGCGCTGAGTTGGTAAGCATCACCTTAGAGTAGGAGCTCGTCAGACGATCAATGAGGCCCTGGCTCATGCGGCGCAAACGCACGATCGCGGCCAGATCCGTGTCGGTCAGGATGATATCGGCGACCTCCTTGGCGATGTCGCTTCCGCCACCCATTGCCAGCCCCACGTCGGCCAAACCGAGTGCCGGCGAATCGTTGACGCCGTCGCCCACCATGGCAACGTGGCGCCCCTCACCCTTAATGCGCTCCACATAGGCGTACTTGTCCTCGGGCAGCAGCTCGGCCTTAAACTCGTCGACACCCGCCTCGCGCGCAATGCGCTCGGCCGTGCGCTCCGAATCGCCCGTGAGCATAACGACATGCTTGACGCCCAGCGCATGTAGGTCGGCGATGGCCTCACGGACGCCGGGCTTGAGCGGATCCTCGATGCCGAGCACGCCGACGACCTTGCCGTCGACCGCCAGATACAGCGGCGACAGGCCTTGCATCTGGAGCTCGATTTGCTCCTTGATGTCGGACTCGAGCTGCGCACCCTCGTCCTCAAATACAAAGTGCGCCGAACCGATAATGGCGCGACGCCCCTCGATGGACGAAGCGATGCCGTGCGCCACGATGTACTCGACCGCGGCATGGCGCTCGCGGTGCTCGAGCCCGCGCTCGAGGGCGGCGTTGACCACGGCACGCGCCACCGGATGCGGGAAATGCTCCTCCAAGCAAGCGGAAAGGCGCAGGACCTCGTCCTTGCTCCAGCCATCTGTCTTCAGCACGCAAGCCAGGCGCGGCTGCGCCTCGGTAAGCGTGCCGGTCTTATCAAACACGATGGTGTCAGCCTTGGCAAACGACTCAAAGTACTTCGCGCCCTTGACCATGACGCCCATCTTGGCGGCATCGCTCATGGCGGTCATGACGGCGACGGAACCCGTGAGCTTGAGTGCGCACGAGTAGTCGACCATCAGCGCCGCCGAGGTCTTGATAAGGCTGCGCGTGGTGAGCGCAACCAGGCCCGCGAGCAGGAAGTTCCACGGGACGATCTTGTTGGCGAGGTCCTCCATATGCGACTGGCCCTCGGACTTGAGCGAGTCGGCCGTCTGCACGAGCGAGACGATCGAGCGCAGTTTGGTCTGCGCCGTGTTGGCGCGCACGCGCACCAAGATGCTGCCGTCTTCCACGACGGTACCGGCGAACACGTCGTCGCCCACGCTGCGCTCAACGGCCAGCGGCTCGCCGGTCAGGGTCGCCTGGTTGACCATAGCGCTCCCCTGCTCGACGACACCGTCGATGCAAATGGACATGCCAGTGCGCACGGCCACCAAGTCGCCGGGCTCAAGCTCGGTGGCGGCAACGCTTACCTCGGTATCGCCGACGACCTTTTGCGCCTTGTCGGGTACATCGAGCAGCGAGTTGATGAGCTCGTTTTCGCTCATGGCGCGGGTGTAGTCCTCGAGCAATTCGCCCACGTTGAGCAGGAACATTGTCTGGCCCGCGGTGTCGACATCACGCTTGACGAACGAAATGCCGATGGCCGAAGCGTCGAGCACGGGAACGGTCAGGCGCGGCTGCGCCAGCTCATGAAGGGCAGCGCGCAAAAATGCCATGTAACCGGCCACGACAAACACCGCACGCAGGGGCGTGGGCAAAAACCATCGGCGCGCATAGTGGGCGCCGACAAGCGTGGCAAGATCCATAACGAGCTTGTGCTTGCGCGGCTCAAGCTGCATCACGTAACCCGTCTTTGCGTCGGCAATGGCCTGAGCGTCGAGCGCACCGATGGCGGCCAGCACGGCATCGCGACACGGCTCATCATATTCGAGCGCTAACTGGCCAATACGGCCATAGACGCGTACCTTGTGCACGCCGTCGATATCGCCGCTGAGCTTAAGAAGTGCATCGAGATCGCTCTCTGGCACAGGACCCGCCAATTGAAGACGGGTCCTGCCGGGGATCTCGCTGATAATCGAGAATCTCATAGTTTGTGCCTGGGAGCGTTACTCTGCTGCCTCGTCAGCAGCGGCCTCGCTCTGGGTGATGTAGGCCGCCTCGGCAACCATGTCGTCGACATTAGCCTTGGCCTGCTCGACCATGTCCTGGTAGCCGTTCTTGATGCGCATGCCGCACGCGATACCCTGCACGCAGGCGTTCTTTACCGGAGCGCTGGCGAGCAGCTTGATGCCAGCCGTACCAAGCAGAAAACCGCCACCAACAAGCAGGGTGTTGAACGTGGACTTCTTCATGATGTCTCTCCCTTTTGCCGCATTGGACGCGGCATGGTGCCTCAGCACCCGAGTAAACAAGTTTGCTCGAGCACGCTTTTGAAATATCTCAATTTTATCTAACTATCTAGGTCAGCCATGGCTAACCTTTTGAAAATTAACGATGCGGAGTAACCGATTGTCAATGTGACAAAGGGACTGTCCCTTTGCCCCTTCTTACAACTGCCAGGTAGCTGCTTCCTTTTGCAGCGCCACCATGCGGGCGAATTCTCCACCTGCCGCCTTGAGCTGCGCCGGAGTGCCCTGCTCGGCAACCACACCATCCTTGAGTACAACGATTTTGTCGGCATTTTCCACCGTACGCATACGGTGGGCAATAACGATAACCGTCTTGCCTGCAAGCAGACGGGAAAGCGCCTGCTGCACCACGGTCTCGTTCTCCACATCCAAACTCGCCGTCGCCTCGTCCAGCAACACGATCGGCGCGTCTTTGAGCAGCGCACGGGCGATAGAGATGCGCTGGCGCTCACCGCCGGACAGCTTGGAGCCGTTCTCGCCGATCATGGTGTCATAACCCTGCGGCATGCGGCTCACAAACTCGTCGCAGTTGGCGGCACGCGCGGCAGCAAGCACTTCCTCATCGGTGGCATCGCGACGACCAAGACGGATGTTTCCCATCACCGTGTCGTCAAAGAGCAGCACGTCTTGGAACACAATGGCGTAGTCGCGCAGCAGCACCTCGGGATCCACGCTCGCAACATCCACGCCGCCCACGGTGACCGTGCCTTCGGTGGCGTCCCAAAAGCGCGCGGCCAGGCGGCTCACTGTGGACTTACCGGAGCCCGAAGGACCGACCAGCGCCGTGACCTCGCCTTCCTTAGCGGTAAAGCTCACATCGGTAAGAACTTTCTCGCCGGCGCGGCCGTCCTCGCCCGCACCATAGCCAAATGCCACGTGATCGAACACCACATCGTGGCCTACGGGCTCAAACTGCTCGCTGCCCCGCGCCACGGGCTCTTCCATGATGGAACGCATGCGCTTGGCCGACGACTCGGCGGCAAACAGCTCGGACATCAGCATCAGCGCCTGATCAAAGGGCGCATAGATGCGGCTCACCATAAGCAGGAAGGCAAACATCATCAAAAAGTCGACCTGGCCGGAGGCGACCATCGCGGCGCCCGTGACCAACGTGGTGGCAATCCCCAGGCGCAGGATGGCAAAGGCGGAGTTGACCAAAAGCCCATTGGCAAGCTCGCCTCTGGTGGTCTCGCGCTCCTCGGCATCGATCACGGCGTTGAGTCCCTCAAGATAATGGGCCTCCTGGTTGGTGGCGCGGATCTCGCGCACGCAGTCGAGCGTCTCCTGGATCGCCTCGGTGACCTTGACCTTCTCGGCACGCACGCGGTCGAACACCGGGGTCATAGGGCCGCGCGTCAGATACAGCACGGCAAAGGCCACGGGAACGCTCCAAAACGCCGCGATCGCCAGCTGCCAGCAAAAGAACAGCGACGCCACGAACACAATGGCGCTTGCGATGATGGCACCCCAAAGCTCTCCCAGCACGTGGCTGTAGGCGTGCTCCATGGCCTGGACGTCGCCCATGATGGTCTCGGTTAGATCGGCCAGATCACGACGGCCAAAAAACGACAGCGGCAGCTTGCGCAAGCGCTCGGCAATCTCCATGCGCTGCTTGCCGCACTCCTCGTAAAAGATGCAGTAGGTGTAGTAATACTGCTGCCAGTTAGAGGCAAAGAGCAACACGAAAAAGACCAGGAGGCCGCCCACGATCGGTAGGGCATCCGGCAGGTCGGCGCCGGTGGCGAGATGTTCGACAAAGCCGGCCATGACCAGGAACAAAAAGCCCATGCCGGCCATGGTCACAAGATTGGTGAGCGTGGTCCAGAAAATGCCGCGTTTTACGCCGGCGACGCCTTTATCGGATAGGAAATACTTCTTTTGGAATGAGGCGAACATTTAGGCCTCGCCTCCCTTCGTGACGGCGGCATCCGCGGCAGCAGTGATCTTCCAGCTCGCGGCCTGTTCGTATTCGGCCCACATCTTGGCGTATAGACCGTTTTGGGACAGCAGCTCGGCATGGGCGCCAGTCTCCTGCACGCTACCTTGGTTGAGCACCACGATCTTGTCGGCCCCCACCACGGTCGAAAGCCGGTGCGCGATCATAATGACTGTGCGACCCGCCGCCAGTTTGCTAAAGGCACGCTGGATGAGCGCCTCGTTCTCGGGGTCGGCAAACGCTGTGGCCTCATCGAGCACCACGATAGGTGCGTCTTTAAGGATCGCGCGGGCGAGTGCCACGCGCTGTACCTCGCCGCCCGAAAGATATGCCCCTCCAGCACCGAGCATGGTGTTAATACCCTGCGGGAGCTTGGCCACAATGTCGTCGCACTGAGCTGCGGAGAGGGCCGCACGCACTTCGTCGTCAGTGGCCGTAGGCTTGGAGGCGCGCACGTTATCGGCAAGTGTTTGCCGGAACAGCTGGTTGGTCTGAAACACAAAGGCGACCTGGTCCATGAGCTCGTGCGGATCCATGTCGCGAACGTCTACGCCGCCCACGAGCACACGACCCAAGGAAACATCCCAAAAACGCGGGATCAGGCTTGCGCAGGTTGACTTGCCGCCGCCCGAAGGACCCACAAGCGCAAGGGTGCTACCTGCGGGAACGCTAAAGCTCACATGATCGACGGCAGGCGCCTCAGCACCCTCGTAGGTAAAGCTCACGTCCTCAAAGCGCACATCGCTGCCAGCGGGGTGCTTGGGTTGAGCGGGCACGGAGAGCTGCTTGGAATCCATAACGCTTCGGATTCGAGCCAGCGAATCAGCACTCATCTGAGACACCTCGCCCACAAACATGAGCTTGGTCATGGCCGTCGGCACCACGGCCGAAAAGATCGCGTAAAACGTGAAGTTTGCCATAAAATGCGCGAAGTCCGTCTCGCCCGGCGCCAGCAGCAGCGCCACAGGCAAAAGAAATGCCACAAGGCCGTTGAGCGCAGTAAGGTTGAGCACCTGCGGACCTCGGCAAAACGTACCCGCATAGTTTTGCGCCATATCGGCGTATTCGGCGATCGCATCGTGGAACGCCTTAAAGGAGTAGACCGTCTGCTGGAATACCTTGACCACGGGGATGCCGCGTACGTATTCGGTGCCGGTCTTGTTCATCTTGACCAGCGCGCCCATGTAAGCCTTCATAAACTCGGCGCCCTTGCCGCTCATCATGGTGGCCATGGCGCAAAACGAAACGACGACCGAGATTAAGCATGCCGCGCCCAAACGCCAATCGAGGGCAAATAGCAGCACAAGCAGGCCCACGACCATGGCGGTGGCACCGGCGATATCGGGCAGCATGTGCGCGAGCAGCGTCTCGGTGGAGGCGGCACAGCCGTCTACGATACGGCGCAGCTCACCGGTGGCGTGCGTGTCAAAGTAGCCGAGCGGCAGCTTAAGCAGATGCTCGCTCGTAGCCTTGCGGATATTGGACGCGCAGCGAAACGCGGACAGGTGCGTGCACATGAGTCCCACGAAATAGACCACGATGCTTGCCAGGGCAAAACCAACAGCCCACCAACCATACATCGCGATGTCGGCGGCCTCGCTCCAGTTGGGCGCCACGGCGATAAGATCTCGCGCAACAAGCCAGATGCACACGTACGGGCCAAAGCTCAGCAGCTGCGAGAGCGCCGAGAGCGCCATGCCCAAATACGTTAGGAATTTGCGGTCACCGGCATACGCGAGCAACTCGCCGATGCCTCCACCTTCCCTTTTTGATCCCTTTGCCATGAGATTCCTTTCTAACGGCTTGAGAGTTAACCGTAAGAAACTTATCATGGGCGTGTTAGCCAAGGCACACAATCGAGCCAGGCGTGGACGTTTTCGCAAATGAAGGGGACGCTTTTGAAAATGCGGCGGGCGGCAACCGATATAACCGAGCTCTACGCACCGCAGTTTGAGCAGTTTGGCTTGGAGTTCTCCGGCAAGGGCGCCGTCTTTACCGGTGAGGTGGCAAACGATCGGGCGCACGGACGCGCATGGATCATGCCCCTCTCCCCCACCTGCATCGTCATGGAGCATTTCATTACCCCGATGCACAACATGCACCTAGCCGAGTACACACCCGAACCGTACGCGTGCGTGAGCGAGGTCAGCGCGCCCACGCTCATGTGCATGCCCGAGGCTGGCATAACGCCTGCAAACCTTAAACTCTTGCATGGACCGTGGCCAAACAATGCCGTGTGCAGCTTTATCCAAGATAACTGTGGCGAGGAGTTAAGCCCGCTGTTTGCAGGGCAGCTCTATCACTCGCGCTCGGTGCTCTTTTTGCCTGGATATTTTGACGAACTGGAGCATCGGTATCCCACTGAGTTCGCGGGAGTCTTTGAAGCGTTTGCCGAGTCGTGGCACGAGGAGGCGACGTCTGCCATCTGCCACACGCTGCGCCGGATTAACGAGGACCGCGCCCGCACCGTAGGCGGACACGTCTATATGCAAGGCATCGTGGAGACCATGGTCGCGGAGCTCGCTTGTTCGCGCGCGGCCCACAAGCAGGCGCGGCAGGCGGCAGACACACGTGTCAGCATAACCATTGCCGAAGAAGCAACGGCAATGATTGAGCGCACGCTCGACAAAGGCAGACGCGTGGGTATCAACGAGGTGGCCGAGAGGCTCTACACAAGCCGCTCCAAACTATGCGCCACCTTTAAGGCCCAAACTGGCGAGTCCCTGGGCGCCTACATTCGCAGACGCCGTATGGAGCGAGCACAGGACCTTTTGGCCGATAGCTCGCTCACGATAGCGCAGGTCGCAGAGCGTCTAGGCTACCCTCAGCAGGCCGCCTTCGCCCAAGCCTTCAAGCAACACACCGGCACCACTCCCACCGCTTGGCGTTCCCAGCATCAATAAAAAGACGGCAAAGGGACAGCCCATTTGCCACGCTTACAAAAATGGGCGCGCCAACGGCGCGCCCATTCACTCGATTTCATTCAGCCCCACCTGACCCGAACGGCCGAGTCATTGCAGAACCCGGGAGCCCCGGCAGGGCGGGTGCTTGCTCAAAATGAGTTCCGCACGCAAAGAAGGCCACTTAATGTGGCCTTCGTCTTGCGCAGGACTGTTTGAAATTTTGAGGAAGCGCCCGCCCTGCCGGGGCCCTCGGTTCCCGCTTACGAGAGCGACGTTCTCAGCAACTCGTTGAAGAGCTTCGGGTTGCCCTTGCCGCGGCTCGCCTTCATGCACTGACCCACCAAAAAGCCGATGACCTTCTGGTTGCCGTCACGATACTGCTGCGCCTGATCGGCACAGTTAGCCAGCACCTCATCCACAATCGGCTGCAGTGCGCCGGCATCGCTCACCTGGCGCATACCGCGCTCGTCGACGATCTTGTTGGGGTCGTCGCCGGTCTGGGCCATGGCCTCAAAGACCTCGTGCGCCTGGTTGGAGCTGATGGCATCGGTCGCCAGCAGCTTGGCAAGGGCTGCCACCTGAGCCGGCGCAATGCCGGACTCGGCCAGCGACACACCCGCGCCCTTAAGGTAGGCGATCATCTCGTTGACCAGCAAGTTTGCGACCGTCTGGGCCTCCTTGCCAGCCATACCGGCAGCGGCCGCCTCAAAGAACTCGGCAAACTCGGGGTCGCCGGCAATCTGCTCGGCGTCGGCCGCCTTAATGCCAAAGTCGGCCTCAAAACGGGCGCGCTTGGCATCGGGCAGCTCGGGGATCTCGCCACGGCAGCGGTCGATGAACTCGTCGTCCAGATCGAACGGCGCCAAATCGGGGTCGGGGAACAGACGATAGTCGTCGGCCGTCTCCTTAACGCGCATGACCACGGTGCGCTTGCGGCTGGGCTCCCAGTGGCGGGTCTCCTGATAGATGATGCCGCCCTCCTCGAGCACCTCGGCCTGGCGGCAGATCTCGTAGGCAAGGCCGTCATGCAGGCTCTTAAACGAGTTGAGGTTCTTAAGCTCGGTCTTGGTGCCCAGCTTGGTCTCGCCGCGGCGGCGCAGCGACACGTTGCCGTCGCAGCGCATGGAGCCCTTCTCCATGGAGCAATCGGAAATGCCCAGCGTCACAAAGATGCGACGGAGCTTCTCCATAAACAGGCGAGCCTCCTCGGGCGTGCGCAGATCGGGCTCAGTCACGAGCTCAATCAAAGGCGTGCCGCAGCGGTTGTAGTCGACGAGCGACTCGGCCGCGGCGGTAATGCGGCCCTCGGCACCGCCCACGTGAACCATCTTGGCGGCGTCCTCCTCCATGTGGATGCGCAGGATGCGGATGGGCACCGTGTAGGAACCGTCCTCGCGACGCTCGGGCATCTGCAGGTTGGACGCATCGTAGCTGGCCAGATGACCGGCGCGCTGATTGCCCTCGCGCATGGTCGACGTCATGGACGTGGACAGGCCCTCGGCGTTGGCCGAGGCGCTCGCCAGGCTCTGGGCCTCGGCCTCGCCAAACGCGCAGTCGGGGCGCTCGGCGGCACCGCGACCGGTCACGTCCAGGTCCAGGTGACCGTACATGGCAAAGGCGACCGGACCCTGCGTGGTCTGGAAGTTCTTGGCCATATCGGGATAGAAGTAGTGCTTGCGGTAGAACATCGAGTGGCGCTGGATCTCGCAGTTGGTAGCGAGACCGGCCTTGACGATGCTCTCGATGGCGCGCTTGTTGGGCACCGGCAGGGCGCCGGGCAGGCCCAGGCACACCGGGCACACGTTGGCGTTGGGCTCGTCATCGTGGCTGAGCTTGCAGTTGCAGAACATCTTGGTATCGAGTGCGGTGAGCTCGGTATGGATCTCCAGGCCGATCACGGCCTCCCAATCCTGCAGGACCTCGGAAAGCTCCTTCATTACAGCTCGCCTCCCTTCCCGGCAAAATCGGGCGCTACGGAAAGCGCGGGCGCACCCGTGGCGGCATCGGCAAAGCCGCGCTCCAGAGCGCGGGCAAACGTGAGCAGCTGACGGTCCTTAAAGGCAGGCCCCACCAGCTGGGCAGAAACGGGCAGCTTGCTGTCCTCGCCCAGGCCCAGCGGCACCGAGATACCGCCGTTGCCGCAAATGTTGAGCGAGATGGTGTACAGGTCGGAGAGATACATCTGCGTGGGGTCGCTGATCTCGCCAAACTTAAAGGCCGTGCGCGGCGAGGCGGGCATGAGGATGGTGTCCACCTTGGCATACGCGGCGTCGTAGTCCTGCGTGATGAGCGTGCGGGCCTTCTGTGCGGCGTAGTAGTACTTGTCGTACACGCCCGAGCTCAGCAGGTAGGCGCCGAGCATCTGGCGGCGCTTGGCCTCGGCGCCAAAGCCGTGGGCGCGCGAAAGCGAGCTCTGGTCGGACAGGTTGGCGCAGCCCTCCTCCTGATAGCCGTAGCGAATACCGTCGAAACGGGCCAGGTTGGAGAACGCCTCGGCCGGGCCGATGACGTAGTAGGCGGCGATGGCGGCATCCAGGTGCGGCAGGTCGACCTCGACCAGCTCGGCGCCCTGGTTCTGCAGCTCCTGGGCGGCGCGCTGAACAGCGGCCTTGACCTCGGGCGTCAGGCCCTCGGCCTCCATAAACGCGGGGATGATGCCCACGCGCTTGCCCTCGATGCTGTCGTTGAGGTGCTCGGTAAAGTCGACGGCACAATCCTGGCTGGTGCAGTCATACGGATCGTGGCCCGCGCCGGTAAGCGCGTTCATGGCCAGCGCGACATCCTCGACCGTGCGGCCAAAGGGGCCCACCTGATCGAGCGACGAGCCAAAGGCAACCACGCCGTAACGGCTCACGGCGCCATACGTGGGCTTAAAGCCCACCACGCCGCAGAGCGCCGCCGGTTGGCGAATGGAGCCGCCGGTATCCGAGCCCAGCGAGAGCGCGACCTCGCCCGCGGCGACGGCTGCAGCGGAGCCGCCCGAGGAGCCGCCGGGCACGCGCTCGGTATCCCAGGGGTTGTTAGTGCGATGGAACGCCGAGCTCTCGGTGGAGCTGCCAAAGGCAAACTCGTCCATGTTGGCCTTGCCCATGGGCAGGCAGCCGGCGTCGAGCATGCGCTGGACGCAGGTGGCGGTGTAGACGCTCTGGTAGTCCTCGAGCATACGGGAAGCGCAGGTGGTGCGCGTGCCCACGAGGTTCATGTTGTCCTTAATGGCCAGCGGCACGCCCGCGAGCGGGGGCAGCGGCTTGCCTGCGGCACGGTCGGCATCCACGCGCGCGGCGGCCTCGAGCGCAAGCTCGGGCGCCACCTGCAGGAATGCCTGGACCCCGCCCTCGCGTGCCTCGATGGCCTCGAGCGAGGCCCGCGCGACCTCGGTAGCAGAGAAATCGCCGGCGGCAACGTGCGCAGCCAGCTGCGCGGCGGTGAATCGATCGAGATTGAGCTTCATTACTCGCTCTCCCCCTCTCCCAAAATGGACGGCACGCGGAAGTAGCGGTCGCGCGCGCTGCCGGCGTTTTCGAGCGCAATGTCGAGCGGCAGGTCGCGCTCGGGCTCGCGCAGGTCATCGCCCATCACGTTGGACAGGCTTCCGATGGGATGGAACGTGGGCTCCACGTCGGGCAAGTCATATTGCAAGACGGGCTCGAGCATCTGGACGGCGTCGTTCATGTAGGACGTCATCTGGGTGAGCTCGTCATCGGTCAGTGCGATCTTTGCGTACTCGGCGATGCCGCGCACGTCTTTCTCGCTGAGTGCCATAGGCGCTCCCTTCCGCATAACAGTTAAACCGCTCTAGTATACAGGGCAACGCCGCTTGGAGCAGGTGCTTTACCCAAATGCAGCGAAAACGTAACGAGGGCGGCGGTTGGCAGGCTGCGGGCTGGCGGTTCTGCAGCGAAACTGTCCCGCCCACAGCTAAAACCGCGTCACCCACAACGAAAGCCATCCCGACCGCAACGAAAAGCATCACAACATTCGACGCTTTTCGCCAAAAACGAGATTTTTATCGAATGTTGTGATGGTTTGGAAATCCCGACCACCACAGAGGTGCCTGTCCCCATTGTGGCGGTTCTGAAGAATGTCCTATGCCGAGGCTTTAGCCTTGCGGTGCTTGCGGACCGCGTGGATCACGATGTCCAGCAGCAACAGCACAATGGCTACGACCACGATGAGCACGGCAAACTCACGCTTGCCCCAGTGGCGGCCGGCCAGTGATTTTTGCTTGTCGACGTCCTTCTTGTTGTACTTGGTGCGCACGCAATGCACCAGCAGGCGATGGTCGTTCACGCCGTAGGGCGTGCAGGTGACGAGCGTCACCTTGTCGGCGCCGGGCTCGATGGTCAGCGACTCCATCTCCTCGGGCAGCACCACCTCGGAGTCCACCATCTTATAGGCGAGCGTCTTGTTCATGGTGTGCAGCAGCACCAGGTCGCCGGGCTCCAGCGAGTGGATGTCGTCGAACATGCTCAGGTTGCGCATGCCCGAGTGCGCGGTGAGTACGCAATGCGTCGAGGCGCCGCCCACCGGCAGGCTCGTGCCCTCCAGGTGGCCGACGCCGGCCATAAGGACTTCCTCGCTCGTGCCGTGGTAGATGGGCATGCTCACGTCGATGGAGGGGATCTCGACCCAGCTCATCATGGGGTCGCGGTCAAAGATGAGCTGCTGAGCGTAGGGCTCAATCTGGTCGGCGGGGAGCTCGGTGGCCTCGCCCGCCAGCTGCTCGTTAAAGGAGCGAGCCTGGAGCAGAATGCGCTCGCGCTCCTCGGCAGATAGCGCGTCCACGGTGCTGGACACCGTGCTGATTTGGTTGAACACGCCCGAGGCCTCGAGCCGGTCCAAAATCCACGGCCAGGTCATAAGGCCCACGCCAATAAGGATGATGACGATGGTGATGAGACGGTCGGCCCAGCGCGGCAGTCGCTTGCGACGGCGCTTGGGCTTTGGTTGAGGTTTGGGCTGAGGGCTTGAGCCGCCGTTGTCCGCGGCGTTATTGCTCTTCATATGTTTGGCGCCCTGCACCATCGCCGGTCACTCCTCTACAACTCAAGTTGTCTAAACAAATAATAGCCGATTCGCGAGCTCGTACGCCGGACAACGCAGCTCAGCGGCATTGCGCAGCGCGAGCATGAGCCCACATTTGAGTTTTCAAAATGTCCCGAATCGGCGGGGCGATTCGGGATACAATGTCAACAGAAAACGACGCACCCCGCGTAAGTACTTAGGAGCGCGGGCAGCCTAGTTTTCAGCTTTAGTTAAATGCCCGGGATCCGACCCCCGGGCATTCTTATTTGCGCTTGCGGCGCAAATGCCTTCTACCGTCCGCACCGCGCGTGCGCCTACGGACCTTAATCCGAACCTTATACGAGTCAAGAAACGCGATGACGAACGTACCCGCATCGGACGGTGGAGGCTGGCTGCGTTATCCCAAAAAACGGGGCAGAATCCAGTGCGGAGTCTGCCCCGAAAAGAAAATGACAAAGCAAGAACGTGGATGGACGAGAAAAGTGTCCGCAAGTCTCATGGCCATCACATCCCACCTGCCAAAGGGATGGGTGAGCGAGCGTTACTCCTGCTCGGACTCCTCAGCCTGCTTACGGCTGCGGATGAGATGAGCCACGCCGATACACAGCACCGCGCCACCAGCGATCCAAGTGAACGTCACGCCGTTAAGGCCGGTGAGCGGGAGGCCGGAACCCTGCTTGTTTTTGACGATCAAGGCAGCAGTACCGTTGTCCGTGTTAGTCGTGTCAACCTCGACCAAATTGGAACCCCTGGTGCTCGTCTTGACCGTAATCTTGTTTTCTCCCTCTCCCTCTGCTTGGTTGAATCCAATGGCTTTGATGGTGAAGGTGAACTCGGGGATGGTGTTATAGCCGGCGAGCGTATGGGTCTCCTTGACGGTGTAGG
The DNA here is from genome assembly GCA_959606495.1 of uncultured Collinsella sp. Lineage (GTDB taxonomy): Bacteria > Actinomycetota > Coriobacteriia > Coriobacteriales > Coriobacteriaceae > Collinsella. Next base: position 28,521 of record CAUHJB010000014.1, on the reverse strand, counting down.
TGCCGGCATCGAGGCCCTTGACGTTAATCTCGCCGGAGTCGGTGGTCGTGAACTCATAAGCCTCAGTACCGAGGGAGCCATTCTCCTGGACATACATGTCCTTGGATGCAATATCGTCGGGATCAGTGGCACGGATGGTGAACTTTACGCCCTTAAGTATCTTATTCTCATCCGTCGCGTCCTTCTTGACGAGCTTGAGCGCATAGGTGTAGTCGCGCACGGTGTCGGGCACAGACTCACCCCGGGAATCGTGGCCAGGGTTGTTGGAGTAGATGAGCTTGACGGTGTTGGAGTTGCCCGTGCCACCGACAACGACATGCTGGGACTTATTCGGGTCGAGCTTGGCGCTGTACGTGACAACGACCCTTGTATGCTCGCCGACAGTGACGCCGGCCGCCGTGGCGGCAGCCTTAAGATCGTCAAACTTTACGCTCAAGACCGTTCTGCCATTTGAATCGGGATCAGACACGGTCACAGAAGTAGGCGTGATCTGAGTCTCACCAATCACGGCCTTGACAGTGGACTTATCAACAGTCAAACCGGCAGACAGCTCATCGTGGAACTCATAATAGTAGGTGCTGAACGTGTCGACATTGCTTGCAACCGTGCCGGTCAGCTTGTACTGAACGGTCTGACCCATCTGGGAGTCCGCCTTGTACTTCCAGTCGTTGTCCGCACCATCGTCCTTGACCTGCTTCGTCACGGTCGGGATGCTCGTCTTCTCGGTAACGACCACTGCGTTGCCGCCCACGACTGCAAAGATCGGCGAGGTACCGGTCTGCTTCTCATTCGCACTGAGCGAGTCGGTATCGGTCATGAACAGGTAGTAGCCAGCGCTCGTAGTGGTGAAAGCGCGACCGGCGGCAAAGGAATCGCCCGTAGCGGTAACACTCTTCTCTACAGCCAAGGCAATCTTGTTAAGGATGCTGCTCTGCGGCAGACTCGTGGTATCAGTGGTATCAGTGATCTTGGAAAGGTAGTCGGCAACGTCAGAAGCGGTCGAGTCTAAGGTAATCCCTGGGGCATTATTATCAACAAGCACCTTCAGGACCGCAGTCTCTGCGTCATCACTCGCCCACTCAATGTTGGACGCAACCTTACCGGACTTTCCGTCAATAACGTCAGCCTTAAAAATCTGATACGCCTTGAACGAAGTGGAGTCATTGTCCACGGACTTGTTAATCGTGAGCGAATAGCTGGGGGCAGCACCCTCCGCAGCAAACGCCATCGTGACTGTCGCCATCACGCCGCCGAAGCTCAGGGCTGCGGTGAGGCCGGCGGTTACTGCCAGGCGTGCGATGTTCTTGGTTGTTTTCATGTTGGGACCTCTTTCTTGGAGGTTGCTTTAATTCTCGTCATCACCAAAAGTCAGCAGGCTCATTTCCCTGCGCTCTAATCGCTACGGAGGTAGTACGCCACTGAGCAAGGGGGGGCAATTATTTATCATGGCGACCTCCTCCCCGCTTGATGACGAGCGCGACGACAATAGCCACTACTCCGATGACGGCCAAAGCCGTTACCAACACCAACGTTCTATCTCCCGTCGAGGGCATAAAGCCTCGACTCACTTCGTTACTTGGGGTGTTAAGCACCGACAACTCGACTAAACCCTTCCCGGCATCGGCGGCATCAACTCGCAGAGGGCTTTCGGCCGATACGGTCACCTTAGGCTTGGCGGCGGCCACCTGGTCGACGTCCAGGCCCTCGGCCTTGACCGTCACGGAGCGCGTGCCCTCAAAGGCGGTGTAGCCCTTGGGCGCCTTGAGCTCGCGGACCTCCAGCTTGCCCGAGTCCACACCCGAGACGGTCACGCGGCCGTCCTCGCCCGTGGTGACGGTGGCCTTGCCCTCTGCATCCCACGTGCCGTCGGCCGCCAGCGTGCGACCGCGGTCGTCGGCGATGCTCAGGACCGCCCCGGCAAGCGGCTTGTCGCCGTCGCTGCCGCGCTTGGTGAGCGCGAGATCCCAGGTGTAGGCGCACGCGTCATCGCTCGGCGTGCGGGTGAAGCCGGCGTCGCCGGACTGGTCGGCAAAGGGAGAGCGCGGGTAGCGCAGGTAGACCTCGTTGGGGTTGCCCTTCGCGATGCCGTGGTTGCACGCGCCGTTGAGCGGCGCATTGTACACGGCGACCACGCGGGCGCCCGCGGTAAAGGCGTCGGCCCCGCCGAGCGCGGCGATAAGGTCGCCGGTGCGCACGGTGAAGGTCTTGCCGTCGGCCGCTACCTTGGTGGCGCACTGGGCCGTGATGTCGGTCCAACCCTTCGCGGGCTCGGTGCCGGCGCGGCCGTCCTTGTCGGCCGAAACGGCGTCGAAGCCGCCGTCCGCGCCCGCCGCCACGTACACGCGCATGCTCGCGGCCACCTTGGAGGGGTCGAGTCCCGCGCTCATGGTGTCGACGAACTGCACCGTATAGGTGTCGTAGGCGGTAAGACCCGCCGGGACCGTGGCAGAGAGGCGCCAGTACAGGTCGTCGGCGACCGTGGCGTCGGCGGCCTTCTGCCAGGCGGCGGTGCTGTCCTCCAGCACGTGCTTGGCAACCTTGGGCGTCGCGGCCTTGGGCTTGACGGTGACGGCGCTGCCGCCGACCAGGGCCATGATCGGCGCGGTGCCGGCCTCGCCCTGGGCGATGACGTCGTCGTCGGCGACGATGAGCCAGTAGCCGCAGGGCAGCTCGGCCGTCGTGCCCGCGTTAAGGGCCACGGACACGGCGCCAGAGCTCTGGAGGGAACGAGCGAGCTGTGCGCTCAGCGCGCTCGTAAGGTGGGAATCGGAGTTGAGCCACTCGGCAGCTTCCTGCGCGGTGGTCTGGGAATTGGGCATGCCGGCGCTGTGCAGCACGGGCAGCGCGGCGTCGCGCACGGCGTCGCTTGCCCAGGCGAGATCGGTGGCGATCTTGGCGTCGCCGTCGCCGTCGACGACGTTGGCGCTAAAGATCTGGTAGGCGTCGTAGCTGCGCGCTACGTTGCCGCTCACCGTGATGGAACCGGTCGAGGTCGGCGCGGCCTGCGCGGAAGCGGGGAACACAACCGCGCAGGTGCCGATCAGGAGGGCAAGCAGCGCAAACAAGATCGGGAAGGAGCAAACTTTCTTATTCACGACGCTCGCCTCCCTTCGCATTCGCCTTGCGACGAATGTGCATCCAGGCCGCAGCAGCGCAAAGCACCGCCGCGCCGGCAAGGTACGTCAGAGTGACGCCCGACATACCAGAAAGGGGCAAAGAGGTGGAGTAGGTGTTGGTGAAGGTGGGAAGGCTTTGGCCAGTGTTGGCATCCTCGCCGTATTTACACGGATCCTGCTTATTCGCAGGGATTTCCTTGCCTTTGGCATCGACGATCTTGGTATAGGTCACATCGCACTTGATCGTCCTATCTGACTGATCAGTTGCATTGACCGTAATCTTGTAGACCGACATGTCGTACTTGTAGTTCGTGAACGGTGCGGTCGGCGGCTGTTCGCGGACGTAATAGGTGAAGGTATTGCTTGCAGCACGGCCGGTGGAGTCAGACTCGAGCTTGTTTAGCTTATCGAGTGTGTACTCAATCTTGTCGACGAAGCTCAGGGTCTGGGACTTCTTGTCGCCAGCCTTCGTATTAACCGTCTTAGCGTTATTAAAGTCCTCGTTATCCGCAAACTCGAGCGTAAACTCTTTCATCTCGCCACCCTTAACGACCTTAGTCGCCTTAGGAGTCCAGGAGCCAGTAGAGGTGTACGGCACGATTTTGTTGGTAAAGGCAGGGTTATTGCTACTGTTACCGAGATTCACCGTAGCTGTCGTGTAATCATTCGAGTAATCAACAGAATAACTTCCGGAATTTAGTTCCTGAAAACCGCTGTCCTTCTCGCCTTTTTTATAGACGATTACTCCAGTTACCTTGTAATACTTAATAGGAATCGACATGAGGTATTCAGTCTTATATGAACTGCTATCAACAGTTACCGCTATCTTGTAAATGGTTTCATCGAATCTGGTGTCCATCTCGTTTTCGCCGCTGACAGGTTCCTCAACTAGATAGAAGACGTACTGCCCCGAAGAATAGTCCTTGCCAGAGTCAAAGGTGATGCTGCCGTCCGGTTTAACGGTCGCTTCGCCTGCAACACTGCAATCGCCCATGTCAAACGTGCGGCCATCTTTCCAAAAAGGCTCTTTGGTACCATTCTGGCGCAGCAACTTAAACTTGTAATTGTGTCCTTCAAGACTTGTCGGCTGCTCGTTCGCGCTCATAAGTACCTTAGTGGCATGGAGCTTCATGTTCGGATAAGCATCCAGCCCCTTAACATCACCGACGACAAGATTGCCGTTGGTCATGATGCCGCCACCGTGGGTGTAGGAATAGTTGCCACTGATAATGGTCGTAGCCGCTGTCTGCGCCTTTCCCATGGCATCGGCAGTCGGATGGGCCTCAAGACCGAACATGTACTTGGCCTCGGCGCCGCCATTTGGGTCAATGGTGATCTTCTCGCCGTCGCAAGTGCCCTGCCAACCAGCCGAGTCGCCGCCGAGCATCTTGCCGAGCACAACTGCAATTGCCGAGTTCGCACCATCTTTTTTACGCACCAGGAAGAAATCCTTATGGCCGGAGTCTTTGAAGGTATCGGTAATGTATTCGGACTGGCTGTCCTCGTTCTTACCATTACCGCCAGCAGAGAAATTCGCGCCTTGGTCGGCGTTACCATAGATTGCCGCGCCATTAGTGTGCGTCACAATCGTTTGACCGGTAGGGCAGGCACCGATGCCGCCGCCCCAACCGCCAGCTTCATTTTTGGTTATGAGCGCTGCGCGAAGGTTGAGCGTACCATCCGTCTGGACAAAGACTCCACCGCCACCCCAGTCGCCACCGCGACCGGTAGTACTGCCCGTCATGGTCTTGTTGTTGGTGATGTAAACCTTGTTGGACGCACTTGCCGCCTCAATAACGCCGGTAGTACCGGTGGAAATACGGAGACCACCGCCCTCGGCGTTTACAGATTCGTTGCCGGCAATCGTGCCGCCAGTCATGGAGAACGTAATTGGCTGATTATGGAAACCAGCGTAGATTCCGCCACCGGCCTCATTGGAGCAATTGGCAGTAACGGATCCACCCGTCATGGTTAACGTCCCTCTGTGTGTGCATGCAATTCCGCCGCCGCCAAGCAGACCGAAGTTGTAAACACTGGAATCAGCAATCCAAGCGTCAACTCGATTGTTGGTAATATTGGCAGATCCGCCGATGGTGACGTTCGCGCCCTTGGTATAAACACCGCCACCGTATCCGCCGTCTCCGGTGTCACCGCCGCAGGTGTTGCCGATGCCCTTATCGTACGTAGCATTACCCGAGATGACACCGCCGGAGAGATTCAACGTGACACCGCTGTCGGCAAAAATACCACCACCGGAAGCAGCCTTATTCGCCGCGATCACACCGCCGGTCATGTTGACCGTGACTTTCGCGCCCGCTACGCACAGGCCGCCGCCCCAGCCGCCACGTTGCTGATTGAGATTCGCGCCAGTAATAAAACCGCCATTGATATTCACATGAGTTTCGTTGCTTTTCCCCTCGGCATAGATGATATGACCGTTGTTGGTCAAATCCCTCGGTGTCGTGATCATGCCACCGTTGAGGTTAAGCGCGCCGCCATCCGCAACAGAGATGACCTGTTGGACCGAACCCCCGTCGGATGCAGCAACGATTGCTCCGAAACCGCTGACGGTATGCTGAGTCGTGGTTTCAGTGGTGCCAGGGCCATCTGATTTAGGCGCGCTCGTGGTTTCATAATAGGTTAGGCTCTGAGGAGTACCGCCATTGCTACCGGTCCATGTCATCTGTGCAGGCCGGCCGGGGTTGTTGGCGACAGGCGAAGTCGCATCGTTCACTTTGGCAGAGTCTTCAATGGTAAGCGTGGCGTTATTCTGAACCACGATGAACGACTCCACCGAACCGGGACGGTGATAGAGCATGTTGCCGTTAAGATCGATGGTGGTGTTTGCGGTGATGGCGATCTGTCTATCTGACCAGGATCCACCACTCAAACGATACTTGCCGCCACCATCGAATGCAGTGGCAACATTACCGTGTACATCTTGATAGTCTTCGGCACTGACGGGAGCGATAGCATTTTCGTCGCTATTTTCATTATCGGAAGGCTGTGCGTCGGAAGGCCGCTCGGCACCCTTGACTTCCGCGCCATCAGCAGTCGAGCCCGCAGCAGCGGCGTCTTCGGTCGCGCCGCCCTCGGTCTCGTCACTATTTTGGTTTTTGGCGTCCCCGTTGTTGGTGTTTTCTACATCAGTAAACTCAGTTGAGGAATCAGCCGCCGCCACAGTTTCCTCGGCAGAAACCGTCTGGGCATCGTTGGCAATGGCCTGCGAGATCGGGGGCATGACGAGCGACAGCACCAGGCTCAAAACGAATGCTCCGCACAAAACGCCTGCCAGTACACGGCGCGTCGCTTTATTACTCTGCTTAGATTTGTCTGAATTTGCTTTCATCGATGTCTCCTCCCCAAGAGACCGCGATCTTGCTCTTTCACTATCAAGCGTATCTGCGCAATCTGTAATTGCGCACGCTTAGTAACATATAATTGTAACGATTGTTTAGACATCTGAGCAACAAAACCGATAGTTTTGTAGCGAATTCTCAATTCTCTTGACATTTGCTCAGATTTACCTTCGTTTGTTCGCTATCTAATTTTTGTTTCTGCTGGTAATTTAGTTGCCCATCATTTTTTAATGGCATTAGATTTATTTGCACAACATTTTGCTCAAGAGCAAACGTCCCGCCCACGGTCGAAAATCGACCGTGGGCGGTAGGTCATTTAACCGGAAGGAATACCCCACCAAACTGATGAGAATATCTTTAACCCATCGGTGGTTAGAAGCGTGATGTTCAGACAACTATATTTGAATTTTCGCGCAGATTTCAGGCATTAATTCGCCCAAATCGCCTGAGGCCACCACAAAGGTGCCTGCTCCCTTTGTGGTAGTTCTCCCCCTGCGCTACAGCAGATGTTCCTCGATAAAGATTGCGATGCCGTCTTTGTCGTTACTCGCGGTTACAAAGTCGGCGGCGGCACGGGTGGCGTCGCTGCCGTTTGCCATGGCCACGCCCACGCCGGCGTCGGCCACCATGTAGGTGTCGTTATCGGCATCGCCAAACACGCAGATATTCTTGAGTTCTATGTCGTTGAGCTCCGCTACGCGCACAAGGCCGCGCGTCTTGGACACGCGCGGATCCATGAACTCGTAGAGGCGCTGCGTGGTTTGCAGAGCCGCCGCTTTGACGGTGTCGTCGGCAAACGTCGACGCCCGCTCAATCACCCGCGGCATTACCTCGGGCGCCATGGTAAACATCACCTTGGGCTGCGGCTCGCGCAAAAACTCGGCAAAATCGACCACCTGGTAGGGCACGCCGTCGACGCGCGACAGGTGCTCGACGAACGCGTTGCTCTCGGGCACGTAGAACACGCCGTCTCGGGGGCAGACGGGCGTTGCCGGAAGGTCCGCCATGTGCTTGCAGATGCGCGCGATAGTCTCGCCCGGCAGCGGATAGCTCAGCTCGTTGATGTCGTGCGCGCGGTCGATGACCTCGGCACCACCGCAGCCCACGAGCACGTCCACCAAGCCTTCGATGCCCCAGAGCTCGTACATGGCCTCGGTCGCGTGGGCGTCGCGCCCGGTGCATAGGCCAAAGAGCACGCCGCGCTCGCGCAGGGCGCGGATCGCCGCCACGGTGCGCGGGGACACCGTGTGCTGGCTCGTGAGCAGCGTACCGTCGATATCGCAGAACACGGCTTTGATGTGGCTGAAGGTGGTGTCCATGGAAGCCTTTCTGGGTTGTGCGGTGGTGTGGGGTGTATTCGCAAACGGCGTACATGGTATACCAAGGCGCAAGCCGTTGGGACCCAATCACCACAAAGGCGTCTGGCCCCTTTATGGTGGCTTGTGGTGCTCGGGCCTCAGCGCAATCCATCACAACATTCGACGTTTTTCGGCAAAATCGCGATTTTTACCGAATGTTGTGATGGTTTCTTACTGCTTTACGGCACGTTCCAAGTGATTGCGTCCAAACAGCAGCAACGCCGCAGGGACCGCCGTCACGACCATGCCTGCTCCGATGAGCGTCTGCTGCACGCCAAACGTCGCCGCCAGCCACGGGGCAATCGCCAGCGGGGCCACGCCGGCAAACATATTGCCAAAGCCCATGACCGAGTTCACGCGACCGAGCTGCTCGAGCGGAGCCGTCGTTTGCACAATGGTGTTGTGGAGCGGGTTGACGACACCCCAGGCCACGCCCAGGGCAATCTGTCCGACGAGGGCTACGCCCACGTACGGTGTCCCCACATAGAGCAAACTTCCCAGACCCACGGACATGAGCGCCACGAGCAGCGTTTTTAGGTTTACCAAGTGCGGCGGCAAGCGGAGCGCGACCACGGCGCCCAGCACCGCGCCCACGCCCGAGGCCGACGAGAGCCAGCCCATCCACTCAACGCCGACGCGTAGGACATCGCGATAGAAAAACGACTCGAGCGGATCGAAGGCTCCGTAGCCAAAGTTCGAAAGAAAGATAATGCAGAACAGCAGGGTGAGGACGCTATTGGTAAAGACCGTCTTGATGCTGGCTGCGAAGGTGGCGCGGGCGGACGTGCTGGGGTTGGAGCTTTGTCCCGCACGCTCCCCTTCCTCTGCCGAATCGGCATCCGCATGCCCGGCGACATGGCTGGTCTGCGGCCTAAAGCCCCAACCGACGACGAACGCCAGCACGGTAAAGAGCATCATGAGCACGAACACCGCGCGCGACGACGCAGCCGCCGCGACAAAGCCGCCCAGCGTGGGCCCGACGATGATACTCACGTTTGAAACCATGGCGATGGCGGAGTTGATGTCTTTGAGCTCGACAGGATCGTCGGTGAGGTAGGCTGGATAGGATGTGGCGATGGGCTGGGCAAACCCCATCACAAAGCCCAGGAGCACCGCGCCGAGCAGGACGATGCCAGTCGCGTCACCAAAGGCGAGGATTGCCGTGCCAGTTGCGAGCGTGCCCACAATGCTCAGCAAGAAATGGCGGCGCGGACCCCAGGCGTCGAGCGCCGCGCCACCCGCAAAGGATCCCAGGATCACAAATACATTCATAAACAGGACGGCCAGCGATGTCGCGACGACCGTAGCGTCGTCCGCATAGGTGAGCGTTCCGATGACGCCGATAAAGTAGCTGGTCTGAAAACCGGTGTAGATGAGAAAGCGCATTGCCACCAGGCGTTTAGCCTGCACGGAAAGCGATGATTGAGGCTTTGAGAAAAGAGATGCGAGCATGGAGACTCCTTGTTTCATACGAATACGGGCGGTGGGCATTCGCCACCGTCTATCGAATCAATCTATCCGCTTGAAATATTAAGGACGCATCAAGCCCCTTCTCTCCGTTTTTCGCCCGTCATGAATTACTTGGTAGATTGTAAGGCATGTCCCACACATCCACCAAAGCAAAAACCACCACAAAGGTGCTTGGCCCCTTTGTGGTGGTTGCGACGTTTACGCTGGTTGAGACTTGGCTAGGCCAGGTCGGCGCCGTTGGACTCGATGACCTTCTTGTACCAGAAGAAGCTGTCTTTGCGGCTGCGGGCGAGCGTGCCGTTGCCGTCGTTGTCCTTGTCGACGTAGATGAAGCCGTAGCGCTTCTTCATCTCGCCGGTCGAGGCGCTCACCAAATCAATGCAGCCCCACATGGTGTAGCCCATCAGGTCCACGCCGTCCTCGATGGCAATCTCCATCTGCTTGATATGCTCGCGCAGGTAATCGATGCGGTAGTCGTCGTGAATCGAACCGTCCGCCTCGACCTCGTCCACCGCGCCTAGGCCGTTCTCGACGATCATCAGCGGCACCTGGTAGCGGTCGTAGACCTCCTCCAGGTAGTAGCGCAGACCCTCGGGGTCGATCGCCCAACCCCAATCGCTCTTCTTGAGATACTCGTTGCCGGCGCCACCAAAGATGTTGCCCTGCTCCAACAGCACCGGGTCGGCCGTGGCCGTGGCGCTCATGTAGTAGCTAAAGCTGTAGAAGTCGACCTTACCGGCAGCCAGCGTGGCGGCGTCCTCGGGCGAGACCTCCACGTGCACGCCCTCGTGGCGCCACAGGCTGCGTGCCCACGCCGGATACGCACCGCGCACCTGCACGTCGCCGCAGTAGAAGTTCATCTCGCGCTGCTGCTTTTGTGCGGCCAGAACATCTGCCGGGTTGCACGTGTGCGGATAGCAAGCGTTGCCGGCGATCATGCAGCCGATCTTGTTCTGAAGGTCGATCTGATGGCCCATGGTGACGCACTTGGCGCTCGCCAGGAACTGATGGTGCAGGGCGTCGAAGCGCGCCTGCGGGTCGTCCCAGTCGCAGTCGCCAAAGGCCATGGGCGTGTCAGTTGCCTCGGGCACCATGCCGCCGCCCATCACGCCGCCAAAGCCGCCCATGAGCAGGCAATTGATCTCGTTAAAGGTGAGCCAGTAGCGCACCAGGCCCTTGTACTCGGTCATGACGGTGCGGGCGTAGTTGAGGTAGAAATCGATGAGCTTGGGGTTCTTCCAGCCGCCGTAGTTTTTGGACAGGCCATAGGGCAGCTCGTAGTGGCTGAGGGTGACCATGGGTTCGATGCCCTGCTCCTGACAGGCCTGGAACACGCGGCGGTAGAACTCGATGCCGGCCTGGTTGGGCTCGGCCTCATCGCCGTTGGGGAAGATGCGGCTCCAGTTGATGGACATGCGGTAGCACTTAAAGCCCATCTCGCCAAAGAGCTTGATGTCGTCAAGATAATGATGGTACATATCCACGGCCTCGTGGCTGGGATAGTGGTACTGGGGCAGAATGCCGTCGGTGATGTGGCGCGGCTCGGAGACCGTGCCGCCCGTCATGATGTCGGGAACGCCGAGGCCCTTGCCATCCTCGTTGTATCCACCTTCGCACTGATTGGCGGCAGTGGCGCCGCCCCACAGAAATCCATCGGGAAAAGCCATGTTGGCTCCTTTCGTACGTGTTGGGGGTGGTTGCGCGGACGTCGAAGCGGCGTCCGCAGGGAAATTTGCGTCCGGAGCGAGGCCCGCGCAGGAACCGCCGCCACGAAACCGGCCTATCTACTACTTTTTACCGCAAACCCCTGACCACACCGCAATTGCCAAAAATAAAACCGCAGGTAGACGGCTTGGCGATTTTTGGTAAACCGCCGTATGGTTGGCCCCTACCGTTAAAAGGTAGTAGATAGGCCAGTTTCGTGGCGAGGCCTCTATCGACGCCTGTGCGGGACCCCTCGTCCATTTGGAAAAAGCCGGCGGGGCGCTCCCCCGCCGGCTTGGTACCGAGTCTTTGTCGTTTGGGCTACTTGGCAGCCTCGGGCTTGTAGGTGGCAAACTCGATCGCAAAGCCCACGGCGGCACCCACGAGCGAGGCAACGATAGCCCAGATCATGTGGTTGATGCCGTTAACACCGGAGGGATCGATGAAGGACAGCCAGTTGAAGACGCCCAGACCACCGGACATGTACACCACGGCGCCGGAGATACCGATGATGAGGCCGCCCACGGCAGAACCGATGCTGGCGTTGATGAAGGCCTTCTTATCGGGCAGGGCGACACCGTAGATAGCGGGCTCGGTGACGCCAAAGAAGAAAGCGGAGATCATGGCCGGCAGCGCGATGCCGCGGAACTTCTCGTCCTTGTTCTTGAGATACATGGCAAAGAGCACGGCGCCCAGCGAGAAGGAGTGGGCGATAACGGAGCCCAGGATGTAGTCGTGGCCCAGAGTGGACAGGTTGACCAGCGCGATGGGCACGAGCGACCAGTGGAAGCCAAAGATGACCAGGCACATCCAGAAGGCACCGACGAGGGTGCAGCCCAAGAGGGAGCCGATCATGGGCAGGCCAAACAGCAGTGCGAAGAACTCACCGAGCAGGTTGGTGATGAGCGTGGCGATGGGGCCAATGACCAGGTAGCCAAGGGTGACGGTGACAGTGACGACGATCAGCGGGGTGAAGAACATCTTCATAGAAGCGGGCATCCACTTCTTAACCCAGTGCTCGAGGGTCGAGCCAAACCAGACCATGAGAAGGATGGGGATAACGGAGCTGGTGTAACCCGAGGCAGGCATGATGAGCGGCAGGCCCAGGAACGTGGTGTACCAAGAGAAGGTACCGGCAAAGCCGAGCTCGACGGAGCCGACAACCTCGCCCGAGGTCAGGGCAACCATGGTGGGGTACACCAGAGCAAAGGCGATGGCCATGCCGTTGAACTCGCTCATCTTGAACTTCTTGGCGGCGGTGTAGCCGAGCACCACGGGCAGGAAGTAGAACATGCCGTCAGCGACGGTGTAGAGCAGCGTGTAGGCGCCGTCGTTGGCAAAGCTCGGGACCAGGAAGGTAGCGAGCCCCAGCAGGCCCTTCATGATACCGGCGGCGGCGAAGGTGCCGAGCATGGGGGCGAAGATGCCCGAGATGAGGTCGATGATCACATCGGTAACGCCCTTGGGAGCGGCATCGTCGTCATCGGCGTCGACGGCGCCGCCGTCCCTAAAACCGCCGGCCTTGAGAACGGCGTCGTAGACGTCCTCGACAATGTTGCCCACAACAACCTGGTACTGGCCGTTGGCGTGCATGACCTTGATGACGTTGGGCAGCTGAGAGATTGCCTCGTCATTGGCCTTCGACTCGTCCTTGAGCTTAAAACGAACACGGGTAATGCAGTGTGCGACGCATTTGACGTTGGACTTGCCGCCAACTAGCTCTACGATCTGGGTAGCAAGATCGTCGTATTTACCTGCCATGATCTGTCCTCTCTTTTCCAAATTTCGGCAAAAATATCCCCTACCGCGAGCCGGTACCTTGCCCGCAGTTAGAAACCAAAAAGAATTGTTGCGATTGCCGCCGGGCTGGCGGCTTTACTCACTCGGTCTGCGAAGCCGATCGCAGACGGTTGATATGCATCATCAGATACAAGAGTTCCTCGTCCGAGCAGCTCTGCTTGAACTCTTTCTCGAACACGCGGTTGATGGCGTATGCGCACTGGTAGGCCTCGGGAAAATCGCGGGCGGCCTGCATAAACAGTGAGGAGTTCTCGGTCTGCGTGCACTTGCCCTTGCAGAGGCGGCGAACCAAAAAGCGCAGGTGCGCAAGAAAGCGAATGTAGCAGTACGACGCCGTGTCGAGCGAGCAGCCAAGCTGCTTTTCCACGGAATGGGTCACCTCGTCGAGCACGCGGGTGCTCTTCATGATGAAGTCCATGTCCTTGGCGCGGCCCATGCCATCGACCTCGGCGTTAACGATGTGGAGCGCGATGCTCGTGGCCTCGTTCTGGCCCAACTTGGCGCCAGTGTGCTTTTGCACGATGGCAAGCGCCGCCTGGCCGATCTGGAGCTCGCGCGGGTAGATGAAGGCCACCTCGTGCTCGAGCGGATTGGGAGCGCTGAGCTGGTCGTCGTCGCGCTGGACGGCAAACTGCAGGTGATCTGCCAGGATAAAGGGCAGGCCACCGGATAGCTTGCAGCCAAGCTGCTGGGATGCGAAGCAGGCGATGTCGCTCGCGGCGAGCAAAACGTCGTCGGGAAGGGTGCCGACCATATCCTGCAAGCTCTCGGGAACGTTATAGAATTTGCGCTGGATAAGGGACTCATCGGCAAGCTCGTAGGGCATCTCGTGAAAACCGATGCCCTTGCCAAAGACAACAACCTCTCGGCCGTCATCGCTGGCGGCAAGAGCAACGTTATTGTTGATCTTCTTTAAAATGAGCATGAAAAAACTCCTCGGACATCGGCGCTAGACGACGGGGCGATATTCCTCGTCTTCTATTATGCGCAAGTGATGCCTCCCGAGGAGTAACAAACTTGTGAGCACGTGGGCGATTGTAGGATGAAACTTGTATGCAGCGTAAGCCCCATTGGCGCGAAAGTCCGCCGAACGGTAGGAAATAGCCTGTAAACGGCAAAACCACCGCAAAGGTGCCTGGCCCCTTTGCGGTGGTTTTGGCTGATGCCCCGATGCTACTCGCGCGGGGTGCCGTAGGGGTTGTACAGATCTGCGAGAGCGAATGTGCTGGTGGCAGGATTAAAGTCGAGTTCGAGCACGCAGCAGTTGCCGATGCGGTTCTTCATCTTGAGCGGCTCCACGCCCACGCCGCGCATAACCTGAGCCGCTGCGGCGCCATGGCTCACGCATAGCACGCTCTCATGCCCAGGGCGCTGCATGAGCTCGGTGATGGTCGCCATGATGCGCTCGCGAAACTCGTCTTCGCCCTCGCCGTCATACTGCTTGTAAAAATCGCCGTACGGCAGGCGCGGATTCAAATCCTCGCTCGCGCCCTCAAACTTGCCAAAGTTCCACTCCTTAAGGCCCTTGACGCGCTCGTAAGGCTGACCGGGAAACGCAAGTTCAAGCGTGTCGCACGCACGCTCGGACGTCGAACTGTACGCATGGTCAAACGTAAGGCCACGCCCTCGCAGGGTCGCACCGACAGTTTTAGCCTGCTCGATCCCCAGCTCGGTAAGCGGCGAGTCGCACCAACCCTGCTTGCGGCGAAGCAGGTTAAAGAGCGTTTGACCGTGACGCATAAAGTACAGTTTTGGCATGAGACCTCCGTAATCGCAATCGTTTGTCAGCGATTATTGCACCTTGAGGTAGGTTTAAGTCAAAGCCTCTTTGGCAAAAACCACCACAAAGGTGCCTGACCCCTTTGTGGTGGAAATGACGTTTGCCCAGATAAAACCTGCCAAAATAAACCTGTCCCTTTTTGGCAGGTTTTAGGCCAGATGATCTTGGATGAGGTCGCAGATGGCTCGGGCATCGTTGATGTTGATGGCTCGGGTCGCGAAGCCGGCGTCGAAAGCCTGACGCGCCAGGACCTCATTGCAGGCAAGCGCCAGCGTGCGACCGTCGACCAAGTCAAGCGAGCTCTTGCCGCGCAGGCGATCCACACCCGATCGCGCGACGACGATGTTGTCGAAGCCCTCGGTCTTGTAGCCCTCGATGATCACCACGTCGACATCGTTGTAGCGCGACAGCAGCTCGCGCGCGGGCATCTCGTCCTCCTCGCGCGTGTCGGCGTACTCCGCCCAGCGCGTGGCACAGATGAGCCCCACGTGCTTGGAGCCGGCCTGGTGATGGCGCCACGTGTCCTTAGCGGGCACATCGATATCAAAGCCGTGATGCCCGTGATGCTTGAGCGAACCCACGCGCAGGCCGCGGCGGGTGAGCTCGGCGATAACCTTCTCGACGAGCGTGGTCTTGCCCGAGTTTTGGTAGCCGATAAACGCGATCGCGGGGACGGCCGGTGTCGGAGCCGCGGGCGCGACGGCGACGGATGCGCTCGCGGGCGCAGCACCGTCAGCGGCCACGGCCTCAGCAGCAGCGGCCTGACGCTCTGCACGATCCCACACGCCCGAGCGACCGCCCTCCTTGTGCAGCAGGCGCACGTCGACGATCTCCATGCCGCGATCGACGGCCTTGCACATGTCATAGATGGTCAGACACGCGGCACTCGCGCCGGTCAGGGCCTCCATCTCGATACCCGTCTTGCCCGTCACGCCGGCCGTAACCAGTACGTGAAAGCCAACCTGCCCGTCCGCGCGCGCCGGCGCCCAGCCTTCGGGCACGTCCTCGACAGGCGTCCCCGCCGGAGCGATGGGCGCAATGTCGCATTTACTCTTGGTAATGAGCAGCGGATGGCACATGGGAATGATGTCGCTCGTGCGTTTGATGGCCATAATGCCCGCCACGCGCGCGCAGGCAAGCACGTCGCCCTTTTTGGCGCGGTCCTGCAGCACCATAGCCTGCGTCTCGGGGTGCATGAGAATGGTGCCCTCGGCGATGGCAATGCGATGGGTCTCGGCCTTGTCGGACACGTCGACCATGCGTACCTCGCCCTTGGCGTCCACGTGCGTCAGCTCGTCGCGACGGGCGTCACGGGCGGACTCGGCGACAGCGCTGGCAGTCGGCTGCGCGGACGCGTCGGCGTTGCCAGCATTCGCCGCAGCCGTGACTTTGTGGGCAGACATCGCGGCCCTGCGAGCGGCCTTGGTGGCATCGGCGTACCTGCTCTTGGCCATATGATCATCCTCCGATTTGGGACATAAATCGTTGCGTGCCCTCAATTATCGCGTGTTCCTGCGGTTTGTGGGCCACGGCATCGCGCCAAATCGAAAGTACCTGCATATCATCACCACGGCGCAGCGCCTCGCGCACCGAATACTCGGCATCGCTGAACAGGCACGGACGCACGTTGCCATCGGCCGTCAGGCGCAGACGGTTGCAATTCGCACAAAAATGGTTAGACATGGCGCTAATAAAGCCGACCGTTCCCACCGCGCCCGGAAAGTGCCAATAGCGCGCAGGGCCCGCACCGGCAGGAGCGTCGTTGATGTCGAGCGGCTCGAGCTCGCCCAGACCCACCGCGGCGGCCCCGGCATTGATGCGCGCCCGCAGCTCGTCGCTCGGCACGGTATCGCTCGCATCCCACAGCGCCGGATTGAGCGCGGGCGCATGCGGGTCCACAGCGCAATGCGAGCTCGTGTGCTCGTCGCCAATAGGCATGTATTCGATAAAGCGCAGGTGAATGGGACGGTCGATAGTCAGACGCGCGAGAGCCGCCACATCCTGGTTGAGTCGGCGCACCACAACGCAGTTGACCTTAACGGGCTCAAAGCCCCAAGCCAGCGCCGCGTCGATGCCAGCCATGGTCTGCTCGAGCCGACCCAGGCGCGTAATCTTTCCAAACAGCGTAGGGTCGAGCGTGTCGAGCGAGATGTTGACGCGGTTAAGGCCGGCATCTTTGAGCTGCGGTGCCAGCTTGGGCAGCAGGGCGCCATTGGTGGTAAGCGAGATGTCCTCGATCTGCGGAATCGCGCGGATGTCGCGAATGAGCGGAATGATACGGCGGCTGACCAGCGGCTCGCCGCCCGTCAGGCGCACGCGGCGAATGCCCTCCCCCGCTACCAAGCGCACAAAGCGGGCGATTTCCTCGGCACTGAGCAGCTCGTCGTGCGCGCGGGGCGCCACGCCATCGGCCGGCATGCAGTAAATGCAGCGGAAATTGCACTTGTCGGTAACGGCAATGCGCAGGTAGTTGATATCGCGGCCAAAACCGTCATGTTGCACGTGCCCGTTCACGCAGCCCTCCCCTCATGCGGCGTTTTATTCTTCGGAAAACATAATACCGCACGGGAGAATCATGCCGACACCCGTACGACAGGACAGGTCGTTTCGAGCAAAACGGACTTTCCAAGCCCATCCTCAGCACGCAAACCATCACAACATTCGATGCTTTTCCCGTTTTTGGCAAAAAACGTCGAATGTTGTGATGGTCTGCCTGCCCGCAGCGCCCCGTAGAAGGACCAAAACGTCCCTAAAGGACGCCGTCCCAGTGCCGAATCACGAATTCTCGCAGGTCGTTCTGCCGCTTTTGGAACGCTTCGCTTCGGTCGCACTTAAGACCCATAGCGAGCGCGATGGCGTTCATCGCCCGGTGCAATTGCAGCTGGTGGGCAAACTGAGTCCCGGTGAGGACGATCATCCTAAAGCCCAGCGCGCTCAGCACGGTCATACGCTCCGCATCCGACGCGCTGCGCTGTTTATCAAGATGGTCCGAACCGTTGTATTCAATCCCCGTACCGCTCGCAGGCGCATATACGTCGATCTCGAAATACCCGGCCTTTGCGAGATACTTGAACTCGTTGGGAACATCGACCCGATGGTTGAGCTCGATCTTGGCGTATCCCAGCCCGCCCTGGGAACGTTTTGCTACGACCATGATTGCGGTGGCCGTCTCCATGGGCGACCGCGCGCCATCGTGCACGCGCTTGAGCACGGCGGCCGCGCGTATAGCCCCCTGACGAGATCGGTTCTCATTGCAATAGGCAATCAAGTCGGCAACGGTATACCTCTGCCCCATCTCGACATAATCGTCCGTCGACAGATGATTCAAATGGTATCGGGCACAGATTTCATACCCATATTCCAGCTGCTCGGGCTCGCTCATCCACGAACCCGCTTGGACAAAGCACATGGCCTCATCAACCACTAGAAGGCCCTCTGCCACCTCGATAAGATGGCCTGGAGGCACCGGCGCCCCAAACACGTGGCACCTAAATCCAGCCGGCGTCGAGCGCTCAAAATCGAAGTTGACGAGCGTGTCGATATGATCGAGCTCTTCTCGTGGAATACCAAGCGAAACCAGATAGTCGGTAACGATCCCAACTGCCGCTGAAGCCCTCAGCCCCTTGACATCGAGTCCCAATTTGGACAGGCCCGCAGTCGGCTCCGCCTCGTTAGCAAGCGAGTCCTCATCGTATAGGCTGCTTGCTCGCGAGAGCGGCTCGGACGGGCGCGCCACGTTGTGGTACAGCCAGGCAGTCTTATGGGACAGGACGATCGGCAGGTCCATGAGCCCTCCAATGGAGTCGGATAACCAACCTTATTCCCCTGCCCACGGGTCCGCACACCTTCGTGCGCAAGAAAGCGATTCCACCCGATCGAGTGGTAGAAAAACCATCACAACATTCGATGCTTTTCCCGATTTTGGCAAAAAACGGCGAATGTTGTGATGGTTTGAGGGGAGGTGAGAGGCACGGAGGGGTCAAAGCATCGTGCTCGAACGGGTTAATCCAACTCTTTTAAGCCATGCGCCAGCTGCCAGTACTCGCCGTGCTGAGCGAGCAGCTCTTCGTGCGTGCCGCGCTCGATGATGCGGCCGTGTTCGAGGACCATGATGGCATCGGCGTCGCGGACGGTGGACAGGCGGTGCGCGATCATAAACGTGGTGCGGCCACGCATGATGCGGTCCATGCCGCGCTCGATGAGCTTTTCGGTTCGCGTGTCGATAGAGCTCGTGGCCTCGTCCAAGATGAGCACCGGCGGGTCGGCAACGGCCACGCGCGCGATGGCGAGCAGCTGGCGCTGGCCCTGCGACAGGTTGGCGCCGTCGGCCGTGACCGGCGTGTCGTAGCCTCTAGGCAGGCGGCGGATAAACGAGTCGGCGCAGGCTGCCTCGGCAGCGGCGCGCACCTCCTCGTCGGTCGCGTCGAGCTTGCCAAAGCGGATGTTCTGCGCAATGGTGCCGCTAAACAGGTGCGTGTCCTGCAGCACAATGCCGAGCGACCCGCGCAGGCTGGCCTTGGCAATGTGCTTGACGTCGATGCCGTCGTACGTGATCTCGCCGTCATCGACCTCGTAGAAGCGGTTGATGAGGTTGGTGATGGTCGTCTTTCCGGCACCCGTCGAGCCCACAAACGCGATCTTTTGCCCCGGCTTGGCAAACAGGTTGAGGTCCGTGAGCACGCGGGTGCCCGGCACGTAGGAAAAGTCCACGGCATGGAAGCGCACGTCGCCGGCAAGTGGGACCAAGCCGCACGTGAGCTCGGTACCGTCGGCAGCCACCGCGCGGCCCGACTCATCAACAGCGGCCACGTCGTGCAGGTGCCCATATGTGCCCACGCCCTGGCCCTCGGGAATCTTCCACGCCCACGCGGCGTCGCCCGTCTGCACCAGCTCCACGCAGCCCTCGTCCACCTCGGGCTTAAGGTCCATGGCGGCAAACAGGCGCTCGGCGCCGGCCAACGCATTGAGTAAGAAGTTGCCCAGCTGCGTAAACTGGTTGATGGGCATGGCCGCCTGGCGCACAAAGACCAGGTAGCTTGCGAGCGCGCCCACGTCGGCGAGCCCCTTGATGCAGAGCATGCCGCCCGCCACGGCGACGATGGCGTAGTTGGCATAGCCGATCACCACGGTCATGGGCACCATGGAGTTGGCATAGCTCACGGCGGCGGTGCCGGTGCGGCGAAGCTCGTCGTTGCGGCATGTGAAGCCGGCGACATTCGCTGCCTCGTGATTAAAGACCTTGATGACCTTTTGGCCCGAGACCATCTCTTCGATATATCCGTCCAAGTCGCCAAGCGATGCCTGCTGGGCGGCAAAGAAACGCTTAGAGCGCGCGCCCGAGTAGCGCGCGTACAGCACAATGGCCACATCGCACACGAGCGTGATAATCGTGAGCTGCCAGTTAAGGATGATGAGCATGGCCGTGGTGCCCACAACCTGAATGGCGGCCTGAATCACGTTGGCAAAGCTGTTGTTGAGCGCCTCGGAGACGGTGTCGACGTCGTTGGTGAAAAAGCTCATGATGTCGCCCGAGCGCGTGCTGTCAAAATAACTGAGCGGCAGCGTCTGGATGTGCGCGAACAGGTCGCGGCGAATATCGGACACCACGCGTTGGGCCGCGCGCACCATAATCTGTGAGTAGCCCAGGGCCGAGAGCACGCCCGCGGCGTAGATGGCAGCGGTAAAGATAACCTGTCTAGCGAGCAGTTCCTCGCCGCCCGTTGCCAAACCGTTGACGATGGGACGTACCATGTAGGTGCCGGCAAGGCTTGCGATGGCGGCCACAGAGGCAAGCACACCAACTGCGAGCAGCGAGAACTTGGCGTGACCCATGTAGGAGAGCAAGCGACGCACAGTGCGCTTGAGGTCGGCAGGGCGTGCTTGGGCTGCGGTCTTAGGCATGGCGCTCACCCCCTTCCAAGGGCGATTCGCTGGGGACGGAGGAAAACTGATCGTTCGCGCAGCGATCGTCGCAGCCGTCGCCGGTGTCTGCGTTCCCAGCGAACTCCATCTGCGAGGCATAGATCTCCTGGTAGATGTTGTCGCCCGCCAGCAGTTCCTCGTGCGTGCCCACGCCGTGGACACGACCGTCGTCCAACACCACAATGCGATCGGCATCCATGACACTCGCGATGCGCTGGGCGATGATGAGCACGGTCGTATCGGGAATCCGAGCGATGTGCTCGCGAATCTTAGCGTCGGTCGCCATATCGACCGCACTGGTGGAGTCATCAAAAATGAGCACGCGCGGATGCTTGAGCAGCGTGCGCGCGATGCACAGGCGTTGCTTCTGGCCACCCGAGACACCGGCGCCGCCTTGGCCCAGCTCTCCGTCCAGCCCGCCGATGCGATCAAGGAACTCGTCCACGCACGCCGCGTGGCAAGCCGCGAAGAGCTCATCGTCCGACGCCTGCGGATTACCCCACTGCAGGTTCTCGCGCACGGTGCCCGTGAACAGCACATTCTTTTGCAACACAATGCCCACGGCATCACGTAGGGTCGCGAGGTCGTAGTCGCGCACGTCGTGTCCGCCCACAAGCACGGCGCCCTCAGTGGCGTCGTACAGGCGCGCAATCAACTGCACAAGCGAGCTCTTGCCCGAGCCCGTGCCGCCGAGGATGCCCACCGTCGAGCCGCTCTCGATGCGAAGGTCGATATGCTCGAGCACATCCTCGGCTGCATCCGCGCGGTATTTAAAGGAAACGTCGCGAAACTCAATACTGCCGTCCGTTGGCGCCGCAGTCGCGAGGTCTCCCGCAGGGTTGGCAATAACGGGCTCCTCGTCGAGCACCTCCGCGATACGGCCCACACTCGTGAGAGCGCGCGTGAGCAGCAAAAACACGTTGGAAATCATCATGAGGGAGTTCATGATCAGCAGCACATAGCTCATGAAGCCCGTGAGCGAGCCCACGCCCAAGCGACCTTCGATGATCATGCGGCCGCCAATCCACAGGATCGAGAGCGCAGCCACATACATCGAGAGTTGGAACACCGGCAGGTTGAGCACGGCGGTGCCGAAGGTCTTGGTCGCCGTGCCGGCGAGTTCGGTATTGACGGTGTCGAACTTGTCGCACTCGTGCTCGGCGCGCACGTAAGCCTTCACGGCGCGCACGGCGGTAAGGTCCTCTTGCACCACGCCGTTGAGGTGGTCCATCGAGGTCTGGAGTTGGCGGTAGAGCGGGCTCACGCGCACGGTAATGATACCGAGCACGATGGCGAGCATCGGCAGAATGACGGCAAAGACCGCCGCGAGCTCACGCGAGAGTGCAAAAGCGTAGACGAGGCCCATGACCAGATTTACCGGCCCGCGCACCATGGGGCGGAAGCCGTTACCCACGGCGTTTTGAATAACGGTGATGTCGGTGGTCATGCGAGTGACCAGCGAGCTCGTCTCGTATTCATCGAGATTGCCGAAGGCGAGGGTCTGGATCTTGCGGTACTCCGCGGCGCGCAGGTTGGCGCCGAGGCCCACCGCCACACGTGCTGAATAACGCGCATAGCCGAGGCCGAGTACAAGCGACACGGCCGCGCACACCAGCATGAGTGCTCCCTGGAACAGGATATAGCCGGTGTCGCGCGCGGGCACGCCCACGTCGATGATGTTAGCCATGATCACGGGAATAAAGAGCTCAAGCGCAGTCTCGACGGCGATGAACAGCACGCCGAGGATAAAATCGCGTTTGAATTCGCCGAGATAGGACACCAGCAGTTTGAGATTACGCACCCGCATCATCATCTCCGTCAAACGTCATTCGCAAACGCACGTATTATTGCGCGACAGGCAACGGTGTCAAGCGATGCGAAACCGATTTCTTTAAGGCCAGCGCAGGCACCACGCATGTACGGCTTATGCCTGTATTCAACGGAAATGATTACGAGCGTGACTTTTTCGCCCCACTGCCAACATAAACCTTGACTCTATAATCGTTGTAGGGTTTTCACTACACTGGTAGCAAAACAAACCCAGCCAGAAAGCCCCACCTATGGAACACGACCTCACACGCGGCAATGTCCTTAAGACCATCGCGGTCTTTGCCCTGCCTTATATGCTCTCGTACTTTTTGCAGATGCTCTACGGTATGGCCGACCTGTACATGATGGGGCAGTTTAGCGGCGCTGCCGGCATCACCGCCGTGGGCAATGGCGCGCAAACGCTCTATATCATTACCGTGACGCTCGTGGGCCTGGCCATGGGAACGACGGTCATCGTCGGCCACGCCGTGGGCTCGCGCCGCTTCGACCGCGCCGAGACCGCCATCGGCAATACCATCACGCTGTTTATGGGCGTCTCAGTGGTGCTGGCCGCTGTCCTGCTCGCACTGTGCCCGCAAATCGTAGCGCTCATTGGCACGCCGCCCGAAGCGGTCGAAGGCACCGCCGCCTACCTGCGCATCTGCTTTGTCGGCATTCCGTTTATCGCCGCGTACAATATCCTCTCTGCCATCTTTCGCGGCCTGGGCGATTCGCGCTCGCCCATGTACGTGATCGGCGTGGCGTGCATCATTAATATCGCGCTCGACTTTCTGTTTATCGGCCACATGGGGCTCGGCCCCGTGGGCGCAGCGCTCGGCACGGTAACCGCCCAGACGGCAAGCGTTGCCCTCGCGCTCGTGTGGCTCAAGAGCCGTCGCACGAACATCCACGTTAAGCGCAGCGACCTGCGCCCCCAGCCCGAAGTGCTCGGTAGCATCCTTAAGATCGGCGTGCCCGTGGCCGTGCAGGACGGCTGCATCCAGGTGGCGTTTATGTTTATCACCGTCATCGCCAACCATCGCGGCCTGGTCGACGCCGCCGCCGTGGGCCTGGTCGAGAAGATGATCAGCTTTTTGTTTATCGTACCGAGTTCCATGGGCGCTACCGTCAGCGCACTCACGGCGCAAAACGCCGGCGCGGGCAAGGGCGACCGCGCGCGTCAGGTACTCAAGGACGCCATGACCATCTCGGTCGTGTACGGCTGCCTCATCACAGTGCTGATGTGGCTGGTGGCGCCGGCGTTTATCGGCTTTTTTGCCAAGGACGCCGCAGTGGTCGCGGCCGGCGCCGGCTATATGCGCAGCTATATTTTCGATGCGATCTTTGCCGGCATCCACATTTGCTTTAGCGGCTTTTTCGCTGCATATGGCAAGAGCTACATCGGCTTTGCGCACAACGTGCTGGCCGTGGTGCTCATTCGCGTGCCCGGCGCATGGCTGCTGTCGAACGCCTATTCCGACACGCTGTTCCCCATGGGCATCGCCTCGCCGTGCGGGTCGATTCTGTCGGCAGTCATCTGCGTGATTGCATTTACCGTGCTCAACCGCCGCGGAACTTTTGACAAGCTGGTGGCGTAGCGGGGCGACGCAGGCCTAGCGCCTCTCCCCTGTTTTTACCGAAAGGAGCGGTCCTGTGACCGACATGCCAAGCGAACACACCGAGGGCCTGCTCCGCATTGGCGAGGTGGCGCGCCTGCTCAATTTGAGCGTGGGTACACTGCGCCATTACGAACAGATGGGGCTATTGGAGCCGGCATATGTCGACCCGACAAGTGGGTACCGCTACTACGGATCGCGGCAGCTCTCCACCCTCAACACCATCGGCAACCTGCGCGTTCTCGACCTACCGCTGGCACAGATTCGCGAGTTTGTCACTACGCGCGATATGGATTTGATGCAACGGCAACTGACCAAGCAACAGGAGTTAATTGAGCGCAAGCGGCGTGAGCTGGAGCGCATGTCGCGCAAGATTGACCAGCGGCTTGCCTTGCTTCATGGCGCTTTGAATGCTGATCTCGACACCATTAGCGAAATCGAGGAACCCGAACTTCGCTGCGCCGCGCTGCACGAGCGCGTCAATCCCACCGACGCCTATTCGCTGGGATGGCATATCCGCCAGCTTCAGCAGGGACAGCACGAAACCTTTGCCTATCTTGGCAATCTGGGTGTGGGCATCGCGCCCGAACGCCTGGCCGCCGGTGACTTTGATGGCTACGACGAGGTCTTTCTGCTGCTCGATGACACCGATGATTACTTGGGTGACGTTGAGACGCGACCTGCCGCGCACTGCCTGACCATAAGCTTCCGCGGCACGCACGGGCAAGCAGCCCCACGCTACGAGCAACTGCTGAGCTACATGCATGAACACAACCTGACGCCCGCCGGCCCCTCGCGCGAAATCGCCCTCATCGACGACATCATCAGCGACGACCCAGCAACCTACGTGACGCAGATCACGATGCCGGTTGCCCCAGCAAAGTAAGAACCGCCCGGACAGGCATGAAGTGTAGCTCAACTAACGAGCGTCGGCTATAGGAGAACTACCACGCCGGGGACAATCCCCGATATGGCGGTTTTACTCCTCCGGGATCGGAAACGCCCGGATGAACTCTGCGGGCGAGAAGGTCTTGATGGTCGAGCGCACAAAAGCGGCTCGATCGCGCGTGATGATAAAGTCCACGCCGGCACGCTCGGCCATCGCACGGATACAGCCGTCCTCAAAGTCCGGCTCATCGGAATAGGCGGAGGTAAAACAAGCTTCTTGGTCGAAAGGCTCTAGCGAGTAGCTCTTAAGGCAGTCGCGCACTACCTCGCGGGCGCGCGCCTCGCCGGCCTGTTTGGTGAGAATGTAGTACGCGTCCTTGAGAGAACAGGCCGAAACAACGCCCTCGATAAGCCCCACGTCAACAAGCCCCTTGATCGTTTGCGCCGCCCCATGCTCCGGCCGGCCCGGAAGCACGCAATCGAGCAGAAAATTGGTATCGAGAAATGCCCTCATAGGTAGCGCTCCCTCGCGACGCGCTTTTCATCTTCAACCGTCATCGTATCGAGCGGCGTTCCTTTTGGCATTTTGGCTACGATATCGAGATACTCCTGGTAGTCCTCATCCTCCGCGAGCATTTCGCGAATCTCCTTCCAGGTGATCTTGGGATGCCACATCGTACCCACGTCGCGCTTGGGCTCGTCCGTGCCGAACGCCGGCTTTGCGCCCCCACGCTCCTGGGCAGCGTCATATTCCACTGCAACCGGAGCTTGATAGTCGAGCGGCACAATCTTGAACAACGGCTTGCTCCGCTTGAAGACCACAACCTCCTCGCCCTCATTGGCAACCTTTTCGGCCACCTGCGTAAGGTTTTGGCGCAGCTCCGAAAATGCGACAGTAACCATAACGGCTCCTCTCAACATATATCTCCACTGCTAAGTATACACATTAATGTTAATGTTAACGTATATAAAACCCACCACAATGGGGACACCCACTGTGGGGCCTCTGCTTTACATGAATCCTCTATCGCTCCGAGACGGTACCGGTCCGCAGGATCGCCTTTAGTAACCCACGCGACGCAGGCCACAGTACCCGCCGACCCATCCAAATAAAAACCTCCCGGAAGGCATCATACTTTCCGGGAGGTTTTCCAATTTGATTATCGGCGCCTTAAGCCTCCGGCACCTGACCAGTCGCCAGGATCTGCTCGAGCGCGTCCTCGTCCAGCACGGGCACGCCCAACTGCTCGGCTTTGGCGAGCTTGGAGCCCGCCTTGGGGCCGGCGATCAGATAGCTCGTCTTCTTCGACACACTGCCCGAAACCTTGGCGCCGAGCACCTTGAGCGCCGCGCCCGCCTCGTCGCGAGTGCGGTTGACGAGCGTGCCGGTGAGCACGAAGGTCAGACCCGCGAGCGGTTGTGCATCGGCGAGCTCGCCCGCCACGCCCGCGTCGGCTGCGGCTTGTGCATGCGCGGCGCCCAAGTCGACCTCGAGCGACAGGCCCGCCTGGCGCAGGCGCTCCAGCACGGCAAGGTTTTCGGGCACGGCCAGGAACTGCTTGACGCTCGCCGCAATCTTGGGACCGATGCCCTCGCACTCGGCGATGTCCTCTTCGCTCGCCAAGATGAGCTTGTCAATCGATAGGAATCGCTCGGCGATAACCTCGCCCACACTCTTGCCCACGTGGCGGATGCCCAGGGCAAACAGCACGCGACCGAGTGGCTGGCTCTTGGACTTGTTAAGCTCGGCGATGATTTTCTCGGCCGTCTTAAGGCCTACCGGAATGGGGTCGCCCTTCTTGACGCCCTTTTTGCTATTGGAGCTGGCATAGGTGCGCCCTGTGTCCAGTCCGGCGATGTCGTCAACCGTGAGCTGGTAGAAGTCCGCGACGTCGTGAATCAGCCCGGCGGCGATCATCTTGTCGACGATCTCGTCGCCCAGGCCGTCGACGTCCATGCAGCCGCGGCTCACCCAGTGGAGCAGGCGTTCCTTGAGCTGTGCGGGGCAGTCGATGGACACGCAGCGGTAGGCCACCTCGCCATCCTCGTGAACCACGGGGCTGCCGCACACGGGGCAAACCTCGGGCATGTGCCAATCAACGCTGTCGGCCGGGCGCTTGTCGAGCACGGGACCCACGACCTCGGGGATTACGTCGCCTGCCTTGTGCACGATGATGGTGTCGCCCTCGCGTACGTTTTTGCGTCGGATCTCGTCGATATTGTGCAGTGTGGCGCGCGCGATGGTAGAGCCGGCGACCGTCACTGGATCGAACTCGGCAACCGGCGTGAGCACGCCGGTGCGGCCAACCTGGATGCGGATCTCGCGCAGGACGGTCTGCTTTTCCTCGGGCGGGAACTTAAAGGCGATGGCCCAGCGCGGCGCACGGGCGGTAAAACCCAGGTCGAGCTGCTGTTGAAAGCTGTCGACCTTTACGACCACGCCGTCGATGTCGTAGTCCAGGTCGCCGCGATGCTCAAGCGCCTGGGCACAGAACTCGTGGACCTCGGCCGGCGTGGCGCAGCGGGCCACGTTGGGGTTGACGCTAAAACCGGCGGTGCGCAGCCAGTCGAGGAACTCGCGCTGGCTGTGGACGTGCAGCGGATCGGTATCGGCAATGGCGTAGATGAAGGTGGCCAGGTCGCGACGCGCCGTGACCTTGGGATCCTTCTGGCGCAACGATCCGGCGGCGGCGTTGCGCGGGTTGGCGAAGGGGTCGCGGCCCTCGGCATCGGCTTCTTCATTTAGGCGCACGAAGCTGCCCTTGGGCATGTAAACCTCGCCGCGCACCTCGATGGCGCGCTCGCGGTCAGCGCCCATGTGGGCGAGCGCCGGCTCGGACAGGTGCATGGGCACATCCTTGATGGTGCGCACGTTGAGCGACACGTCCTCGCCCGTGGCGCCGTCACCGCGCGTAGCGGCGCGCACAAAGGTGCCGTTTTGGTAGGTAAGGGCCACGCCCAGGCCATCGATCTTGAGCTCGCAGGTATAGGTGACGCTGCCGGCACCGAGCGCGTCCTCGGCGCGCTGGAGCCACGCGTCGAGCTCGTCCAGATCCATGGCATCGTCCATGGAATACATGCGTGCCATGTGCGTGACCGGCGTAAACTGCTCGCTCACGTAGCCGCCCACGCGCTGGGTATAGCTGTCGGGCGTCACCAGGTCGGGATAGGCCGCCTCGATCTCCTGCAGCTCAACGAGCATTTTGTCGAAGGCGGCGTCCGTGATCTCGGGCGCGTCGAGCATGTAGTAGCGGTAGGCGTGGTAATCGAGCTCGTGGCGCAGCTCGGCCGCGCGCGCTGCCGCCTGGGCACGGGCGTCGGTCGGTGCGGCGGCATCCGCGCTCGCGGGCGTTTTGGTATCGATATCCACACCGTCACCAAACAGGCTCGATTGCTCCATAGCGGCACTCCTTCGCTCGATTTCAAACGGATACAAGAGTACCACCGGTCACCATGGCGCCGAATAGCTGTCTCAAACCGCACCGAATCGGCAGCCGCCGGACCGGGGTGGACAGTTAGTTCAGACCATTACGAACCAGGCCTCTTGTCAGCCCCAAGCAATCCGTTTTCCTCCGTCCCCAACGGATCAATAGGAAAAGAGGGGGGTGTACCCCCGGGGCGGGGCCGCCCCCCCAGGGGTCAATCTTTTTTTTGGGGCCCGGATGTTAAACTGGCCCTAGCCCAGGCCCAGGGCCCGCG
>CAUHJB010000013.1:0-68159 GCA_959606495.1 uncultured Collinsella sp. | reverse complement strand
GCAGACGGGCGTTGCGGGGTTGAGCACCACGCCGGCCTTGACGCCGCGCTGTTGCAGGTGCGTGAGCGTGCGGTGCAGGTGCGTAGAGGCCTCGTAGTGGACGGTGATCATATCGGCACCAGCGTCGGCATACCAATCGACGGTCTCGTCGGGGTTCGACACCATGAGGTGCGCATCGACCGGCACGTTGGTGGAGCGCTTGACGGCCTTGAGGATGTCAACGCCAAAGGTGAGGTTACCGGTAAAGTGACCGTCCATAACGTCAAAGTGCACGTAGTCGGCGCCGGCGATCTTGTCGAGTTCGCCCTTGAGGTTGGCCATATCGGCCGAGAGGACGGACGGAGCGATTTTGATGGAACCCATGGTAGTAGCCTTTCTGCGCTAGTCGGTGAGTCCGTAGAACTCTTGCGATGGGACGCGGTCGGTGAGAATTTCGAGCGCCCTATCCAAAGTAACACCGTTGTAGAGCGTTTGCTCCACGGCAAAGGTGAGCGGAATGTCTACGCCCAGTGAACGGGCGAGCTCGCTGACGCTACGGGCCGCAACGGCACCCTCGACCACCATATGCGTACGTGCCTGGTACTCGTCGAGCGAGACGCCGTGGGCAAACTCGTAGCCAAAGGTGCGGTTGCGCGAATGCTCGGAGGTGCAGGTGGCAATGAGGTCGCCCATGCCGGCAAGCCCCATGCAGGTCATAGCCTGGCCGCCGCGGGCGTGCACCAGTCGGCTGATCTCGGCCAGGCCGCGCGTCATGATGAGGGCGAGCGTGTTGTCGCCCGCACCGCTACCGGCGGAGATGCCGCACACGATGGCGATGACGTTTTTCATAGCGCCGCAAACCTCGACGCCGGTCATGTCCTGCGACAGGTAGATGCGGAAGGCCGTGGATAGGAGCAGGTCCTTAAAGGTCTCCCCTACCTGCGGATCTTTGCTGGCGATGACGGCGGCAGAAAGCCCGCCGCGGCAGATCTCCTCGGCATGGTTTGGGCCCGAGAGCGCCGCGACACGCGACTCGTTGCCGATCTCACTGGCGATGACCTCGCTCATAAGCAGGCCGGATTCGGGCTCAATACCTTTGGTGAGGCAGAGCACCGGGGTATCGGCGGCGATGAAGGGTGCTGCCTGATGGCATACGCTGCGCAGGTGCGTGGAGGGCACGGCAAAGATGATGGCCTCGGCACCGTCGAGCGCCTGCGACAGGTCCGTGGCGGCGACAACGTTGCCGGGCAGCTCGTAGTCCACCAGATACCGGGGATTGCGGTGCTCGGCATTGATGCCGGCGGCCGTCTGCTCGCTGTGGGCCCACATGGTCACGCGCTCGGCTCGCGCGGCGGCAAGACCGGCGACGGCGGTTCCCCAGGAGCCGGAGCCAATCAGCGCAACATTCATGACTCTCTCCTACTTATCGTCGGGCTCGGTGACGCGCTTGGTAAACGAGAGCTTGGACTCCTTACCCGTCATGAGCTTTTGGATATTCGCGCGATGGGCCCACACCACGGTGATGCCGATCATCGCCATGCAGAACTTGAGGCCCAGGCTGCTGTACGGAAAGACCGCGCAAGCAGCGATAGGAAGTCCGATGGCTGCGGCAAGCGAACCCACCGACACATACTTGGTGATGGCAACGGCTACGATAAACATGCCCAGCAGCGACAGGCCAATGGGCCAGTACCAGGCAAGGATCACGCCCAGACCAACGGCGATACCCTTGCCGCCGTGGAAGTTGAGATAGGGCGAGAAGATATGGCCCCACACGGCTGCCAGGCAAATGACACCGAGCATCCAGTCGCCGGGGGCTCCGGGCGCCATGATGCTTACGGGGAAGCCATAGCCCACGCCCGCGATGAGCGGACGGGCGATAAGGACGCAGATGGCGCCCTTAAGGCAGTCGAGCAGCAGCGTGAGCGCGGCCACCTTGGGGCCGGCCACGCGCAGCGCGTTGGTGGTGCCGATGTTGCCGGAACCCGCCTTGCGAATGTCCGTGTGGTTGAACACGCGGCCCAGGATCAGGCCAAACGGAATCGCCCCGATAAAGAACGAGACCACGGCGCAGATGGCGGTCAGCAGAATCGGATTATGCATCCTTTTGTTCCTTCTTCCTAAAGAAGAGTCGAATGGGCGTGCCGGCAAAATCGAAAGTCGAGCGCATGCGGTTCTCCACGTAGCGCTGGTAGGTGTCGTTGACCAGGTCGCTGTGGTTGACGAAGAACGTGAACGTCGGCGGGTTGATGCCCGTCTGAGTCACGTAGTGCATGCGCAGGCGGCGCTTGCCGTCCACCACGGTGTGGCCAAACTCGCGCAGGTCGGTGAGGAACGTATTGAGGCGCGAAGTGCTGATCTTTTGCGAGCGCGTCTTTTCGGCGGCGTCTACCATTGCCCAGATCTTCTCGACGCTGCGGCCGGTCAGGGCAGAGATGCGCAGGTACTGGGCCCAGGGAGCCATGACGCCCAGACGGCGGTCGATGGTCTCCATGCAGGCCTCGCGCTTGCGGTCGTCGTCGAGCAGATCCCACTTGTTGAGCAGCACCACGATGGCGCAGCCGCGCTCGATGGCCAAGCCCATGACCTTCTGGTCCTGCTCGGTAACGCCCACGGAGGCGTCGACGACGAGCAGCGCCACGTCGGCGCGATCGATGGCGCGCAGGCCGCGGACCATGGAGTAGTACTCGATATTCTCGTACACGGTGCTCTTCTTGCGAATACCCGCGGTGTCGACCATGCGGTAGTGCTTGCCGTTGCGCTCCACGACGGTATCGATGGCGTCGCGCGTCGTGCCGGCAATGTTGGACACGATAGAACGGTCGGCGCCCAGAATGCGGTTGAACAGCGACGACTTACCGGCATTGGGGCGGCCGATGATAGCGACGTTCAGCGCATCAGGGAACTCATCGGCGACCTCGTCCTCTTCCTCCGGAAGCAGGGCCACGATATCGTCGAGCAGGTCGCCCGTGCCATGTCCATGCAGGGCCGAGAGGGGCGTGGGCTCACCGATGCCGAGCGAATAGAACTCCCAGATGCTGTCGTTCTCGCGATCGGGGTTGTCGAGCTTGTTCACCAGCAGAAAGACCGGCTTGTCGCAGCGCTTGAGCATGCGAGCGACCGACTCGTCCTCCTCGGTGACGCCGGTGCGGCCGTCGACCACAAACAGGATGACGGCGGCTTCCTCGGCGGCGGCGAGGGCCTGGTCGCGGATGGACGTGGCAAAGACGTCGTCGCTCTTGAGCGGCTCGATGCCGCCCGTGTCGACGATGGTGAACTCGCGGCCGTTCCAATCGGCTGTGTGATACGAGCGGTCGCGCGTGACGCCGCGGGACTCGTGGACGATGGCGTCCGAGGTCTGGGCCAGGCGGTTAACGAGCGTGGACTTGCCCACGTTGGGGCGTCCGACGACGGCGACGATAGGTTTCATCTGCTCTCCTTTAATGGGTAGGGTCAGTGGAAGTGTTAGAGTCGGCAGGCATAATGCCAAGGATGTGCTCCAGGGTATCGAGCAACTCATGCGGCATGGTCGATACCACATGAACCTCGGCGCCGCGACTGGTAAGGCTTGCGAGTAAATCGTCACGATGATACTCGTCAAGCGTCATACCGTCAGCGTTGAACATGAGCTTAGGCACAAAGAGCATAACCCCCGACAGGTCTTGCGACAGCTGCTCCAGGATATCGCTAGCGACGATGAGGCCGGTCACGTCCACGTTGCCGCCAAAGTAGTGATTTTTGATGGCTGTGACGGTGCCGGCGAGGCCGTGCGGCGATTCCACAAATCGCGCAACCGTGTCGCGTGCGCTGGCGCCCGAGAGGCACAGCAGGTGCTGGCTGCGGGCGGCGATGGCCTCGCGGACGCGGGCCAGACGCTCGGTATCGGCGGCAAGCACGTCGTCGGTCTCGTCCAGATACGAGCGGATCATGCCGATGCCGTCGTAGTACTGCGGATAGCCGTCGTAAAAGTCTGCCTCGGGAGGATCGATGCCGGCGTCCAGATAGAACTCGTCGCTCATCTGGAAGGTGTGGCGGCCAAAGCGTTCGTAGGCACGATCCTGGTAGGGACGGATCATAGCAATGGTCTCGCGCGCTAGCTCGGGCTTGTCGCTGTAGGACCAGCTAAAACGGTTCTGATGCTTGGTAAAGCCGAGCGGCACAATGCCCAGGCTTGTGATTTGCTCGTGCTCCTCGCAAAAGCGCAGGGTTTTTTCCAGCTCCTCGCCGTCGTTCATGCCGGGGCACAACACGATCTGCGCGTGAATCTCGATGCCCGCGGCCATGATGGTCTCGAGTACGTCCATGCCGCGTTGGGCGTTACGGCCCATCATGCGGCGGCGGACGTCGGGGCTCACGGCATGGACCGACACGTTCATGGGGCTCATGTTGCGTTGGATGACGTTTTGCACGTCCTCGTCGGTGAGGTTCGTAAGCGTGACAAAGTTGCCTTGCAAAAAGCTTAGGCGATAGTCGTCGTCGCGAATATAGAGCGTGGAGCGGCCGCCCTTGGGGAGCATGGTCATAAAGCAGAACACGCAGGCGTTGACGCAGGTACGCATGCCGTCGAAGATGGGGCCATCGAACTCCAAACCCCAATCCTCGCCGGGAAAGCGGTCGAGCTCGACGGGGGTGACGGTGCCGTCGCGCGGGTCGAAAACCTCGAGCTCGACGGTATCATCGTCGGCCTCCCAGAGCCACACAATCATGTCGGTAAGCTGCTCACCGTTGACCGTGAGCACGCGCATGCCCGGCTCGATACCCACATCCCACGCGGGCGATTCGGGACGCACGTTCTTGACGAGCGCGCCCTCACCCGGCTCGGGGTCGCGGCTGCGCCCGTAATCGGCCACCTCGGCGGCGTATGCGGGTACGGTCTGGTCCATGATTAGCGGCAAAGCTCCTTGATGCGCGTGACGGCGCGTTCGATGTGTTCTTGTGGGGTGGAGGCTCCGGCAGTGATGCCGATGTGGTGAGCGTCGGTAAACCACGCGGCCTGGAGCTCGGAAGCTTCCTCGATGTGATACGTGCGCTCGCAGGCGTCTGCGCAAATCTGCGCCAGGCGGCGGGTGTTGCCCGAGTTCTTGCCGCCCACCACGACCATGCAGTCGCAGCGGTTGGCAAGTGTGGCTGCTGCCTGTTGACGCTCACTCGTGGCGGCGCAGATGGTGTTGATCACACGCAGTTCCTGCACGCGCGGGGTGATAGCTGCCACGACCTCGGCCAAGTTCTTCGCGGTTTGGGTGGTCTGTACGACGAGGCCTACCTTGCCCTTGAGCGGCAGCGCGTCCGCATCGTCGGCGCAACTCACGACCTGTGCGTCATCGCCGGCGTGGCCCAGAATACCCTCGACCTCGGGGTGACCTGGCTCGCCCACGACGATTACGCGGTAGCCTTCGCGCACCAGGCGCTCGGCCGCCACATGGACCTTCTTCACGTAGGGGCAGGTGGCGTCGACGACGTTAAGGCCACACTCGCGAGCGGCATCGATCACCTGCGGCACCACGCCGTGGGCGCGGATGATGACGGTGCCGGTTGCGGCGTCGTCCAAGGTGTCGGCCAGACCGACGCCTGCCTCGGTGAGCTCGCGTACCACGATGGGGTTATGGATGAGCGGGCCCAGGGTGTGGACCTGAGTGCTCTCCCCTGCCTGGGGCGCGGCGGCAAGCGCCATATCGAGCGCACGCTGTACGCCGTAGCAAGTGCCGGCGTGGGCGGCGATCTCGATGGTAGGCGCGCCGTCCTGGTCGGACGCAGCCGCGGCGGTGTTTGTCACGTTCTCGCTCATGGCTAGAACCTGCCCGGATGCTCGGCGCACAGCTCGTCGCGCATGGCGTATACGCGGCTCATGGCCTCGGACTCAAACCAGGCCAGGCGCTCCGTACGCTTAAGCCCGGCCGGCGCGTCCGAAAGCGAGACGGCCTTGCCGGCACGAATCCAGCACTTCTTGGGACGCATGAGCCTTTTGCCCGCGGGCGTGATGTCGGACCAGCCGCAGATGGCGAGCGGGTTGACGGGCGCCTTGCCCATCTGAGCGATGAGCGCAAAACCGCCGTGGACCTCGGGTTTGATCTCGCGCGAGCGGATGCGCGTGCCCTCGGGGAAGATCAGGACGTCCTCGCCGCGCTGCAGCGCATGCTGGGCGGCGCGCAAGCACTTCATATCGGCAGTACCACGCTCCACGGGGATGCCGCCAACGCGGCTAAAGGCCCAGCGCACAATCTTGCTCTTGGCGAACTCGGATTTAAAGATGGGGCGAATGCGGCGGCCCCCAAAGAACAGCGCCGTCTCCACGGCCAAGAGCTCGGCCATCGAGGTGTGGTTGCAGATGACCACGCTGCCGCGGCCTTCCTGGCGCTCAAACAGCAGGTCAGCGTCCTCGACCTTCCAACGCCACATGAGTTTGGAGAAGGCCCAAAGGATGGCCATGACTACGACGACGGTGCCGCGGATGAGCGCCGGAAACTCGTCATAGGGGGCGTTGTAATAGTCCTCGGGCGTCTGCTTAAACAGGCGCATGGGCTACCTCCTTTGGTTGATGAGGCCCTCGATAATGCGGACGACCTCGTCGATGGTGTGGGCGGTGGAGTCGACGTGCACGGCGTCCTCGGCGGGCACGAGCGGGGCGACCTCGCGGCTGCTATCGAGCTTATCGCGCTGCTTGAGGGCGTCGAGGGTATCGTCAACTTCGGTCTCGAGTTGCGCGGGCGTGAGCGGCTGAGCATCGTTTTGGTGACGCTGCAGCACACGGCGACGGGCGCGCTCGCGCGGGTCGGCGGTCAGGAAGACCTTGACCTGCGCGTTAGGGAACACGACGGTTCCGATGTCGCGACCCTCGGCCACGATATCGCGGTCCTCGGCGGCGCGGCGCTGGTGGATGAGCATGGCGGCGCGCACGCCCGGGTAGGCCGAGACCTTGGACACGTTGGCGTCGACCTGCGGGGTGCGAATGGCAGCCGAAGCGTCCTGGCCGTCGATGGTCAGGCGCGTATCCTCACCGGTGCCGTTGGTAAAGCGAATCTCGATCTGCTCGGCGAGGGCGTCGATGGCCGCCTCGTCATCCAGATCGATGCTGCGATCGAGCGCGGCGAAGGTGACGGCGCGATACATGGCGCCCGTGTCGAGCTTGTTAAAGCCCAGCTGGCGGGCGATCTCCTTGGCGATGGTGGACTTGCCGGAACCGGCGGGGCCGTCGATGGCGACGATCATGCAATGCTTCCTTTCGATGGTTGGCGTGCTGGTATGGTTCGCGGGCGTTGGGGTGCGGCGGGTTGCCTAGCCCGTGTAGCGCTCGCGGTAGGTGTTGCGCTTGGGTGCGGAGCCGTGGCTGCCGTGGTGACGCGTGCGGCTGGCGGGCGTGTCTTGGGGCTTGCCGCCGTTGCGCTTGGCGCTCGCCTGCTTGGGCGGGATGCCGCCGGCCTTAAGGATCTGTACCTCGCGGTCGGTGAGCTCGCGCCACGAGCCCTTGGACACGTCCTTGAGCTCCAGGCCGGCAAAGTTGCGGCGATGCAGACGGATTACCGGGTGGTGAATCTTGCTCAGCATGCGCTTGACCTGATTCTTGCGACCCTCGCGGATGATGACCTCCACGGCGGTGGTGCCGGGCTTGACGCCCTGGGGAGCTACAGCCTCGGCCTCGCGTGCGGTGATGACGCGGCAGATCGCCGGCTGGCATAGGCCATCGTCGAGCTCGATGCCGCGACGGAGCGGCTCCAAGTCGCGGTCGGTCAGCTGCCCGTCCACGAGTGCCTGGTAGGTCTTGTAGACGTGCTTGCTCGGGTGCAGCAGGTTCTGCGAAAGGTCGCCGTCAGTGGTAAAGAGCAAAAGGCCTGTGGTGTCGCGGTCCAGGCGGCCCACAGGGAACAGGCCCGGAAAGCGGTCGCGCGGGACCAGGTCGGCCACGCAAGGGCGCTCCTGCGGATCGCTCATGGTGGTGAGGTAGCCGGTCGGCTTGTAGAGCATCAGGTACACGGAGCCCTGGTTGAGCTTGACGGGCATGCCGTCGACCTCGATATGGTCGTGGTCGACGTCGACCTTGGTGCCCAGTTCGGTCGCGACCTGGCCGTTGACGGTCACGCGGCCGGCGGTCATCAGGTCCTCCGAGCCGCGGCGGCTCGCCACGCCCGCGCGCGCCAAAAAACGCTGCAGGCGCATGGTGTGCGGATAGACGGGCTGGGCGTCGGTTGCGGGTGCTGTGTTGCCCATGGCGCGCGTCTCCCCTACTTCGTTAGTCCTCGTCATGCAAATCCTCCGAGGTCTCGTCGACGACCAGGGTCTCCAAGTCCTCGACTGCCTCAACATCTTCAACATCGGTATCGAGCAGTTCACGCTCTTCGTCCAGGTCCTCGGCCTGTTCCTCGAGCGTGGACTGAATACTGCGGCCGCTCAGACGCTCGCGGATAAACTGGCGCGACTGCTCGTCGGGGGCAAACTGCTCCAGATCGGGCAGGTCGCGGGTGGAGCGCAGGCCGAACTTTTCCAAGAAGGCGTTGGTCGTGCCGTAAATGATGGCCTGACCGCGCTGGGGGTCGCGGCCGAGCTCGCGCACCAGGCCCTTGTCCACGAGCGACGCGATGACGCCGTCAGAATTGACGCCGCGGATGCCCTTGACCACCTCGCGCGTCACGGGCTGGTGGTATGCGATGACGGCCAGGGTTTCGAGCGCCGCCTGGGACAGCTTTTGCGTGTCCCAGCTCAACACATAGGCCTCGACCACGTCGTGGTAAGCGGGGTGCGTGAACAGGCGCCAGCCGCCGGCGACCTCGCGCAGCTGAAAGCCGCGGTTGGCCTCCTCGTACTCAACCTTGAGCTCGGCGAGCAGTGACGCGCACTCGCCGGGGGCGATATCCAGTGCGCCGGCCAGCGCGGGCGCACTCACCGGGTCGCTCGACACCAGCAGCAGCGCCTCGAGGGCGCCTTTGAGGCTGTTTGCCTCCAGCGTGGAAAGGGTTGACATGGTTGCGGCTCCTATTCGGTGAGCTCGGGGCCCTCGCCGGGCACATAGGCCTCGGCGCCCTCGACGCGGTTGATGCGGATGGTTCCAAAGATCTCGTCCTGGCTCAGCGTGAGCGAGCCGCGCTTGGCGAGCTCAAGCATAGCTAGGAAGGTGACGACGAGCTGCTCGGTGGTGGCATCGCCGTCCAGTAGCTCGCGGAAGGTGCAGGTTTGGTGCGCCATGGTAAAGCGGTCGACTGAGGCCACGGTCAGGTCGAGCGGCACGCGATGCGGCGCCACATGCTCGGCCTCCAGCAGGAAGGTCTGGCGCTTGCCGTCCAGGTCGGCACAGATGACGGCCAGGCCGCGCAGGGTGATGCCGGCCAGGTAGTCGGGCATGAGGCCCAAAAACTCGGGGTCGGGGCCGGCCACGCGAGGGTGCATGCGGCTTTCGGCCTGCATTCGGGCCCCGAGAGCCGCCGCCGCGCCCTTAAACTGCTTGTAGGCGATCAGACGCTGAATCAGGACCTCACGCAGGGCGTCACCGTCGAGCGCGCTAAGTTCCTCGAGGTCATCGTCGAACTCGTCATCGTCGTCGGCTTTGCGCGGGGCCTCCTGCGGCACCAGCGAGGCAGCCTTGATGTCCAAAAGGGTCGCTGCGACCAGCAAAAAGTCGCTCGCCACGTCTAGGTCCAGCGCCTCGATACGCTCGGCCTCGGCCAGGTATTGCTCGGCCACCTCGCTAATGGAGATGGCGCCGATATCTACTTTTTGGCGGGTTACCAGCTGCAGCAGCAGGTCGAACGGTCCGCTGTAGACCTGCGTCGACACGCGATACGACATCTTCGACCTCCTTTGACGGCGCCTTCGCGGCGCGGTTTGGGTGCATGTTGCGACCGTTTTGCGCGGTCGACCTGTAAGTTTACCTTAGATGCCGGCGATTGCGAAGTTGAGCAGCCACTCGGCCAGCGGATACACGGTAACGTCGAAATAGCGGCCGATTACATCGATGCCGGTCCACATGGGCAGCAGATACAGCACGATGATGAGTATAGGCATGGCGTATCGTTGCAGCTGGTAGTAGTTGGAGAGCGCCTTACCTTTGAGGAACGGCACGATGATCGACGAGCCGTCAAGCGGCGGAATCGGGATGAGGTTAAAGAACGCGAGCGACAGGTTGACCACGATAAACGTGGCGCCAAAGTTCATGATTTGCGACGCTACGGCAAAGGACATGCTGGTGTAGAGGTTGCCGTAGGCCAGGTGCATGAGGGCTGCGGCCAGGCACGCGAGCGCGATATTCGATGCGGGGCCTGCCGCGCTCACCAGGACCTCGTCGCGCTTGGGGTGCTTGAGGTTGTTGAGGTAGACGGGCACGGGCTTGGCGAAGGCGAAGACCGGGCCGCCGGCCGCGAGCATCAGCAGCGGCAGGAGGACGGTGCCAAACGGGTCGATGTGGTTGAGCGGATTGAGCGAGACGCGGCCACGGGAGCGGGCCGTCTTGTCGCCGAGCGCCCAGGCAGCGGCGGCGTGCGCGCTCTCGTGGATAACAATACCTACGATGACGGCGACGGCGCTGGCGAGCAGATTCATGAAGTAGCTGTTGGACATGGCACTCCCCTAGCGGACGCGGCGCGAGGCGCGCGCGAGCAGGTAGTCGGCCACAAACAGGATGACGGCCACGATGGCGTAATCCAAGCGGAACACGCCGCCAAAGGGCGAGGTGATAACGCCGTAGCCGGCGATGGCACTCGGCAGCGCGCGCGAAAGCTCGACGACAAAGCCGACGATCTGCAGCTTGGCGGTGAGGCCGCTAAAGCACAGCAGCACAGTCATCGCACTCATAAAAATGCCGCAGATGCGACAAGCGATGGCGATGATGCTCATCGCCACGGCGGCGGCCTTACGAGAGTTCACGCGCGGTCTCCTCTTCGATCTGGGTGGAAAGCTCCAGCCATTCGTCCTCGAGCTTGGGTAGCTCTTGCTTAAGGCCGTTATATTCCCCCAGTGCGGCGTTGAACTTGTCTTGATCGGCATAAAGCTCTTCGCTTGCCATCAATTCCATAAGCTCGTCGTAGCGGGCGCGCTTTTTGTCGAGCTCCGCCTCGATCTTCTTGAGCTGGTTGCGCACGCCCTTGAGCTTTTTGTTGAGCGCGGCGCGGGCCTGGGCCTCGGCGCGCTTTTGCTCCTTGGTCTTTTTGCCCTCGGCCGGCTTGGAAGCAGCGGCGGGCGCATCGGGCTGGGCCGCGGTGACCTTGGCGGACTTGGCCGTGGCCGGCACACTCTCCCCTGCCGCCTCGGCGGCGGCGCGGGCCGTAAGGTCCTCGCGCTTGTAGAGGTAGTAGTCGTAGTCGCCGTCGTAGACCGTTACCTTGCCATCGCGGATGTCGATCACGCGGTTGGCAACGGCGCGCACCAGGTGCTCGTCGTGGCTGATCAGCACGATGGTTCCGGGGAAGTTTTGCAGGGCGTTTTCGAGCATGTCCACCGAGTCGATGTCCAAGTGGTTGGTGGGCTCGTCCAGGCACAGGAGCGCCTCGGGGGCCACGAGCATCTTTGCCAGGGCCAGACGCGCCTTTTCGCCGCCGGAAAGGACGCGAACCTGCTTTTCGATGGAATCGTTGTCGCTAAACAGGAAGGCGCCCAGCAGGCTGCGCTGCTGCGGCACGGTCCACTTGGGCGTGACGGTGTCGATCTCTTGCAGGACGGTGTTTGACTCGGTCATGCCCTCGAGTGCGTGCTGAGCGTAGTAGGCCACGCCCACGTTGGTGCCCAGGTCGCGGGTGCCGGTAGTGGGTGGCTCCAGGCCGGCGAGGATCTTCATGAGGGTGGACTTGCCGGCGCCGTTGGGGCCGACGAGCGCCACATGCTCGCCGCGGTAGAGCTTGAGGTCGATGTCACTGTAGATGTGCTTGTCGCCGTAGGACTTGGACACACCCTCGAGGCCCACGACCATATCGCCGGAGCGCGGTGGGTCGGGAAACTTAAAGTCGATGTGCTTGTGGCCTTCGGGCAGAATGACGAGCTCCTTTTTGATCTGCTCGATCTTGCGGATGCGCTCCTGGGCCTGGGCTGCCTTGGTGGGCTTGTAGCGGAACTTGTCAACGAAGACCTGCATGTGGGCGATGTCGCGCTCTTGAGCGGCACGCTTGGCGCGCATCTGCTCCAGGTTGTCCTCGCGCTGCTTGAGGTAGCTGCTGTAGTTGCCGGTGTAGGTGGTCACGCGACGGTTTTCGAGCGCGGCGACGTGGTCGACGCAGGCGTCCATGAAGGCGCGGTCGTGGCTGACGATGAGGACGGCGCCGTCGTAGTTGGCGATAAAGCCGCGCAGCCACTGGACGCTTTCGAGGTCCAAGTGGTTGGTGGGCTCGTCCAGCAGCAGCAGGTCGGGGTGGCGCAGGAAGAGCTTGGCGAGCGCGATACGCATCTGCCAGCCGCCCGAGAACTCGGAGCAAGGGCGCTCAAAGTCGGTGACCTTAAAGCCCAGGCCGGACAGGATCTTGCGGGCGTTGCTCTCGAGCTCGTAGCCGCCCAGATGCTCAAAGCGGTCCTGGACCTGGCCGTACTCGTTGAGGAGCGCATCGACGTCCTTGCCCTGCTCGGAGAGCTCGGTGATCTGAGCCTGCAGCTCGTTGGCGCGCTCTCCCATGCGGCGGATTTCCTTGGCGGCCGCCATGACCTCGGCAAGGATGGTGGTGTTCTTTTGCTCTAGGTTGGTTTCCTGCTCTAGGTAGCCCACCTGGCAGTCCTTGGCGTACTGGACCTGGCCGGCGTCAGGACTGTCGATGCCCATGATGATTTTGAGCATGGTGGTTTTGCCGGCGCCGTTGGGTCCCACGAGCGCAAAGCGCTCGCCGGGGTTGATCTGGAAGGACGCGCCGCTAAAGAGGACGCGTGCGCCGAAGCTTTTTTCGATCTTGTCGACCAGGAGGATCATGGTGCCGCCTTTGACCTTGTGTGCCTATATGAAAAAAGGCCCCAACTTGCGTTGGAGCCTCATTCAATGCTCGGGTGGAGACGAGGGGGATCGAACCCCTGACCTCTTGACTGCCAGTCAAGCGCTCTCCCAGCTGAGCTACGCCCCCGTGCGAAGAAGTACTATACGGGAACTCCGACGGCGATGCAAGGGCAATTTTGGAAAAACTTTCGCCCGTGCCGGCACGGGCGAAACACGACCCGCCCGCTCAACCGGGTTTCCCGTGCTCCGCCAGTCCCATTATCGGACCCGATTGCGAACCGCCCCTCCTCTGCGCCTCAGAACTATGCCGGTTTACTACGATGAATCAGGAATGTTCGACCACGAACGCCTTTTCACGCAACCGTCGGGCTCCCTACCTGCGGTTTTGCAAACGGGGAACACGCGGTGCTCGGGAGTCGCCGATCAGTCGTAGTAAACTGGCGGTGTTTTGAAATGGCATCAGCTTGATTTCGCGGTTAAATGTGTTTGAGCCCTGAATTAATGGCCTTAACTTTTTCTAAAACACGTCTTTT
The DNA here is from genome assembly GCA_959606495.1 of uncultured Collinsella sp. GTDB lineage: Bacteria > Actinomycetota > Coriobacteriia > Coriobacteriales > Coriobacteriaceae > Collinsella. The sequence goes on along the minus strand of CAUHJB010000013.1, from coordinate 54,758 downwards.
CTGCGACGCGCCTAGATTGGTTGTTGTTTAGCATTGGACTTGATCTTGCGTTGTGCGACTTGCTCGTGCATGGTAGTATTTCACGACGTGAAGCGAAGAAATTAGGCCTTAGATGCCTTTATTAGAATTGCATTCACCGTTCATAAGGGCTCTTGGCGCAACGGTTAGCGCAGGGGACTCATAATCCCTGGGTTCTGGGTTCGAATCCCGGAGGGCCCACCAGAGTATTTTAGGCCGGGCATTACGCCCGGCCTCTTTGTTGTTAGCGCTGCAAACTAGCTTTGCCATCCAGAGACGTAAAGTTATTAACATTCATATTCGTAATTAACAATGGGAATGTCGCCAAGATGCTACCCAACCAACACATGGCTTCAATCGTTAGATAAGAAAAAAGGCCCCAACTTGCGTTGGAGCCTCATTCAATGCTCGGGTGGAGACGAGGGGGATCGAACCCCTGACCTCTTGACTGCCAGTCAAGCGCTCTCCCAGCTGAGCTACGCCCCCGTGCGAAAAAGTACTATACGGGAACTCGGACGGCGATGCAAGGACATTTTTGGAAAATTTCGCAGTCGCGGCGCGGGCCGCCATCCGCCCAACGGCCGTCTTGCCGGCGCCAGGCCCATTACCGGGGCCAATCGCGCTCCCGCCGACCCGGCGATTTCAAAACTATGCCGGTTTACGGGGCCAGGCCGGGAACCCCCGAGCATGCCGTAATCGGTAAAATCAAAACCGCAGGTAGACGGCTTGCGTATTCCGTGAAATGCAGGGTATGGACGGCCAGTCCGGGTCCAGCCCCGTAATCCGGCATAGTTTTGAAATGACATTATTTCACTAACAGGCAAACTAGGTAGTTCTAGCGCCTTGTCGCCGACTAATTTCCGATTTCCAACCAGTTGCACAAAACATTTGCTCGCAGTCTCGTCTCGGCGCACTTCATTGCCTCAGTTTTGGCTTTATAGCGAATCCCTAAACGGTCGCAGACACTTCTGACTATGGTGTCTAGCAGCTTTGAATCGTTGAGCATATCGTGAGTCACCAGGAATACATCGAATCCCATGCTCTGCAACGCAGTCATGCGCTCCGCATCGTGGTCAAGTATTGCACCTGAGCCATGAATGACCTCACCTTGGATCTCGATAATAACTGCCTTCATTAGGATTGGGTTTACGATCACGATGTCGCCGTAGCAGACCTTTTGGCCTGCGATGCTTTGGGCTGCCACGGATAGAGGGGTTAAATCGTTGAGGTACACGTATCTGAATCCTGAACCACCTAGACGTCGAGAACGACTTAGAAGCAGTACCCCCGCGACCTCGAGCGGAGACGCAGCAATGCCGATAACCTGCTGAGCGGCATCATAAAACTGCTTTCCCCACATTTGACTTTTGACCTTGTCGGCGAATCGATGTAGATCGCTTAGCTCGATGAGCGGCTTTCTCATCCAAAGAGAAGTGCCTTTGAGTTTCGTAACCTCTCTTCCATCCTCACGCTTGTTCGTTTGGCCTTCTTTATCTGTGGCCTTTACGGTTGCGCGGGCGTAAACTCGTTTCCAAGGAACCTCGTCTTCGCCTTCTCCAAGTTCGAACAGATCCTGCGTGCTGGAATTGCGATTCTCCTCTACCGCCATTTTTAACTGCATTTCGGCAGCGGGAGCAAGCTCGAAAACGGAAAAGCAACCGCAAAGTTCGTACATAGCCAGTACGAGATCTATTTGGGACACAAAGCGTGTCATAGTAAATAATGTGTTAAGCGGATTGGTAACACTAAAGCCTAAATTAGTGTCGATTGTTGTGCTGACATCCGATGTCCCTTCCCAGCGAATAGTGGAGCGCAATCCCGAGTGGTGATTGCAATAACCTGGCGAAGCAACAGCGATAATCGGGGTCTTGAGGACGTCGGTTACGAATGGGGCTTGGGATAGAGCTCGCCAGCCTTCTTCGGAGTTGGGTAGGCGCGGGTAGAGGTCGCGCACCTGCGGTGGGCAGCGCCAATAGCGGAATGCGGTGTTTGCGCAGACGATTTCGTCCATTTGCGCCTCCCTTGGTATCGGCCGTAGGCCATGCGGTTGTGGTCGTGGACAATTATCTACTGGGGCATCATGCGGGTAAGTACCGGAAGCTGACCAAACGCTGACCAAAAAATGGATGGGATGTGTTGAAAGGTTGTCACGAGGCGTGAATGTGCTGGTACGAGCTGTGAGCCAGTGGTCTTTTTCTCCACAATTGCGTATGAATCATGCAAAGAATTCATTGAAAGATCGCGTGAACTATTTTCAAAATGTTCGACGACGTCACTCTATAGTTGGTCAACGAACGAAAATAATATTCAATATGTAGGAACTATGAAGGGTTTGCGATCAATAAAAAATAGGACCCCATGCTAATAAAAATCGAAAATTTGGTGTCACTTTTGGTGTCACCCTTGGTATCAAATAGAAAAAGGCCAGAGGCTTAACACCTCTGACCTTCGCTTTTGATGGTGGGCGATACAAGATTCGAACTTGTGACCCCATCCGTGTGAAGGATATGCTCTACCCCTGAGCCAATCGCCCGTCGCCTTTCGGCAAAAGAGATACTATCATAGCCGCGCCTGGTTTACCAAGAACTTTTTGCCCCCGATTTTAAATTCGTGGATGCTAGCTAAGCCAAAGCAACCAAAGCAATAGGTAAAACAGCAGCTTAACCACCATTTACCGCTTTATCCACGAGGTCTCGGGGCGACAGATTAGTCGCGCATTGTTGTATGCCATGTCGAGCGTGAGGCAGGTGCGCGCGGCGTAGAAACCGTCCTCGCGCTGGATGGTCAGCGCCAGTTCGGGCTTGTCGCCGGTTAGGCACAGCGGCAGCAGCAGTTGGATCCGACCGCCGTAGAACTGCGGCACGGCGAGCGTGTAGTTGGCGGCGGCGCGGCGGGCGGCCTCGACGACGGCGCCCTCAAAGGCACGGCGCAGCAGCAGCGAGTTGCCCTCCCCCATCAGGCTAGCGGGAATACGCGTAAGGTTCTCCTCATCGCCCAGAATGTGGTCGATGTTGGAGCGGATGGGCAAGCGGTAGTCAAAGACCAGCTCGGAGGGGTCCTCGGCAAAGCGCACGCGGCACGGCAGGTACTCAAACGAGACCAGCATGGGGTCGCTCTCCTTAAAGAAGCCCTTCAAAAACCAGCGCTGGCGCGCGTCGGGCTTGGTGTTGGGCTCAAACAGGCCGTAGATGGTCTCGTAGCGACGCGTGTACAGGCCGGTGTTGAACAGGCATTGGTCGTTGTCGAACACCAAAGGCAGGTTGGACGGCGCGGTCTGGTCCACGTCGCGCTCGGTCAGGAACACCGCACGGCTAAACGAAAACGACAGGTAGTTTTTGAGGATGCGGTTGCCGGGACCCCAGTCCTCGGGGTCGGCGAGGTCGGCCAGGCGTTCGTAGCAGGGCTCGGGGCAAAACGCGAAGTCGTACACATTGCTGCACAGGGTGCTGGGGATTTCCATGTGGCGTCCATTCCATTTCATAGCTGGCGTGCGGATGCTTAGATTCTATACGCGCGACGCAATGCCGGGGAGCACATCACAGTGGCAACAGGAGTCGTACTCAAGAACGATCGGTTGCCAGACGAGGTCTTCGATGCTGCAGTGTAAGGTTTTTGCGAGCGCCAATGCCGAGGATACCGAGGCACGGCGCAGGTCCAGTTGGTTTTGCTCGTAGAGCTGTATGGCACGGATTTTGACTCCCGATTGGGCGGCCAGCTGCTTTTGGGTCAGGCCGGCTGCCTTTCGTGCTGCCTTGAGGCCCTTTTTGCCTGCCTGGGCTTTGTTCCATTTATCAATGACTATCTGGGCGAATTTAACTTCGGAGGCCTCGTGAAGCGGATGGTACGAGCCGATAACCCAATCGAGTGGCGCCACTTCAAAAAGGTCGCTAAAACCTAGGCCGCACGTCCATTGCGTGTATGCCAAAACCCAACCTGCTCAGTATTGCGGGGAACGGTCGAACGGATAGGCCTCCCTGAATTCGACGGGCTTCAGACCCGCGTGGACAATGATCTCGCGCACAAGCTCATCGCCCGACATGCCGCAGACAACGCGTGGGATACCGCGCTCAAACTGTTTCATCTCAAAAGCGTTTGACAAGATCGCCGTCAGTTCGGTCGGAGTCAGTCCCTGGTCGCAGAGGGCAAAATCGACTGCCTCGCCCAGCGTTCTCATAGCGTCCTCGAGATAAACTTCACTGTAGGCGCGGGTCATTTTCGGTCATCCCCTCTCGAACGATGTCTACGATACAGATCTCGCCGGTCTGACACTTTTGATGCTGCAGGCTCTTCGGTGTTTGAATCCTTTCATAATTCTTCTGTTCTTAGAGCTGCGTCGATCAGGTCGGCGACGTTGCAGGTGTGGTCCACGCGAGAGAATGCAGAGGCTATATCGGCGAGCGTAACCATGGCGAGATTTTACCGCCGATTGCATGGGAAGTAATCGCCGCGCGTTAATATAACCTTAATCGAGGGGTCGTATACGGAAGTGCGGGAAAACAGAGATCAGCCGACTAAACCCCGGATTTGCGCTTCTGCGACCGACGGTATTGTTGCCAAAAATCGGGTTGTGCTCAGCCGCCCCTATTTTCCCCGAATTTCGGAAAACGGGAGTTTCGACAGCCAGTTGTGGCCTAAGAAGCGATGCTATTAACGAGGGAAGCGCCAACAGCGTGACAATTCAGACGATGTCGTCGGCATGGGTGAGTGGTGTCGACAGTAATTTTGGTAATCAACTTACTGGGCATTTAACAATAGAACGTCAGGAAATCATCGCCGAAGGCTTTGGTCCGACTTTTTGCTGTTCGGCGAGCTCAAAGATAAACGGGGCGTTTTATCAATAAATTCTGTCAAGAAATTGAGGTCATCAGTAGTAAATCCTTCGACGTTGAACCTTCTAACCGCAGGCAGATGGTTCAACGTGGTAAACACCAAAATCAACCGGGCGTTCGACAGCTACGCGAACGGCTCCGTCCTCTCGTGTCTCTGAGTAGGCAAACTGAATGCCATAATCAAGTTGAACGTAACCCCCAAGTATGGTTGCCTGATCTATGAACATGAGTAGAGCCCATCGGTCCGCACGCTGCCTTAAATAAAAAGCACCCGTCTCCAGACCGACGAAATCCGCGAGCTTTATCTTTCCGGAGAAGCCGCTCCCCTCATGCTTTCCCGCATAGGTCTCAGAGTCGTACTAGAACGAAATGTTATACAGTCCGCCGCTCTATATCTTCCTGACTGGCCCGTTTTCCAGCATCTAACTCAGCACCCCCTTATGGCTTTTCCGATTGTCACCGTTTAAGTAGAAGCAGCAGACACCTTGTTTCAAGTCTGACGCGATGAGCGTTTTGGGCCAGAATGTATGACAATCTAGTTAGAAGACCTGCCACTCTCCATAAACATCGGATGAGCGGATACAATCCCTTAAAGGAAGGAAAGAGCCAAGTTTTCCCTGCTCAGTTGCAGTATGTACTATGCCAATGACCTGACCCAAGTCATTAAACACTGGCCCACCACTCATTCCATGCTGAAATGAGCAATTCGTATAACAAAGTGTGCCCTCTTCGCTTGGATCTCCGACCCTGAGCAAATCCCCACTGTGCAATTCAAGGCTGAATCTAGATTCGGAAAAATGCTGTTGATAAGCGGAGATCTTATCCCCCTTTACGGGCAAATCCATGACTGCTGGAAGCTTGGGGATCTTCTTTAAGATTTCTTGAGGAACTTCTCGTAGTATTACAGCATCGCGCTTGTTGTCTTGAACGATCGATTTGCTAAATTTAAATTTAGCAAGCGGGGTCTTATCTGAGCTGGATACTTTTATTTCCCTTCTTTCCATGTCATGAGAAACGGCATCGCATATCACGTGCCACGCCGTCACAAGGCCGTAGCCGGTTAAGTAAAACCCTAAACCCTCAAACGGGGTTTCTTTGTCATCCTCTCCTTCTAGATACAGAAGCGAGTCTTGCTGAAGTGCGACTGGGAAAACAGGCGTATCTTCTGGTTTCGTTTTATTGTAGAGGCTGCCTAAACGCAGGAGCGGTCCCGATGTCCAGGGATTCTTAATAAGAGACTTATAAAAATTTAGACTTCCTCGAAGAGCCGCTTGAAATATCCCTCTCTCTGCGTCGGTGAGTTTAGCGATGGATTTACCGTAATAGCAGCCCATCGCGCCTTCAATGTCGCTATTGCTTAGTCGGTGGAGCGTTGAGCGGAGTCGCCGATATTGCTCGCGCTTTATATTTGTCTTTTGGTTACAGACAACGCCCGTGACTAGCTGTCTTGAGAAACTGCAACTGTAAAACGATTTATCTTCGTTGATCTCAAATGACTCGGTTCCATGGAAGTCAGTGATCGCGTTTCGTATTTTGTTGGGCAACCTGAGCTTTTCCTCTGAGCAAAAGTGTCGATAAAAATAAAAAGAGCTTTTAAAAGAGAACGTTAGGTCATCGGCATATCGCGTGTATTGATAATGATACTCATGCGATAGATGCATAAGCTGTTTGTCCATGCCAAGGCAAATCATGTTCGAAATTAAAGGGGATGAGGGAGCTCCCTGAGGGAGCCCTTTTGGTGTGGCGACAAGTCTAGAAATGCAGAATGCAACTTCAGGGGTGAGACCTAACTTCTTCGAAACAAGAAGGCCATATACCCGTTTAGATGAGATTGAAGGAAAGAAATCCTTAATATCAATGCCAGCAATTACTTGTGAGCCAATATGGGTCTCAGCATTTGTTTGTATTGATCGACCCTTTACAAAACCGTGCACACAAGGCAAAGGGTTGTAGCTTTTTTCTAGCTCTTTAGCGATAATTCGTTGAACCTTTTTTAAATCAGATCTTGGGATTAATAGCTCTCGATAGCCGCCATTTCTTTTAGGAATCAATTTATTTCTGTATAGGTCATACATGGAGGATGAATTGACAAAGAAATCAAGCTTTTCTATAGACAGGCCAAGAAACCCTGCCAGATCTGTCTTCGACTGCAGCTCGTTGAGCATCAGATTTTCCTTAAAGTTGATAGCCGGTTCCTCCGTAGAGTCGTACTTAATAGACACGTAGCAGAATATAATGTGCAAACAACACATATCCGATTGCGATGCGCAAACGCTAATTCGAACCGGCTATGAAGTGTATTTTACCAGTCATCCATTTGATGCAAATTCAAAATTAGGTAACTGTGTCAAATCAGGAACCCTGAATACAGGAATGACCCCTAAGGCCGAAGGTGCCTTCTGCATTGATAATTGAACATCGTTCGCAACTAATAGACGGTCGATGCATTTTGAGCTAATGAAGCGAGGCGAGGCACCTCTTCACCGGTCTTCTACAGATAGTTCAAGAAGAGGGAGTGGAACTCAAGACCCGGCGGCGGAATCAATACGCATGCAATCATGGGCGGGATCGCGCTCAACGCGGTCAAAGTCGACATATGCAAGGTCGACATACAGCGGCTCCCTGGGGCGGATCGCAGGTAAAAATAATTCACCGGGGACTAAGCTCAATATTGGCGGTACCATTTCACGGTACTTGGTGGTGCCTAAGCTAGAAAATTCAAAAAGTGTTTCAGCAATAATATGCTGCACCTAGAAACACTATTCCCGGAAAAAGCAGTGTAAAGGTAGCAGTAATCCAGTTGTTGTCGCCGGTTTTGAGAAGAGCTAAAGTTGTCGCGGTGGCAGTCTTGGGCTTGGACGACGTGGCCACCGTGGCCTGGTCGTTGTGATTGTCTTGGGCGCTGCGTTCGTGGGCTTCGCTACGAGGTCCGTCAACTACCAAGCACCGGGCTGCCCTGCAACATGACCGGCACCGCCAGCAGGCTAGCCCGCCCTGCCACCCACGCGCCGCATCCATCGGTCTCCACACAGCCGGTGGCGTGGCCACAACGGGTCCAATCACCACATACGCGGCCACGGCCCCCGGCAGCATCTACCCACCTCAGCACCAAAGACCCCGCCGGAAGGCACCACAAACCGCGCAGACACAAGCGAGCCGCCCGTGCGCGCAACGCTGCCATCGGCACCGGTCGTATCCAGCCACGAGGCATCGACGGTGCAACGTCCAACGCGAACGCCTGTGAAACGTTATCATGCACTGGGGGCTCGTCGCCGTCAGGGTCCCGGTACCGCGAAGTGCCTGGTTGCCCCACACTTCCATGTCGCATAGCGTGATGACCGCATCGGTCGCATGCGACTATATCACGGAGTTTTGCCCGGTAAACGTCAGCACCATGTCGCCATCTGCGCCGATGGCCTCAGCCACGTAGCCGTTAAACTCCAGGTGGTCAGCATCGGTCCAGGCCCATCCGGGGCCCGACACGCTCGGCACGTAGTATGCTTCCGGCAGGAAAAACGCGAATTACCCTCAGCTGCACAGGTTAAGTCGATACCGCTTGTAAATCAAGACGCCTTCAACCTAAGCAGTTGAAGGCGTCATCTTCGCGAGCATTATTTATATTGCATTGGTCGTGCTCTGCAACCAAGATCTTCGCGGTAGTCGTTCTTTTGATTTCATTGGTCGCGCCTTACGAACAAAAACTGAGTAAAGCATACAGACGAATGGAATGAGTAGCAAGGCATGCCTAATTGCCATTCATCAGCTTGCATGAGCATTTCAAAATTAAACCGCCTATGCAGCGAGCATGGGAACATAGGAGTCTTGATCGACGCCCCAAATGATTGGAGTAAGTCCGTAGTTTTTGCAAGCTTCGATAGACTCGGGGGAGACAACACCATCTTTAGTGTTGGTGGAGTTGAGAAAAACGACTCCTTCGCAATCGTTGCGTGCCGACTTAATGTCTTCCCATCCAAATAATGCATTTTGAATGCCTTGCTTACCAGGATTATTTACCGTTTTAATAAGGCGCATGGGTCTTCTCTTGTTTTTACCAATTGCATAGTCAAATTTAAACGAAAGTCCGGATCGGCCCTGGAAAGACGGGCCAGGAACATAAGGGATTTCATTATCAAGCAGCCAATTGCCGACATCTTCAGTGAAGAGGTTTCTCACACTGCTTTGAGATAACAAGAACATATCATCAACAGAGGCCATAGCCTGAAGAAGCATATTCATCTTCATAGGAAGGTCAGATCCGGAAGCCGTTATACACAGTTCGCCTTTTTCTTCCTTTACCGAAAAGCCAGAAAGAATCGAATTGAGCTTATCGATTCGCTGTCCTTTCATGGTGAATCCAGACAATTCAAGATCATTGATGGTTTCACCAAGATCAGAAATGACATAGCCGCCTGCTGGGTCATCACCCAGATAAACACGCATGCAATCGTTGTTTCGATTGAGCATGGGGGTGGAGATGCAGACGCCATTACCTTGCTGGACCGGGACCATATTTGCCTCTACGAACTTGGCGTATGCGCTGATAAAGCCTCGAGCCCGATCTACGTTCATCTCACACCCCCAGAGATAGCTCTACTTTAAGCTTGTCTGTAATATTACAAGTTTCCTGAAATGACCAAAAGAGTGATGCAAAATCGTCGTTCAGAGGTTTCAGAATATTTTGACCTGGGATGCCACAAGCCCATTTGGCGCCGTATCCGTCTATATCAAAATGGACATGAGTACCAAGGACCAGCGATCCGTCTGGATTTCTGTGACGAAGGACCTCGGGATTATCACTATAATCAAGACGAATTAATGGACGATCCGATACGCGTGTCTGCATGGTGCTTTTTCTGTCAGCGGAAAGTCCAAGGATTAAGGAAGAACTTCTTTTATTCTCTGTAAGATCAAGATAAAACTTAAGGGCTTTATTCTCGTTAGCAACGAGTTCGATTAGCGTTTTACCTCCAGGCGTAGGCCATTGTTTGCGATATTGCATATCACGCACATCTTTGGCCATCAAGATGTATTCGCGAGCAGTTGGATTCAAGTCGTTCCAGCTGAAGATATTCACAGCAGTTCCAATCCTTATGGCTATTGCCCAGTAATCTCATCCTATGATAGATGCTCGCTGGGACAGATATTCGAAAATGTAGCGGAAGCGTTTCCCGCAGGGGCTTTCTTCGTTATGTGTGTATCACTTTGGCATAACAAAAGGTATCGATGCGCCGGCAGTTGCAAGGCTTGAACCCAGGAGTAAAAATTTCTCGGTCCCAAGAGCCTGCCCTCATTCGGGAACTGAACTAAATCCATCCCAAGCCAAACGATGCTTTGGTAGAAATTATATCATCATGAGCCTCGTGAATATCGTAGCGAGGTAGCACGCGTGAGATGGTGAATGATATGTCGGCAAGCGCAATCATGGCCAATTTTAACTAACTGACTGCATGAGATACAATCGCCGACTGTTGGTTGGCCTCTAATGGAGACAATTCCGGAAGTGCGGGATAAAACCGAGATCTGCTGACCAGCCCACGGTTTTACGCTTTCGCGACCTGTGGTTTTGTTGATAAATAGCGGGTTACGGTCGACAGGTTCTGCTTTCCCCGCACTTCCGAAAAATTAGTGTTTCAGCAGCGGCGTACGGCGACGAGCAGCACTGTCCCCAGCAGCAAAAGCGCCACGGACGCGGCGATCCAGCAGTTCTCGCCGGTCTTGGGGAGCGTGGCGGTTGTCGTGGTAGCCGTCTTGGGCTTAGTGGTCTTGGCGACCGTGGTCTTGGTTGCTGTCGTTTTTGTCTTGGTTGTCGCGGCCGCGGGTTTCAGTGCGGGATTTGCCGTGGGCCCTGTGGTGGGCTCTCCGGCAGCGGGGGTAGCATTGGCGGGAGACTTGTCCGTGCTATCACCCGGTACCTCGCCCCCATCGGTCTCCCCCGTTGACGGCGTGGCCACATCGGGCTCAACTACCACATGCGGTGCTACCGCACCGGAGGCATCCACCACGCTGCTAGCACCAAAAGCCCCACCGGCAGGCGTCACAAACCGTGCGGACACAAGCGACCCGCCCGTGCACGCAACGCCGCCGTCGGCACCGGCCGCATCAAGCCACGAGGCGTCGACGGAAAGCCGACAGCCGGCCGCACCATCGCCAAGGCCCGCATCCTGCAGATACACGCCGTAGGCGCGCACGCCCGCTCCGGACCCGGCGCCCGCGGCAATGACGCGTCCGCCGCCGCGCACGGCCATGTCGCCTGCGATCACGCCGGCGACCGCCTCGTCCGTGATATCGGCCCCGTCTGCCCGCGCATCGACGGTGCAGCCGTCAACCACGAGCGCCTGCGACACGTGGATCCCGCACTGCGAGCCCGTCGCCGTCAGGGTCCCGGTGCCGCGAAGCGTCAGGTTGCCCCACACCTCCATGCCGCACAGCGTGATGTCCGCATCGGGCGCATGCGACTCCGTCACGGAGTTCTGCCCGGCAAGCGTCAGCACCAGGTCGTCCTCGGCGCCGATGGCCTCGCCCGCGTAGCCATTAAGCTCCAGGTGGTCGGCATCGGTCCAGACCCAGCCGGGGCCCGACACGCCCGGCTCGCAGTACGTCGCGCCCGCGATGATGAGGCTCTCCGCGCCAGCGGCATAAGAAGGCCCGCCCAGCAAAACGCATAGGCAGGCCATGGCAACAATCGGAATGTAATGACGGCTGGTGTGGGACTTGGCAGCAAACATACCTGCTCCGATCTTCGCAGGAGCCAATAGAATGTGCACCAGAAAATGCCCTGGTAGCAGCAATTAATAGTTTAGCGAGATCAATGCGGGAGCAAAGAGAAATCGTGTGGGCAATGTCCACAATTAGGTGTAAATCGTTTTGCCAGTCGGTGAAAGGAGGGATCAACGGATTAGATATCCATCTTATTAAAGTCGATGGAATATCCCATGGACTTGAGTTCTTTCAAGAGGCCGAACTCCCAACTGTCTGTTCCGGTATAAACGACGCCCTGTAGATCGGAGGGAATCTCGATACCTTTGTCAACAAGAATTGCAACGTTTTCCCTGCCAAGCCGACCAATAAAGTATCCGGCTTCAAATACAACATTTTGTCTAGCCCTGGGCTTTTCCGACTGTTCTGCCTGGGCTCTTCCTTCGTCGTCCGCCGTAAAAAGGCATACCGCTCCTGCTGCATCGCCTTCAATTTCCAGCTTTTCGATGATTGTCTTGCCCTGATTTGACTGCTCGTTTAGGACAACCGCCGTCAGGCCCTGCCTTTCGATGATTCTCGCGACCCTTTCTCTAAGCTCTCCGTTGTGACCATGAACGATAAATACCTTCGAATAATCTCCAACATTTGCAGTCGATCCGGTTTCCCCTTCGTCTGAAAACTCATCAAGGTATGTCTCCAGCACAGCTTTTGCACTGCGCAGGCCGTCCGCACAGGCTTCAACGAAAGCCGAGTCGGGCGTACCGGAGGTGAAGAAAGACAACGAGTAGCTGATTTTGTTAAAGCTTTTAAATTCGTAGCTGTCTTTTCCAAATCGCCTAATTAAAAGCCTGTCCGCCCTTGTCTTCCATGCTTTAAAGTCAGGCGAACTAGAGCTGATGTATTTCTTTGAAAGTTCGTCTGCTGTTTCGCACAACTGCTGCAAAATTTCAAAATCAGACATTAAGCCTTCTTTCTATAACCAATAACGGAGCTAAGAAGCATCTTATTCCAATGAGCGGCCAAATCTCTTTACTGTTTCCTCGGTGCCCCTATCGGAGATGGACTTGCCCAGTGCGAACTCAATAGCGTCCAGCAAAGCCATGACGCGAGCTTTGAAATAGGCATCAAAGTCATCATTAATGAACGCATCCCAGTCAATGAGATTCGATTCGATGACGGAGTTCACAGTGTTCGATGTCAGCTTTCTTAACGAATTTCGCTGAGTAGACGCTGGGGGCCGCGCCTCCAATTTCTGTGCCCGAATAGGAGTACGAGCACGTCGGTCAAGATGCATTCGGTGGTCAACATGGCGGGATCTATCTGCGAGCGGAAAACAAGCGGCGCTGCTAATGGTAGCGCCGCTCGCATCATCAAAGAAGAATCGTTATCGATTGTCTCTGGGACTTTTCGTTCAAAACCAGAGCATGTCGACTACTGCTTATCGAAGTACATCCACCCTACAGGCTGCATTAGATCGTAATAATCGACGGGCGTTTTGAAGCGAATCCTGCCCAAATAACCACGCTTTTCAGCAACCAACTGCATCTGTCTGCGTCACGGCAAACTCTTTGAATTGGCGTTGCGGCAAGTTTGTCTTAAGAAAATAAGGCTGTTAAGACAAACCCATTTTGACGTTTACGTAACGTCGACCATCGATCAAGCCGTATTATTCGGAGTTAGAATTATCGCCCCACGACGCTGAGCCGGTGACCATCCAATGATTTTTGGCATCGATATAGACATCGCCAATCTGATTGTCCAAGCATTCATCGGACTCGTTACCTTGGTGGCCTTGATTGTCGCATTCTGGCAAGGCAGCCAGAGCAAAAGGAACAGGGAGGACGACATCAAGCGGTATCAGCCATCCCGCATATCGGCATGGTACGAAGGGGGTCGAAACCGTACCGGTCAGCCCGAGGACAATCGATTCGTCTGGCAGTTCGTCGTGCTTCGAAACGAAAGCGAGTCCCCCGTCTACGACGCAATCGTCACCTGCGTCGGGATTAGCGGAGCCGGCCCCTCTTTCAAAGGAGAGGACAACCGCCCCGTTTTTCCCAACCGCGTCTGCGTCGGCACGCTTCCTCCTGGAGCATGGTACATATGGCTCCCGACGGAAGGGCACGGAATGGGAGTACGCACGGCGCCCGAAACGGCTTTCACCGACGCAAACGGAACATCGTGGGTTCGGCGAGGCAACGGAAGGCTCGAGGAGATTCCTATGGAGCCGGCCTCGTTCTACAGGCTGTCCCTCCCCTTGCCCTGGCGCGGATGCGAAAAGCTGACCGAGTAGCCCCTTGGCATCGTCGCTTCAAGCATTGGGTTTTCCGAACTGAGACGCGACCTTCTCCAGCCGTTCCGGATAACGGGAAAGTCAGAAACACTCGGGTCTACGGGGCGGGATCGCGAGGGCGACTCCGCCCTATTTTTCCGATGCACCCATGAATTGATGCGAGATCGGCATCGTTTCCTCGAAGCGCTTACTTACAGATCTATGTTGGACCATTTGCATGACTCCAAGTAGATATTAAAAAACCCGTTGCCGGAACAAGCCGGTAACAGGCTCACTTTGCTACAACGCTATAAAGAGTGCCAATATCGAAAGTCAATTTATAATCCTACAGCGATGTGAATTCACGATCGGACCTCGCATCGATGCACCGGGGCCGCTGTTCGTGACCAAGCCCGACCATGACGGCGAGGCGGTCGACGAGTTCAACGAACCGCGTTCGGGCATAAAGTTCAATTTGGTAATCGGTGAGATCCTGGCATAGGAGGCATGGATGGAAGTGAGGTCGATGTTGAGCGAAGACGGCCGAATCATCAGGGTGGACAACCCGTGGTGGTCGTTTTACATCGATACCAAGCTGGCCCCGGAGCTTGATAAGCACAGGTGCGGGAAATGGATGTTCTTCTTCAATGATATTGAGTTCGTAGAGGAGGTCTGCCGTGAAGCGGCTCTCGGTAAGGTGGTTGCTGAATGCAAGCACAGCTCCTGCGAGACCCTCGCGAAGGGCAGGCGCGGTGTCGCGTGCTTCTATTTGAATATGGACGACGACGAAGCGCATCGCCGCGTGATCGCATTCATGTTGGAACAAGACCTGATTCGGAGAACGAAGTCGGGAAAGCTGTTCAACATCGGCTTCAAGCTTGATGATCAGACGCGAGCGAGAGAATATGAGGCCGCTTTCAAGGCGCAGATCAGACTTGGCGACTTTATCGACCTTGAGTCTGGCGAGTTTCTTTAGCAATCCCGCTGTGATGCTACGTTAATTTACTGGTTATGATTCACAACTATCGGACGTTAAATTTCTGGTTGGGGCCGGTGGTCAAATCGATCCCAACCAATGGTTTTACAAACGATAAAGAGCGGTCTCCAGCTACTTATTTACCATTCTCGACAAGATAATCGAAGTCAATAAGTTGAAGTTGCTCTACGAACTTCTCCAAATACGAGACGACTTCCTCGTCGTTCACGAATAGCGGCCTGTCCTGCGTCAGTCCGCCTGATTTGTCCTGCGGATAGCGGAGACTGATGCCGTTGTCATCGATGTCGGCAATGGCATTTACAAAAGCACCCATGTTCTTGATGGTTCTATTGTCTTCACGGCACTTTTGCTTCGGAAACCTCTAGAGCAAGGAATTCCACAGGTTTCTAAGGCTGTGGTCTTTCTTAGGCTTAGCCCCACATTTTTTTATCGCCCTCTTGATTGAAAGCTCAATACAGTGCCTTGTGAGGAACATCACCGGAATCGCGTAGGAATGCTCCAGGAACACATACATGCCCGGCCTGTCGGTCGCTCTCCTCCCGGCGGCCGCAAGCTCCTTGGCGGCATTGAGGAAGGATTTAATGAATTCATCGTCGAACCTGTCGGCTTTAAGTTCGTCTTTCACTAGGGCAGACGAGTCCAACAGCGTGAAATACCTTAAAGTGGGGTCATCAAGGCCATCCATCTGAGGCTTCATGACCTGTTGATCCTTGTATTTAGGGAAAACATGGTCATTGAACATGCTATCCATCAGAGAATCTCTCCTGTCTTCGCGTCCATCCTCGCCCCCGACCTCGGGTTGGTGAAATCGTATACGGCCTCGCTATCATGGTCGGGCTCGATCACGAACAGCGGCCCGACACGAGCACGTCGGCCAAGATGCGTTCGGTGGTCAACATGACGGGGCCTATCTGCGTACGGAACATAAAAGAAGCGGCGCTGCTAATGGTAGCGCCGCCTGCATCATCAAAGAAGAATCATTATCGATCGCCTCGGGGACTCTTCGTTCAAAACCAGAGTGTGTCGATTACCATTCATCGAAGTCCATCCACTCCACAGGCAGCATCAGACCGTAATAATCGACGGGCGTTTTGAATCGAATCCTGCCCAAATGACCGTCGCTCTTCCGCACCCAACTGCGTCCGTAGCGATCGGTGAAAGCCACCTCGCAGCCGAGGGCCTTATGCATCGAGCAATCGAGATGCCCGATACACCTCACGGTTTTGCCCGGAGCAACGGACGAGAGTAGAACTCTGCAGCCACACCCCTCGACGTCCCTCCCGTCTTGAGGCCCGGCACCTTGGACGAGCGCGGCAGTGAGGATAACTTGGTAAACGACGTCGTTGCTATTGTTCATCACTTCTAGTCCGAACTGCGGCCCGAAATCAACCCTGCACCTGCCAACCGTGGCCGTCTCCCCCTCGGGCATCCTGACCACACGGGCATAGATGGCCGAGGCCTGGCTCCGCGCGGCCGCCCGGCGGCCCCGTATCAGCGTGACAATCCACTGGAGGAGATTGAGCGCCAACGAGAGGAAAGCAACAGCCGTGCCGAAATCGATTTGACCGATGAAACTAATTACAACGCTATCTGGGAACATTTGGTCAACCCATCCGCCAGCGCCGCCGCCTCAAGGAGAGGCTTCCGGTCAACGGGCCCCACTTGGCGAACGGCTCGCTTCTCCCGTCGCACATCCCGCATTCTGGCCGCAGGCCTCTCGTGAATCCATGGGTAAAAGAGCACGCGGTAGCGCTCGTAAAACCCTTCTCCAGGCATATCATCATCGGAGCGCACGATATCACAGTCTCCTTCCTCTACAGATTCCGCCTTATGGAGACCCTACACCAACAATCGCGACACTACCTTCGCCATCGGCTCGTCGGCGTCCAAGCGCCACCTCCAATCAATCTCGCCCCGCCGCGAAAAGCAGGAAGCCGACCCGAAGGACGGCTCCCCAGTGTCCCGTGCGGCGGAGGATGACCGCACGGCTATGTTCCTAGACGTGTCGCCATGCCGAGGGCCGCCCCGGAGGACGGCCCTCGGCATGGCGTTCGGGCTACAGCCCGATGAGCCCCCTGAGTCCAGGGTGGGAGAGCGCCATCATCGCAGCCATGATGACCACGAGGACGACGTCTGCGGCGATCAGACAGTTCCTCGGCCATTTTCCCAGCTCGACATTCCGATGGTTGAAGGACATCTTCCAGATGAAGACCAGCAGGATGCAGACCGTGTTGATGAGCACGAAGCCCACGAGCGCGGCGAGGAGCACGATGGCGCGTATGCCGCCGTCGATGCCGAGCGCGCCCATCGCGGAGGTCGAGAACCCGACGCCGCCGTTGAAGGCGAGCACGACCGCCGCGAACACGCCGAGGATCGCGATGTACTCCATCCTCGTCTTGTCGAGGCGCTCGTCGAACTCCCTTTCCAGCTCTGCGCGTTTCTGGTCCGCCTCGTCCCTTTCCGCTTTCACTTCGGCGATTGCCGCTTTGAATGTGCGCATGGCCTGCTGCTGTTCGATGTCGTGGCTCAGCCTCGTCTTTTCCAGGTCGATGTGGTCGGCGAGTTTGAGGACACTTTTCGCCTGGTCACAAAATCCATGTTTCGTCAGGTTGTCATGGATGATGCGAATGTTCTCGGCGAGGCAGTTGACCGAATAGGGGACCCCTTCGTCCAAGTCCCCAGGGGACTGCCCGAGTGCATTGAATACCAGGTCGCAGATGTCGGCATATCTATGGCGATAGGGCTCGCTCCCCCCATATAGCTTTACGAAGAAGTTCGAGGCTCGGCGGATGTCATCCTGGGAGAGCACCGCAGCATCATCCGTGCTGGCGAGGGATTCGAGCATGTCGCGGAGAGCCTTGCGTTTCTCTGCGTCGTCGCTGCCTGCGTTTATTGGGGGAACTTTCAGGGGTGGCTTCGAAAGAGTCCCAATCTTGCTGGTGAGCAGAGAGAGGGCCCTTTCGAAGTTTTCGGCCGCCTTTGCGTAGTCTTGCTCGGTCACTCAGAGACCTCGCTAGCGCACTGCATGATCAATTCATTTGGGATGATTCCCTTGTGTAGGCGCTTCTGGTTGTAGATGACGTCCCACGGAGACCCCTCGGCGTGTGAGATCCTGACGAGCTCCCATGGGGATTTCTCGGCGAGCATGTCCACCCCCGCATCCAGAAACGGGCGGATGGAATCATTTATCTCGGTGTCGAACTCGCGTTTTATCGGGAAGCCGCCGCAGTCAGAGAACTTAACGTAGACATCTCTGATGACCGGGCCGTAGGGCCATGCCTCAAACTGGTCGGCGAATAGCAGCTCGCCGGTCTCGCTCGCGTGTATGACTTGCAGGAAGTAAAGAATCTTCTGGAGCTGAAGATTGCTGATTGGCGTGTCGTGGCGATATCGCCTGCTGACGGCGTACTCGGCGATTTCCATCGCACAGTACTCTGTCCCGATTTGGACTTTCATCTGTTTCCTCCTTTCCCAAATCATACCAGTGATGTGCTTCCCATCTGCGCTTATCGTGATAAAAGCATCTCAGCTTGCCCGGACAAAAAACGGACGGTCCCTCCAGCGGGGGTTCCGGTCTCGGACGCGTCCCCTAGTCCTCCACGGCCCCAGCACCAGGGCGAACGGCACGTGCAGCAGGAACGCCATGAGCACGAGCGCCGTGACCGCAATGCCCAACGCCCATTTCACGTCTTCGCCAATCACTTCATCTCCTTCCGCTCGAACCTGCAGAAGCGCGCACATGCGCCCAAGGTCGCTACCGTGTATCTCGCGATCACCACATCCCTCGCTAATGGCGCGCGTGGCCCTGCGGTCGGCGAGCCCGGACTCGAGCACCCAGCTGACCACCGAGCAGATCGAGGGGTTCTGCCCCAAGGCGTCCGAGGCGCTCGAAGAGGCCGAGGCCGACGCGCTGGCCTACCTCGACTTCCCCTACGAGCACCACGTGAGACTTCGCACCAACAACGTGCAGTAGCGCGCCAACCGCGAGCCCAAGCGCCGCGGCTGCGTGGTGCAGGTCTTCCCCAGCAGGAAGTCGCTCATCAGGATGATGGGAGCGGTGTTCTCAGAGATGGACGAGGGCTGGGCCGGACGCCGCCAGTTCAACGAAGACCCCATCGGCAGGGCCGTCGAGGGCGCCAAGGTGAACGCGCCTGCCTACGAGGGCCCTGCCGCCGAGCACGCGGCCGGGATCATCGCACTCGTCGCGGCCGGTAACCCCGTTGTCGGCAGGAAGGCGGCGTGACATAGGCTAGAATGACGGCATTCTAGATGATTCTCGGTTCCTCGGGCAGCCTGCGGCCACCCTCGAGAACCGAGCCCTACATCATGATTCGCGACACTACCATACTGTTGATAAGCGAAAGGGGCTTGCGATGCGTAAGTCAGCAAGATACTTGGGGCGGGATGTTGGGCTTAACGCAGAGGAGGTGAATGTCTGGCTGAAGGAAGAAGGCTACCTCGAAGGCGAACCTGGAGATTATAGGGTCACCGAGAAGGGGCGTCCTTATGCCACGCAGAGGCACTGGGAAACCGGAAGCCCTAATCATGCTGGCTATGTTTCCACGTCATGGAAAGAGGAAATCCTCAATGAAATTGGCCCGCTTTCCCCGGAACGCAGACGTGAGCTTTCCGATTCGGTTGCAGCCAATCGCGCCGAAAAGAAAAGGCAGAGAGAAGAGTGGGAGGCATCGCTTGCGGCAAATGGCGATGACAGTCTTGATGATGGCCAGCGCGATGGCAATGATGCCTCCGATTCGAACGGTGGCAAGGTGGCGGCTGCTGCGATTACCGTAATTGCCGTTAGCTTTCTGGCGGTGAAAGGTGCTCAGGCGGCAAAGCCTCATGTCGAAAAATGGTGGTGTGAGACCGCGCGTCCAAAGATTGTCAAGACAAAGAAAAACGTTATGGCGAAGTTCAAGGGAGTATCTGACGAGCAGGGCGAGGAGGCTGATCCTAAGACAACGGAGAAGACAGCAGATTAACCTTTAGCGCCTTTCAGTGGCGAGGAGAAGCAGCACGCTGCGCCCTCACCCACGCAAGATGTCGTCCATAATTGCGAACCTCACTGCTTCGATCGAGTGGTCGTTGCCGTCGGGGATGCCCTCAAGCCACGTCCCGTCGCAGTCGTGGTCGTGGTCGTACTTCTTGAGCCTGGACTTCTCATGCGCCAGCGGGCAGCGCACCGGGTCGATGCAGATTTTGCGCACCCTGCCAGCACTCGTAGGAGAGCCGCCTCGTGTTGCTCTTGGGCACGAGCCTCACCTGCAGCCCCACCTTGCGCGGCACATGGCCATCGACTGCTTGCATTCGGGCGTTTCGCCGCACCAGATCAGATCGCCGTGCAGGTATACGTCCCCGCCGGGCTCGTCCGCGTAGGCGTACAACTGGGTGAATAGCATCACCACAGTATTTATGGCGAGGAAGGCCACAAGCAAAGG
Organism: uncultured Collinsella sp.; assembly: GCA_959606495.1. Classification (GTDB taxonomy): domain Bacteria; phylum Actinomycetota; class Coriobacteriia; order Coriobacteriales; family Coriobacteriaceae; genus Collinsella. The sequence continues at coordinate 34,511 of CAUHJB010000013.1, read as the reverse complement.
CGCAAGAAATACAATACACGACGCACGACGCTCCACCAACCAACCGCCATTCAGGGACACATTCGGCCAACTGCGCACTAAACAAAGCGGGGTCCGGAGCGCTAGTCCGGGACCCCGCTTTGTTTCGCAAGGGCTGCTACCTCTACTGCCCCTGCGCGCGGTAGCGGGCCTCGGTGGCCTCCTTGGCCGGGCGCCACCAGGACTCGTTGGCCACGTACCAGTCGATGGTGGCCTTGAGCCCCTCGGCGAAGTCGGTGTGGGCCGGCCTCCAGCCGAGCTCGCGCTGGAGCTTGGTCGAGTCGATGGCGTAGCGGCGGTCGTGGCCGGGGCGGTCGGCGACCCAGTCGAAGTCCTCGGGGTCGCGGCCCATCGCCTCGAGGATCATGCGCAGGACGGTGATGTTGTTCTTCTCGCCGTCGGCGCCGATGAGGTAGGTCTCCCCCATGCGGCCGCGGGTCAGGATGTCCCAGACGGCGCTGGAGTGGTCCTCGGTGTGGATCCAGTCGCGGACGTTCTCACCCTTCCCGTAGAGCTTGGGGCGCACGCCGTCGACGATGTTGGTGATCTGCCTGGGGATGAACTTCTCCACGTGCTGGTAGGGGCCGTAGTTGTTGGAGCAGTTGGAGATCGTGGCGCGCAGGCCGTAGGTGCGGGTCCAGGCGCGGACCAGCATGTCGGAGCTGGCCTTGGTGCAGGAGTACGGGGAGCTCGGGTGGTACGGCGTCTCCTCGGTGAACTTGGCGGGGTCGTCGAGCGCCAGGTCGCCGTAGACCTCGTCGGTGGAGACGTGGTGGTAGCGGATGCCGTATTTGCGGACGGCCTCCAGCAGGCGGAAGGTGCCCTCGACGTTCGTGCGCACGAACGGCTCGGGGTCGGCGATGGAGTTGTCGTTGTGGCTCTCGGCGGCGTAGTGGACGATGGCGTCGTGGCCCGGGACGATCCTGTCCAGCAGCTCCGCGTCGCAGATGTCGCCCACGACGAGCTCCACGCGGTCCGACGGCAGGCCCGCGATGTTCTCGGGGTTGCCGGCGTAGGTCAGCTTGTCCAGGACGGTGACGTGGACGCCCGGGTGGTTGTCCACCACGTAGTGCACGAAGTTGCTGCCGATGAAGCCGCAGCCGCCAGTGACGATGATGTTCTTGGGTTCGAAGATCTCGGACATGAGGGGTTCCTCCTAGTACTCGCGCGGGCTGTTGACGATCTCGCCGGCGGCGACCTTCTTCAGGTGCCGGCCGTAGACCGACTTGCCGTAGGCCTCCGCGGCCTCCTCCAGCTCGGCGGTGGTGATCCAGCCGTTCTCCCAGGCGATCTCCTCGGGGACCGAGACCGGCAGGTCCTGGGAGTGCTCCACGGCGCGGACGAACTCCGCCGCCTCGTGCAGGCTCTCCATGGTGCCGGTGTCCAGCCACGCGTAGCCGCGGCCCAGGGTGACGACGGACAGCGTCCCCTCCTCCAGGTACATCTGGTTGAGCGTGGTGATCTCCAGTTCCCCGCGCGCGGACGGCTTGACCTCATGCGCCTTGGCGGCGACGTCGCCCGGGTAGAAGTACAGGCCGGTGACGGCGTAGGAGCTCTTGGGCTCGGCGGGCTTCTCCTCGATGGAGACGGCCCTCCCCTCGCCGTCGAACTCCACGACGCCGAAGCGCTCGGGGTCGTCCACGTGGTAGCCGAAGACCGTGGCGCGGCCCGACTCTGCGTTCTGGACGGCGCGCGTCAGGTGGCGCGACAGGCCGTTGCCGTAGAAGATGTTGTCGCCGAGCACGAGCGCGCAGGGCTCGCCGCCGATGAACTCCTCGCCGATGGTGAAGGCCTGCGCCAGGCCGTCCGGCGAGGGCTGCTCGGCGTAGGAGAGGTCCACGCCGAAGCGCGAGCCGTCGCCCAGCAGGCGCTGGAAGTTGGGCAGGTCGGTCGGCGTGGAGATGACCAGGATGTCCTTGATGCCCGCCAGCATGAGCGTGGACAGCGGGTAGTAGATCATGGGCTTGTCGTAGACCGGCAGCAGCTGCTTGGAGGTCACGAGAGTGAGCGGGTACAGTCGCGTGCCGGACCCGCCCGCGAGGATGATGCCTTTCATTTAATCTGTCCTCTACAATCGAAATGCGCTTTAGATCGAGTGATAAATAAGACTTGGGTATCCTATTTTGCTAAACCCCCTCATTCTTAACGAAATAGGCAAGGTAATGACTGCGGAATATGGCTACCTGAATTGCCCCTTCCATTTTTCAATGCTCGACCAAGGGAGATTGATTCCGGTTATTTCAGGTTGGTTAATCCAATCAGCCATTTTGAGTAAAAAGTCATCTTCTCGTTCGAAAACAGGAAGTCCGGTATCTTCACCGATGATCGCGTGCCAAATGTTGGTAATGGACTCACTTTGCTTCAACGCTATGAAAAGCGCCAGTATCGAAAATCAATTTATAATCCCACAATGATGTGAATTCGTTCGGGCAAATAACGACCGCAAAGTGATACAAGCGAATAAGATCCGGCAAGAGTTAGCGCCCAAACAGCAAATGTCGAAACACCAAGTGGAATGACGAATAATCCAAGCAGTTTCCAAACGGCCTTGAGAACAAGTATATGGCAGAGGTAGATTCCAAAAGAGGCGTTCCCAAGGTCAACAAGCAAAGTAGAAGATAATCGCGACTTGAATGATCCCGGAACCGCCATAAGAAGCGCGATCACAGCTAAAGAGGTCGCGGCAGAACCGAGCTTAAGCTGAGTTGTGGCCATATTGAAATCGCCAGTCAAATACCACCAGAAGCCTGCGACCTCCTGAATTATTAAAAATATAAAGAGCACTGCAACAAGCTGAGTGGTTCGTCCTTCAATGAGCGCAGCCCAACGCCTCCAGTCGAGATCGAAAACATAAAAGATGAGCCACATGGGGCAGAAAACCTGTATTAGAGGCAATGCGATACCGGCAACGGCAGCGAGCTCCCTTAGAAGCAAGCAAGCCGGTGTCACACAATAGACAAAGAACCTATACCGTGAAAGGAGCCTGAACAGTACCGGAGTAAGCAGCACAAGCTGTGAATAGACCAATAGATAGTACATCTGAGCCGATACGGAGCCCACGGCGAACGCCAGAAACCCAGACGCCCATGAAGGGCGGGAAACGCCGCAAGATAGATAACGCTCCAGAACGCATAAGGTCCGGCAACCTTGCTAATGCGGCGTCGAAGACCCCCCCCGCATTAAATTTGCGCTCGTCGGTAAGAACACCGGATAAAAACAAGAACAACGCAACAGAAAAGTTGAGGAATGGGCGAATGGCGACCGACGCGGCACATTGAGGAAGACAGTGGATAAGCACCACTGCGGAAATCGCAAGCCCACGAAGAGCTTGAAGGTAGCGATCCTTGGCCATCTAGGCTCTCCTTCCAACGAGTCTCTTTAGTCGTCGTTTAATACCACCAAGCTTGCCGCGGACACGCTGCCAGAGAGTGGGACGGAAATCCCACTTGTCCATGAGATCTGGGATGGAAAGCCCGGCAGACACGTCGTTCAAGAACTCGTCGCGCTTTGGATAAGGCGTGACAGAATGGACGAGGCTAGGGTTGCCCGCGATTACCCCATCAAGCGTCGCCGGACCGTTTGCAGTAAGCCCAGAAATAGCCTCGAATGCCCGCACGCCCTTCTCGGTATTGCATAGGACGGCAGATACGCCCTTGGAGTTGTCGACCTCGGGATGGGTATTCTGGAACCCCCAGAAATCACCGAGCGTGATATCGGCGCCGCTGGAGCGCTTTGCTGGACATGCCAGACAGGACGAACGAAGGCTCGCATTGGCCAGAAACGCTTTCATGTACCAGTCTTTGCCGAATATCTGGGACTCGGTGTCCCCGGTGTTGTCTTTCTCCGCTATGTGCTTGTACATAGCGGAGTAAGACAACCATCCGGTTGTCTTACTCCGCATATTGACGTCGCAGACGTCCGACCCGAAGGCCTCACCACGGTAGTCGACCCAGCGCGACCAGAGCTCTGGAGACGGAACACCGTGGCAGATGACGTCGACGCCGAGGAAGAGGTCAGAGTCGGCGAGTTTCCCCAGGTATGAGCGCATGCCAGCCACCTGGCATGCAGTACCGGCAAAGAGCGCCGGCCTGCCTTCACGCAGGGCAGCGCGGACGCCCTCGAAGACGCCGCGGCCAACCGCGCTCTGAACGTATTTCGAGCGCATAACGGCGCCGAGCGCCGGCCTGTCCTCCACGAGCACGTGACGAAGCTCGCGGCAACCGTCCGTCCACGCGGCGCCCGCCACAACACCGCCGCGCGAGAGAGCGTCACCGGCGAGTAGACCGAACACGCCGCCCGACGACGATCTATCGAGCAAGCCGACGTCATGAGCCTTCGCTCAGAGGGCGAACTCGCACCCGTCCTCCCCAGGGGCGTTGAGCGCCGGGCATACGGCGTCGCACGCCCCGCAGCCTACGCACCCGGAGGCGTCGACGGTGGGGTGTAGGAAGCCACAATCATCGGGTTCCATGGAGATGCATGACTTGGGGCAGCGGGCAGCGCACGCGCCGCAGCCGCAGCAACGGTCGCCAAGCGAGACGACCCTCGGGGATTTCTCGGAATCATTCATAATGGACCCTATCTAAGGAACGGGAGACGAGAGACGACCGCGATACGTTCGTCCTTCGTTAGGACGGCGAGCCAAAGGGCTATGGCGAAAAGCGCGCTGTAAACGGCGCCCCACTCGAGGAACGCGGGCCATCCGTTGACGGGCAGGACCACCGTGCCAGCGAGGCAGGCGACGGTGACGGCAGCCCAGGCGAGCAGCACCGGCAGGTTCCGCTTCCAGAAAAAGAGCATGTCGAGACCGACCCGCTTCTGGTAGTACCAGTTCATCCACAGTCCGTTGCCGAGCACGATGCTGACGACATAGGCGATCGCGGGGGCCCACGGCCCCAGCGCCGGGGCGGCCGCGGCGGTGAAGGCAACGTTCCCGACCGCCATCGCAAGGTAGACGAGACTCCTGGCGTGGTGCATGTTCTTGGCCCTCTGGATCTCGATGCCGACGTTCTGACAGAGGGGCACCATGACGGGTAGCGTCATGGCGAGCACGAGCCAGTAGGCCTCGGCGAAGCCCGGGCCCGCCCACCTCGTCACGAAAAACTTCCCGAGAATAGCGAAACCTCCGTACACCCAGCAAAACAGTACCATCTGGTAGCGGCCCACGCGCGTCATAAGGCGAGTGAGCTCGGCGTTGTCGTCCGAGGTGGCGACGATGCGGTTGACCTTCGGAATGAAGACGTTCGACATCGTGGTGGAGAGCGAGTAGAAGACCTGGCGGATGTTCACGGCCACCGCGAACAGAGATACCGCAGTCGCGCCCGAGATGGCCCCCAGCATGATGTTGGGCACGCTCTGATTGACCATCTCGCAGACCTGGTTACCGAAGATCCAGGCACTGAAGGCGGCGATGCCGCGCATGACGCCCCAGTCGGCACCCCTGAGCTCGAAGCGCATGCCCAGCACGACGATGGCGTAGCGCGCGTTGAGGGCGAGCAGGACGAGGTTCACCGCGAGCTGTGCTAGGGCAACGCCCACGGGCCCCATACCGGCGGCCAGCAGGGCCCAGGCGCACAGCGGCGTCGCAAGCGTGGTGACGAGCTGCCTGGTCTGCTGGTAGACGAAGCGCTCGTGCGCCGTGATGTAGGAATTGAACACGACGGTGAACAACGTCGAGGCGACGTTGAGCGTCATGATGGCGAGCAGCTCCCGGGCGAGCGAGACCTGCGCCTCGGTGAACCCGGCCGAGAACACCGCGCCGGCGTTTGCGGAGAAACCCATGCCGAGGGCGACCGCCGCGGCTGTGACGGCGACGTAAAGCGTGAGGTACATGCCGTTCAGGTGCCGGATGTCGCGCTCGCCGCCGTGCGCCACCGTCTGCGTGTAGAAGCGCACGTAGGCCTCGGAGAAGCCGAAGGACAGGAGCGTCAGCGAGAAGACAAAGGAGTTCGAGCTCTGGAAGACGCCGTAGTCCGCCTGCCCCACGTAGGACAGTAGCATCGGCGTGTAGACGAGGTTGACGAGGTTCTTTGCGAGGATGTTGGCGTAGCCGAGGAGGGCGCCCGCCTTACGCTGGCTAGCCACGGGCGGCCTCCGAGGGAATGCTCAATCCACATCTATCGAGGAATTCAACAACGATCTTCCTCTGAGCTGCCAACCTGTCATACGCCTTTGAATAGTCACTCTCGAGCAGTTCCGAATTACATACGGAAAGAATTGACCGCTCAACGAAAGAAACACCCAGCTCGCTGGCTAGCGTGTCGAATCGGCTGCTCATGTCTGGACCAGTGGACTCACGAGGGCAATAAATCAGCGGCTTCCCGAACAAGATCGAGAAAATTGATCCGTGATATGAATCTGTCGCTACAAGCTTTGCGTGACGGACGGCATAGAGGAACTCTGAAGGCCCGAGGGCGTAGTAGCGCGCATCCCCTAGTAAATCGACCCTCTTGCAGCTAAGTGAATCACAGATTTCGGCAACCCTCTCTTCGTAAGCTGCACTCCCGAGGAAGTACGTCAATACATAATCATTTGGAAGCCCGCAGTGCGGCTCTTTTTCATACCTTTCCCACCAGGAGCCGTCAAACATCAGTGTTGGGTCAATCAACACCTCGGCCTTTAAGCCGTACAGACTGTTTATAAGCTCGGCGCTCTTCTGCTCACGAACGGACAGCCTATCAAACCCGTCGAAATAGCCGTGGAACAGCTCACGCTTCTCCTCGGGAATCGTCGGAGCTGCCAAGCTTGGCGAAAAAGCAATGCGCTTTTCTCTTGGCGAAAACGTGAGAAACATAGTGGAGTTAGCGTCAGGGGAATACGGAGACCAAACTTGGTCGCTCCCAGCAACGAAAAAGTCATAGGATTTAATGTCACGTGGAGGGTTGGAATCAGATATAACCTCCCGGCTAAAGGAAATGTTACGGGAATTGAAATCCTCAAACGAACGATGCCTCTGGATGTGGGCAACGGCAAGCCCCTTTGGAATGAGCGAAGCCAAAGACTTGAGCTTGTATTTGGCAGATCTCGAGTCCTTCTGTCTGAACGTAAGGACATCTGCACCCGAGAGTTTGAGAGTTTCTTGGACAGCAAGGTTCTGGAGCCTCTGCCCATAGTTGTCCCCATGCGTAAATGTGGAAATGCCTATTTTCATGTTCAAACCTGTTCTTCGTCTCTATCAATAATCAAATAGTCTGCAGCCGAGGAATTCCACGACCAAGCCAGCGCTCCACAGAGCAGCAGTAGGCACAAGCAGCAGTTCACCCTTGTAAAGCACTGCGTATACAGAAAGGTAATAAGAATTGTTAGCAAAAGGAGCAAACGAACAATCCGGCCATTAGATCCTTTTTCCTGCTCCATAAACTCACTAACCACGGAGTGGAAAAACGCTACATACGCTGCCGTCTCCCAAACCCCCATGAGAATCAAGAAAGACCCCATATCCGCTTGACCAAAGTGGTTAAACGACATGAACCCGGACGCGTAGAAGCTTGAGGCTCCAAGACCCTCTCCGAGACTCCATGTAGCCGGTCTCAAGAGAGCGAAGCCGATGATAGCAATCCTCTCGTTACTGCCGTCGGCAGCAGTACCGACGGAAGCTGAACTGCCAACCATATCGAACAGACCAAACACTTGCGTATCCACGAGGATCTGGAACGCAGGCACCAAGGCGTATGCAATTGTCAGGATAAAATACAAGGCGACAAGCCAAAAGAAGGGACCCGAAACATCCGCTTCTCCTCTCATGACTGAAATAAGCCAGAACATCACTAAAACGAGAGGAAGGATTATGAAGAGCGCCTTATTATCGTTGAGTGTCGCAAGATAGAAGGACAGGACGATAAGGCAGACGTTGTAAGCGATGGCAAGGGATGGCCAGAGAGGACCCCGAAGCCTCCTAATCCAGACGAAGTTGTAGAGCACGACGAATGAAGTGTAAAGGGCCACCGCATGGACGGACGCATAAGAGAACAGGCCGGAGATATTGTCCTCGAAGTAACTGATGTCGTTCGTTGTCGCAGCGATCATCCCATGGGTAGAGTACTGGATAAACATGATCGCCATATTGAGAAGCAATATGGCGTTGAAGACCGGAAAACCTGCATCAAAGAGTCCAAGAAGAAAATCCCTCTTGTTAGTGACCAAAAGAAAGAAGTAAAGCGTATAGACAAACGGGTAGAGGAGCAGCAAAATATTCGCCCTAAACGTTTCCATATTGCCACCCAAGAGGGCACCAGACAGCCACCCTGCAACGGTAATCAGCCCAAGTAGTAGCGCTCTACCGCTATATTTCCATCCGGAGAAGAGCGCCCTCACGCAAATCATGCCGGTAATTACCCAGTTGAGGTATCGCCCCAGACCATAGTACTCAAGGAAGAAAACCTGCGCCAAGATACCTATAACGATCGTCGCATCCGCCAGGTCACCCATGCAAACGGTTAGAACGCCATGCTTATTAGGGAGATACCAACGACCTCTTCGACCAGCCCGCTCCTCCGCTTTATTTATAACGAGCCTCGCATGCCTATGATCTTGCATTGAGTACCTCCAGCAGCACACGTTCAATCAGCCTCGTGTGCATGTGAACTCCCGTGTTGAGACCTACCGAGGAGCATGGAAGCAGGTCTACGATCTCATCTGAATCGACAAGATCGAGCGGACCAGGCTTTCCGCTCCTGAAACGATTGACCTCCCTGATAAGCCGGCTCTTATCCCTAAACAGCCCGATTAGCTCCTCCTCGTTATTCAGCACCAAACCGGACCCATGCTCAACGACAAAGTCGGCGACATTGCCTGCACATGCACTCGAAATCGTATAAGCGTTTGCGGAGTAAGATTCCATACAGGTGTAGCTATAGGTCTCTGGACAAGATGGCCACATGACAACGATGGCAATCTCGCACTCCCTGAGAGAGTCGGTCATGGCATTTGGGTGCTTCTCATCAAATTCGACAAACCGCTTGTTCATCCCTGGATACATATCGTTCGAGCTGTTGAAGACGAAGAACTCGTACTCTTGTTCATCGACCGCAGATACGAGGCGAAGCCAGGTCTCCCAGCCCTTTGTCTTCCTCGGCATCCCCAGAAAGGCAACCCTGATGCGCTCCCCTGCGTTCAGAGGACGTCTGTTGCCCAGATACTCTCCAAGCAGCTTTTGGTGCGGTATTACATCAACAAGGCCCTCGTATTGGGGCCTGAATGAGAGAAACCGATTCTTCGTATAGGTCGAAGGTGCAACAAAACGGAGATTTTTGATGGAGTCAAACAGCCCTTGGATCTTCGACTCCACACGAAGGCTGTTACTGAAGTGGGGGCATTTCTCGCAGGGAGCGTCGCCGAGCCTTGAGCTGTCACAAAAGCCGCTCCTATTTTGGAGGTTATAGCTTGTACAACACAGGTAATAGTCGTGGAGAAAGGCCCTGACCGGTGTTTTGCCTGTAACTTTTAGCAGTTCGGAGACTTTCTCAAGGCTCACGTACAGAAGGTGGTGGATATGAAGCTCAAGAAGGCTGAAGCCGCTTTTTTGCCAGCTGCAAAGGGCCTCGCACACCTGGGCAATACTGAAAACACCAGCCTCCACCCCGTCGACCGTAACCCCGAATTCGCAAAATAGCATCTGGTCGTCCCTGAACAGGGTCTTCTTAACCGAGTGGAGATAGACGTAACTTATGCCGTGCGACGCCATGGCCTGCTGACTCGCCATAATAGCCTTTGGGGTGCCGGTCTTGTCCTTGAGATAGTCGCAAAAGGCAAGCGCTAGGACGTACCCACTATTGTGCGGTTTGGGGATGCTTTTACTCATATCATCGCTTCCCAAACAAGAGGAGAGATCTATTGAAAAGGCCCTCTTGTAGACTGCCGAAATTTAGCCTCGAAGAGAAAGAAACCCTGCACCTAGCCATGAAAGAAGCGTCCATTTTCGATACCAACTCTCCAAGAGCACGCTCTGGAGGAAGAATGCAGTCGGAATAAGTTGAAAGAAGTCCAGTAACTTGCTTTGCAAGAGTAATCTCTCGCGGATGACAAAAACTATTGATTTTCTCAATCACTTTAGATGGTAAATCAGTACTCACACCGACCACATTACGACCATGCTGGCGATATCCCATATGAGGAGAAGCATCGAAAACAATCCGATAACCCAGCAGCACGCATAGATTAGCTATCAGCTTATCATGCATGATGACGGGATGGGGCAGCTCATGCAAGCAAACAACTTCCCAAATACGCCTATCAAATACTTGCGTACATCCCATAGGTGACCCAATGCAAAGCTGGTTGAGAGGGTCGTTATCTCGATAAGATATGCACCTTTGTTGCCCATAGGTTAACCGGCCCATCTCATTACCAGCTGAATCTACAAGTCTTGAATTGCAATGATAAAGAGCCAAATTCTCCTGCTTCTTAAGCTGTTTAATCGCAGTTATCAGTTTATCGCTATCCCAAATATCATCTTGGTCGGAAAACGCATAGTAATCAGCTTCGGGAGCATTCCGCAACAACGTCAAAAACCCTAAAGCAGGTCCTAGGTTTTCTCCTGTTAACAAAGTCAGACTGCCCTCATCTGCATAGCGCTGCAGAAGATCACGAGTACCATCAGATGACCCGTCATCACGGACAAAAAGACGTACGTCAACTTCAGCCTGCGAGAGAATGCTGTCAATTTGTTCTGAAATAAATGGGATGCCATTGTATGACGCCATTAATACGACGCACTTTGGCACCTTGGAATTACTCAACATATGGATTACCTTATCATTAATGCCTAAAGCAAACGCTCTCGATGTGTTAACCCCTGAGCAAACCCAGTGCAAGCAGTATATCCTTGACCAAGTACTTGGCGCAGTCTTTTGGCCTCGCCCTGAGAACGAGTCGGTTAACCCGTACCCCGTTACGAAAGCCGTCCATAAAGGTATTTCTTTCTATAGGCTTCGTCGAAGGACGTTGAAGCTGTTCATTGTTGGCCACAGCTAGACCAGGATCAACCGGCAAAAGCTCAAGGTCCGTCATTTCTAACAGTTCTCGACCCTTGTCTGTCTGCACAAGTGCGAGGGATATCCCGTTCGCGACCTCATCAGAAAGCTCGCTACCCCATGAATCGCCAAGCGTAATATCGGAGACACGATCACCCTTGGCGTAGCGGCAGGAGTAGCAGCCTTCCGTATACGGTAAACCCGAGAGGAAAGCAATCGAGTAGCGATCGCGGACACCCGTCCTACCCACAGTTTCAGCTCCGCGATAGCGGAGCTGAAACTGGACTTTCTTTCGAAAGTCCAGTATCAGCTCATTGGACAGGTTGTTACCTGTCTCTTCCAAGAATCGGCTCAGGACCTTGGGGGACGGTGAACCATGACAGATAAGGTCGATGGTGTAAAGGGAATCGGCTAAACGGCTTCCAACGAAGTTACGCATCGCAGCAACCTGACAAGGAAGACCGATAAAGAGAACCCTTTGACCACCTTGCAGGGCCTCCCTAACCTCGCGGTACGCACCAAGCGGATTGCTTTTGACGTATTTGGAGCCTTGGGCCCTCCTCAAGTAATCCGCATCAGAAGTGAGGTGGAACCGGAACTCACCGCCCTCCTGTGCACATGAACACACTAATCCATTTGACGCCACAAACGCCTCCGAGATGGCCGTAGCCAGACCCCCGGACGAAGATGACATTCTGAGCGATGTATCTTTCGCCCACCCCTGTAGCCACTCGAGAGGACGCAACGAAGATGGGGATACCATCTGGGGACACGTTTTCTCGCACAGTCCACATCCCACGCACCTTGTAGGATCAATACGGGCGTTATACGCCTCAATCGTATCCTCAATGGCAATCGCTCCATGTCGGCATGAATCGACGCAGGCCATACAGCCAGCGCACATATCCTTCTTGCATACCGTCCTAGTGCCAACGTTTGACAATGCCCTACTCCTCAATCATGCTCTTGAGCTGCGCTAGGGACTTCTCCCTCTCCGCACCCATCACGTCGTTGACCCGACCAAAGTCAATCTGCTTGGATGCTAACTCGACATCATCTAGATTCTGAAGCACTCTGTCCGTGAGGTCCGTGAGTCGCAGAATACTCACGTTCCTGCTCGAGGTTCCGTTCTTGGGCAGCACTTCTACCAGCGGCGTATTGAGATTTATGGCAAAAGCCGTACCGTGGAACGAGTCCGTGACTAGGCATGCTGCGTTGTCGACATACGAGAGAAACTCAGCAAGCGTCGGCAGCCACTTGAACTTGCCCTCGCGTGAGGCCTGGTGCAGGCTTGCGGAGATCCGTATCAGGGGCAAGCCAAGCTTTTTGGCAACCTTCACGGCGTACTGCCCCACCGTCGGGTCGCTGTGAATCTGGTAGACGAGGATGTATTCGCCCTTCGGGGCAGGTGCCGCCATCCTTCTCCACGCCTCGCCATCAAGCAGCAGCGTGGGATCGACAACCTGTCCGGCCTCTATGCCCCACGAGGCAAGCTGCTCGCGCGCGGCATCCTCGCGTACGAACACGGCCTCATATGCTCGAAGGTCCTCGAGAAACCTGGGGCGCACGCTATCCGGGATATTCTTCTTACCAAAGCTTGCCGCATATGAGATGCGCCTTGCGCCCTCGGGAGCAAACTCAAGCGCGTATGACAGGTCGTATGCGCCCGAGCTGATGGGACCCCACACCTGATCGCTTCCAGTCATATAGACATCGGCCTTGGGCGGATTAGCCTTCAGCTCCTCCAGGGATGCATAGTGAGGGCTCATCTTAAGCAGCTGGGAACGCTCACGCGCAAACCGCTTGCCCGCCACCCTTGTCTCAGGCTCCATCAGAAGTCTGTAGACAGACTTCTTCAACGGGTTCCCGTTCCAGGACGGCTTTGTCGAAAGAAGCGTCCTCACCTGCTGGGATACGTCCTCACAAGCAGGTACATAGTCCATAATCTCGAACTCATGCCCCAAGCTCTCTACCGCTCGTTGTGTCGCATATGCCTGGAGCAGGGAGCCATAATTAGAGATTGCGTGCCTGGTTATGCAGGATACTTTCACGTGTTTCCTCCGATTGATATCGAGCAACCGCTATTTCTGAATTTTTGCATTCGATTTTTCCACCCGGCTGCACTACAGCGCCTCCTCAGTCTCGTACACGTGCGCGTCGGCTCGGCTTGCGTCGGAAAGGCCGTCGTTGATCGCGGCGTGCATGTCGCAGGTGGAAAGAGCGTCCAGCTCCTCCTTCGTCACCTTGCCCGACTCGTAGTCGCGCACGATGGGGACCTCGTGCATGTCGAACTTCTTGCCGGGCTTGAGCTTGTGCGCCAGCACCCACGACGCGGGTTTCCAGATGTACTTGTGCATGGCAGGAGACACGGAGCCGATCATCCAGCAGTTGCGGTCGCAGTGGCGCACGCAGCCGCGCACTTTCTCGGCCTGGGCGCTCTCCCACAGCTCATCCCAAGACTCGTCGTTAAGGTTGCCCATAACGAGCTTCTCCTTGGTGCCGTTGCAGGGCATGACGTCGCCGTAGGGGTCGATGAAGAACGTGTCGAACGCCATATCGCACGGGAGCAGGCGCTTCTGCCCATAGATGTAGTTGATGAGGCCCATGTTGAAGTACGCGCGGAACCACTTCTTGGGCTCGTTGGACTTGAGGAGCTCGTTTACCAGGTCCTCGAAGTTCTGGGCCACCATGGGACGGTCCTTGATGATGTTCTTCGCCTCGACAAAGTAGAAGCTGTTGTGCAGGCTGGCGGTGGCGAACTCCATTCCGAGCTCGTCGGAAAGCTTGTACAGCGGCACCAAGTCCGCAGCGTTGCGATCCTGCACCGTCATGCCAAAGCCCACGTCCGGGTGCTTCATTTCCACGAGCTTCTTGAGCGTCTCGTAGCCGCGGTTGAAGCCGTTCTGGAGACCGCGGATCTCATCGTTGGTCTGCTGCAGACCCTCGATGGAGATGCGGATTCCCACCTGGGGGAATTCCTCGGCAAGGGCGATGATGCGGTCGGTGAAGAAGCCGTTGGTGGAGATGACGATGCGGTCGGACTTCTTGTACAGCTCGCGCACGATATCCGCAAGGTCGGTCCTGATGAAGGGCTCGCCACCGGTGATGTTGGTGAAGTACATGCGCGGGAGCTTCTTGATTACGTCGAGGGAGAGCTCCTCCTCCGGACGGCTGGGAGCCTTGTAGCGGTTGCACATGGTGCAGCGCGCGTTGCAGCGGTACGTTACGATTACGGTTCCGTTGAGTTTCTTCTCGGCCATGGGTTAGGCCACCACCTTCCGGTCAATTAGTTCTTGATACAGGGAGACGAGATTCCGGATGTATTTCTCTTGATTACAGTTCTCTGCCACGAATGAACGGCAATGCGCGCTCATCGCGGCGTAAGCCGCAGGATCGGCGGCCACCGCCGCACCCCTACGGATTGCATCTGCGAGTCCTGCCTCATCGTGGGCTTCAGCCAGGAAGCCCGTTTCACCCTCACGTACCAGCTCGGGTATTCCGCCCATGTTCGTACCGATAACGGGCTTGCCCGCGGCGAGTGCCTCGAGAACCGCATATGGCGCGTTCTCGAGCCACTCTGACGGCGCAGCCGCCAGAGTGGCTCGATTCACAAGTCCGCGCAGGGCGTCACCGGTTTTATATCCAACCAGCTCAATCCTCGAGCTTATTTCGTTTGGCATTGCGGAAACTTTGACCTTCACAGCATCACATTCAGGGCCATCGCCTGCAATAACAAGACGCCAATCAGGGATCACCGGTGCCGCCTTCTCAAAAGCATGCACGAGCGTTAACACGCCTTTCTCGCGAGAAAGGCGTCCCAGATACAGCATGTAGGGATCTTCATTATTTTGGTTGGCAACTTCCCGTGACATCGAATCGGGATTCAGGAAATTCCGCATGAGGACAAGCTGACGCTCGGGAAGCCCCGCTTCAATAAACTTGTTCCGCATGAACTCACTCGGGCAGATGATGCGATCGAGACGTGAATAGGTTTTGTGCCGTTTAAGCCACTCCGCCTCAGCCACCGCTAACGCGCTTTTTGCGATCGAACCCTTTACGCACTTCTTCTTAAGGCAATTGCCAAAATGACCCCCGAGACACGAATCGCAAACGTTGCCCTCGGAATCAAGCATAAGATAGCTCGGGCAAGCAAGAATCAAGTCGTGCGAGGTATACACAACCGGCGTTGGATGCTGCTTTAGCCAAGGAGCGTCCAAGATGGAAAACGTAATCTGCCTATGAGTGAGATTGAGATGGATTACATCGGGCTGGAATTCACGGCACAGCGCATCGAACTTCTCGCGCGCCTCTTTGGAATACACAAGTGCCTGCGCGGCCTTCGCCTTATCGACAATAGAGCTCGGTCCGTTATAGTCGCGATTCGTTACAAAGTAACGCGACCACTCAGTCGGCTCATTACGCTCATCCTCCATGCTGAAGAAGGCAACTTCATGCCCAAGAGCGCGAAGACCATCGGCAAGAGCAAAGTAGTACGTCTCGCTTCCACCCTTGCGCCAATGAAACTTATTTACAAGAAGGATCTTCATTACGCAACACCCTCATACAAAGCAAGCGTCCTTTGGACGACGCTGTTCCAGTCATAGCCATTAATCGCGCGGTCACGTGCCATGGCGCCCAGCCTCTCCGCTTGGGCAGAATCCGCTATCAGGCCTTCAAGCACGTCGCGCAGCGCCCCCGCGTCTCCGTGTGGGAACGTGAGCCCGCAACCCTGCAGAACATCCGCGCACTCGGGAATATCCGAGGTAACGCATGCCGCACCGTGAGACATGGCCTCCAGCAAGCTCATGGGCAGGCCCTCAACGTCGGAGGGGAGCGCGTAGCAATACGCGTTGGAGTACAGCTCGGAGAGCAGGTTGCCCTCAACGTGGCCGGTAAAGAGCGCGCGGGGGTCGGACGCGGCAGCCTCTTTGAGCGCCACGGCGTAGTCGTCCGTATCGGAGGAGTCGCCCGCGATAACCAGGCGCTTATCCGTCTTTACCTGCTTGTACGCCTCCACCAACAGTTCCGGTCGCTTCTCGGGCACAATGCGACCGAGGTAGAGGACATAGGAGCCCTGGGTGAGCCCCAAGCGCTCGGAGATCTCCTTCGCGGGAAGATCCGCCTCGGGAGTGATGCCGTTGGGAATGAGCGTAGCCTCGCGGCCGTAAGCCTCCTTGAAGTACTCCTGATTGCCCCGGGAAAGCACGATGAGCGCATCCGCGCACTTGGCCGCCGTCGCCTCGCCGAACTTGATGTACTTGGAAGCCAAGCCGCCCCATTTTGCACGCTGCCAGTCCAGGCCGTGGATCGTTGCCACGGTCCTGATGTCCGCGGAACGCGCAAAACGAAGGGGGACACACGGCCCCTCTGCGTGATAGTGAATTACGTCTGCCCCGTCTTTGATGGCGGCCCTTGTTGCGGCAAAGCTGCTCGTGAGCGCAGAGAGCCCCTTGATGTCCAGAGCCTTTACGGGAACGATGCGGTAGCCATCCTTCTCGTAGGGCTCGGAAGGAGCTCCTTCGCCCATACGGTCGTAGCAGGTTACTTGGTGACCAAGGTCTGCCATACGGCGAGCAAGCTCGCCTACCACCACTTCTACGCCGCCCTCGCGCGAACCCGTTCTCTTTTGGCCTATCATGGCGATGCGCATGCTACACGGCACCTTCCCCAGAGAACATCGTCTTCAGCGTGCCGAATATCAACCGCAGGTCCTGGCGCAGGCTGCGATTCTCTATATAGTCAAGATCCAGCTCAACCATTTCGTTGAAGCCCAGGTAGCTGCGGCCCATTACCTGCCAAGGACCGCTGCAGCCGGGTTTTACCGCCAGGCGCTTCATGTCGTGCTCGCTGTACAGGGCAACCTCGCGCGGCAGGCCGGGGCGCGGGCCAATGAGGTTCATTTGGCCCAAGAACACGTTGATGAGCTGGGGCAGCTCGTCGATGCTGTGCTTGCGAATGAAGTTACCCACACCGGGAATAATGCGCGGGTCGTGCTTCATTTTAAACATGGGGCCAGTGGCCTCGTTTTGGGCCTGCAAGTCCTTGAGCATTTGGTCTGCGTTGGGAACCATGCTGCGGAACTTGTAGATCTTAAACAGGTAGAACGTGCCGTCTTTGCGCACGCGGCCCACGCGCCACTGTGAATATAGGGGGCTGGCGCCCGGGCTCTTTATGCAAATGACCACGCTCAGAATTACCCCGGGAATAAAGAGCAACACCAGGGCTCCGCCGGCGGCGACAATGTCCACCGTACGCTTAACAACGCGGTAGAGCCTGTGCCCAAGCTCGGGCTTCACGCCGGAGTTGGCACCGCGCAGCATCTTGTACGCTTCTTCGTTTGTAAGGTAATCCCCCGCAGCACCGGCTGCGGCAGTGACGGAATTCGCCGTGGCGGCCGTGCGCGTCTCCCGCGCGCCCTGTGCCATGGTCATCATCGTAGGCTCCAAGAGCCCCTCCCCCGATACTTTTTGCCTTCGGTCGTCCGCTTGCGAGCTTGCAGCTAGGCGATCGCTCTTCTGTGATTGCGCATAACGCGCTGCTCTTTTGAAAGCACCGCAAGGCCAACGCGGGTGGTTACGCGTCGGCCGCACAAGTCGAGCTCCAAATAAGCAGTGCTCTTGCGTCTGTTAATGGTTTTGATAAGGCCTTCGTGGCCCAGCAGCGGACCTGCCGTAACTACGACTTGGTCGCCGTCTTTTAGGGCCTCGCTTATGGGCACCACGCGGTCTCCCCTATGCGTAAAGCCGCCAATAAGCTGGGTCTCTTCTTTTGCCAGCGGCACAAACTGACCGTCCTGGGATAGCACCCGGGCAAAATCGTCCATGCGCAACAAAGACTGTTGCACGGTGCGGGGATCTGCAGTATCGCAGATAAGATAACCGGGAAAGAGCGGCTTGGTTGTGTTGACCCATTCGCCGTGTACCTTGATTTCGGTTTGAAATTGGGGATAAAAGAGCTCCTGCATGGCGCCAGCCGGCACCACATGCTCGATGCGCTCGCGCATTACGTCTTCGCGACCGTTAATGACCTGGACCACATACCACACGAGCACCACCCCCTTGCTGTCTTACGTGTGGCTCACGGGGTTTGGGTATGGCTTCGCCAGGGCGCTTGTGCGCGAAGGCGCTCCATATTCAAACCCTGAGCCCAGTTAGACAAGCACGTGGCTCTGCCCCACCGTGAACGGTATGTATGAGTGCAGCTGCTAGAGATGCGGAAGAGTATCGCAAAATGACCGCGACTCCAGCTGGCTGCGTGCGGCCCAGTCAAGCGGGTACAAAACTGGAACGCACGCAAACAGCTGCAGGACTGCTGCGATTTGTCATGAAATATCGATTCGAAAGTACAGCTTGCACACAGACAAGAACAAAGTCATTCAAAGCGATAGGCATGACGACGCTATTGGAGCTCGTGGTTTTTCTGGCACCGCCGTTACGGCCGGATACTGATCGACCCTGTGCTTTGCGGCTTGCTGGAGCCGTGAGCACAGTTGAACCCATGTAACGTTAGCTATCCTAGCACAGCAGGTAGCCCATACGTTTTGGGGTGTGTTGAGCAACATATTGTTTATTTACCGTGGTTATGGGGAATATTGTGCCGTCTTGCATACATTGCCGCAGGTTTATGGGGGTGTGTGGGTTGGCGATCATTGCCTGAGTTGTATTGCTGGCGGCGTGAATTGCTCAGACTATTATGCTTGGCTAACAAACTTTGTACAAAACCGGGAAAGTAATTGCGCAACTTTTTGCGGGTTGATGCGAGTGTCACTTTGGATTGTGGCGTGGACACGTATGAAAAAAGGCCTTCGATTTCTCGAAGGCCTTTGCATTCACGATGGTGGAGACGAGGGGGATCGAACCCCTGACCTCTTGACTGCCAGTCAAGCGCTCTCCCAGCTGAGCTACGCCCCCGTGACGAGGAGATACTATAGGGGAAGATTCTTAGTTGTGCAAGAAGTTTTTTGGGTTGATTCTCGCACTTACGGGTTTTCCTGCTCGCCCACCGTCCTGATAGACCCTAATGCAGCAAATAACCGATTGCGACGCCTTGGTGAACTTGAATCTTGGCCGTTTTCCGGACGACATTAGAGATGCCCGTGTCGGCTAGCAGACCTAGGGGGCTGTGGTCTAGTTCCCACTCTAAGCCGTGTTCGCTTACCTTGGTATTGGGGGCTATGGCGATGATGGAGAAGGTTTTGCCCTCGGCGCCCTCAATGTTCCAGGTCTCGTCCTGGTGCAGGATTCTGGCCGTCGCTTCGTCTTCTTCGATCCAGACGGAGGCGTCCGCATAGCCAGCCAGTAGCCCTAACACAGACAGGGCCATGTCGGGGCGGCCGCCGGTGGCGCAAGTCGCAACCACTTCGGCACCCGGCCAGCGGCGACGGACCGAATCGAGCGCCAGCGCCAGATCGGTATAGTCCTTGTAGGGGTCGTGGCACTCCACCTCAAAGGCTACGGCGGCATCAACCAGCGCGCGACCCGCATCGCTCACCGTATCAGCGTCACCAACATATACGTCGCAACCTAGTCCCGCGCCCAGTAACGCGTCGAGCCCACGGTCCACGGCGACAACGTGGTCGCACTCCCCCGCTAGCCTACGCAACAGATCCGCGCTCGCCACCACGGGCGAGCCACAGACTACCAATACCTTGCAAGCCATGGCCCTCGCCTAGCCCTCAAACGAAAGCACGCGGGCCAGGTCCAGGTCCTCATAGCTATCGATAAAGATGTCACAGTTGTCGCGAACCTCGTCGCGCTCCATACGGCCGTGCGGGTCATAGATACCCACACGCTTAAAGCCTGCGGTACCCGAACTCTTAAGGCCAAAAACGGCGTCCTCAAACACCCACGCGCGCTCAAACTTATGCCCATGGCGCTCCTCCAGGCGGCGCAATGCCAGCTCGTACACATCGGGGAACTGCTTGGAGCGCCCCGCCTCGCCCGTCGTGGTCACAAACTCCATGTAGGCATCGAGCCCGGCGCCCGCAAGCGCAGACGTAACCAGCTCGGCCGGCGTGGACGTGGCAACGCACATGGCAATACCGGCCTCCTGCGCCTGCTTCAAAAATGCAAGCAGGCCCTCGCGCGGCGGTACCTTGGAGTACCCATCGATCAGGATGTCGCTCAGCTCGCGATACAGCTCCACGCCATTCTCGCCAATGCCCCACGTGTCGTGGTAGGCCTGGCACTCGTCCTCGAGCGACAAATGCTCAAACTGGGCAAAATCGTCGACCGTCACGTTAACTCCGTGGCGGTGCAATAACTCGGGCTGAGCATGGGCCCAAACGGGGGTGCTATTAACCAGTGTGCCGTCGCAATCGAAAATAAAAGCAACGTTGGGGGCGGCGGTCTGGGACATAAACGAACCTTTCGATGTCAAATGGTAAACATCCTGCTAAAAACGTTTTACCAAACGTCAGACTAACAATCTTGAAACCCTAATTGGTAAAACTGTCAAGAGTTTTACCACGGCAATTCTGCCAGTGGTCTAAACATGGCGCTTACCGATTAAACGCCGCCCTAAAACCACTTTCCTTCATAAAAGTAACGTACAGGTGTTATCGTAGTTTCTGCCGAAAGTTCCACCGAGCACGCGAGGTGGAACGAATCATAGAACTATCGCCGTCCCTTCGATTCGTGCAGCCTTGGACCTTTCGCATCTAGTCACCAAGGCAACACGCTGCCGCGTCATGATGGGATCAAACGTGAGCGATACAAAGCTAAAGCCAGCAACCAAAAAGCCCGTTACCCGTAAAGCCGCCCCGCACGCGCCGGAGCTCACTAAGGACGATGTCTATCTGTTTGGCATCGGCACGTGGGAGCGCAGCTGGGAAAAGATGGGCGCGCACCCCGACACGCAGAACCGTACGCGCGGCTGGCGCTTTTGCGTTTGGGCGCCCGACGTAAAGAGTGTGCATGTCATTGGCGAATTTAACGACTGGGATGAAGAAGCCAACCCGCTGGTGCCCATGCATACGAGCGCTATTTGGGAAGGCTTTATTCCTGGCGCCGAACAGGGCCAGCTCTATAAGTACCTTATCGAGACCAACGAGGGCGAAAAGCTCTACAAGGCCGATCCGTATGCCTTTAAGGCCGAGTGCCCTCCGGGTACCGCGAGCGTACTGTGGACCCTCGACGGCTACAAATGGAATGACGCCGCGTGGCTCAAGCGACGCGCCGGCCACAACCACATGTCGCAGCCCCTTAACATCTACGAGGTGCATATTGGTTCGTGGAAGCGCCACGGCGACGCGCCGCAGGGCGAGCCGGACGAGTTCGGCAACTACCCCGGCCCCATGGATCCCTTCCCCGCACAGCGCGGCGAGTTCTATACCTACGACGACCTGTCGGTGGAGCTCGTGGACTACGTGCGCGACATGGGCTACACGCATATCGAGGTCATGCCGCTCATGGAGCATCCCTTCGACGGCTCCTGGGGCTACCAGACGACCGGCTACTATGCCGCCACGTCGCGTTACGGCAACCCGCAGCAGCTCATGCACTTTATCGATGCGTGCCACGAGGCAGGCATTGGCGTGATCATGGACTGGGTGCCCGGCGGTTTTTGCGCCGACTCCCACGGCCTTGCCACCTTTAACGGCCACATGCTGTTTGAGCACGAGATTCACCCCAACTGGGGCACGCACAAGTTCGATTTTGCCCGTGGCGAGGTCCGCTCCTTCCTGGTCTCCAACGTGCTGTACTGGCTCGAGAACTTCCACGTTGACGGCATTCGCATGGACGGCGTATCCAGCATGCTGTACCTCAACTTTGGCATCGACGATCCCGGCCAAAAGAAGTTCAACAAGTACGGCACCGAGGAGGACCTGGACGCCAGCGCATTTATCCGCCAGGTCAACTGCGCCGTGGAGGCGCACTACCCCGACGTGATGATGATGGCCGAGGAGTCCACCGCGTGGCCGCTCGTGACCTATCCGCCGCAGGACGGCGGCCTGGGCTTCCACTACAAGTGGGACATGGGTTGGATGAACGACACCCTGCACTACATGCAGACCGATTTCCCGTGGCGCCCCGGCAACCACGGGCTGCTCACGTTCTCCATCATGTACGCCTTTACCGAGAACTTTATTTGCCCGCTGAGCCACGATGAGGTCGTGCACGGCAAGTGCTCGCTGATCGGCCGCATGCCGGGCGACTGGTGGCGCCAGTTTGCCGGCCTGCGCACGCTCGCCTTCTACCAGATGACGCACCCCGGCGCCAAGCTCAACTTTATGGGCAACGAGATTGGCCAGTTTATTGAGTGGCGCTACTACGAGTCCATCCAGTGGTTCCTAACCGAGGAGTACGAGACTCACCGTCATCATCAGGCGTTTATCAAGGCGCTCAACCACCTGTACACCGCCGAGCCCGCCCTGTACGAGCGCGGCTACACCGACGACGGCTTTACCTGGATCGATGCGGACAACTCCAAGCAGTCCATCGTGAGCTTTGTGCGCCAGGGCGAGGACATCGACGACGACCTGGTGATCCTGATCAACTTTGACCCGGCGAGCTACGAGAGCTTCCGCGTGGGCGTGCCGCGCGAGGGCGACTGGGAGGTCATCTTTGATTCCGACCGTCCAGAGTTCGGTGGCAGCGGCTATGCCGGCGAGGAACCCTACACCTGCTCGAGCGAGCCCTATCCCTGGAACGGGCAGATGGACTCCATTGAGATTAAGGTGCCCGGCCTGGCAGGCGTAGTGCTTAAGCGCCGCGGCCCCAGCAGCTACAAGCCGCCCGTGGTTGAGGAGCCCAAGAAGGCGACGCGTAAGCGCTCGTCCTCGGTAAAGCCCAAGGCCGCGGCTGCTAAGAAGGCTCCAGCTAAGGCGAAGGCTACCAAGCCCGCTGCCAAGGCTTCGGCCAAGTCCACCACGGCCAAAAAGGCAGCCACCAAAAAGGCCGCTCCCAAGGCTAAGGCAGCTGCCGTTAAGGCTCCTGCTAAGAAAGCGTAACAAAGGCGTTACCACTGTAAATAACCGCCCCGACGAGGCGTAGGATACAAGTCATAACCGTTCCGGGAGAAACATCCCCGGGGGAAAGGAACGTATGAATAAGATCTTCGACAACAAGCAGGAGTTTACCGAGCTCTATCGCGATGCCGTCATGAGCATCAGCGGCAAGAGCGTCGAGGCCGCCAGCGACCTCGACCGCTTTAACGCCCTGGCCAAGCTCGTGGCCGAGAAGGCGCGCACCGTTGCCACCAAGAGTGACGCCCGCGTCACCGCCGAGGGCAAAAAGCGCGTGTACTACTTCTCGATCGAGTTTTTGATCGGCCGCCTGCTCGACAACTACCTGCTCAACTTTGGCGTGCGCGACATGGTCGCCGAGGCGCTCGACGACATGGGCTTTGACCTATCCGTCATCGAGAACCAGGAGCCCGATCCGGCCCTGGGCAACGGTGGCCTGGGTCGTCTGGCCGCGTGCTTCCTGGATTCCATGGCAGCCGAGGGCATTGCCGGCTACGGCAACGGCATGCGCTACCGCTACGGCCTGTTTAAGCAGGAGATCGTCAACGGCAGCCAGGTCGAGGCCACCGACGAGTGGCTCACCCACGGCTATCCTTGGGAAGTCCGTCGTCAGGACAAGGCCGTGACCATTAAGTTTGGCGGCCGCGTCGAGGGCTTTGAGGAGAACGGCCGCACGTTCTACCGCACGGTAGACACGCAGGACATCCTGGCCGTCCCTTATGACATCCCCGTCGTGGGCTATGCCGGCGAGACCGTCAACAAGCTGCGCGTCTGGGCCGCCGAGCCGGTCGAGGAGCACTTTGATCTGGAGGCCTTCAACCGCGGCGACTATGCTCTGGCCGATGCCGAGCGCGCTGAGGCCGAGGCCATCAGCGCCATCCTCTACCCCAACGACGCCGGCGAGCACGGCCGTCTGCTGCGCCTGAAGCAGGAGTACCTGTTTGTTTCTGCCGGTATCTACAGCCTGCTCGACACCTTTGAGAAGGAGCACGGCGCGAACTGGGAGCTGCTGCCGCAGTTTGTGGCCATCCACACCAACGATACCCACCCCGCCATGTGCGGCCCCGAGCTCATGCGTATCCTCATCGACGAGAAGAAGCTTGAGTGGGATGACGCCTGGAACATCGTGACGCAGGTCGTGAGCTACACCAACCACACCATCCTGCCCGAGGCCTTGGAGAAGTGGCCTATCGGCACGTTCTCCAAGCTCCTCCCCCGCGTGTACCAGATCATCGACGAGATCAGCCGTCGTTGGCACGAGTCGTTCGACACCACGAAGGAGGGCTGGCAGGAGCGTCTGCGCCAGACCGCCATCCTGTGGGACGGCGAGATTCGCATGGCCAACCTGTCTGTGATCTGCAGTCACAGCGTCAACGGCGTGGCCAAGATCCATTCCGACATCATCAAGAACATCGTGCTCAAGGACTTCTATGCCCTCACGCCCGAGAAGTTCAACAACAAGACCAACGGCATCTCGCACCGTCGCTTCTTTGCCGAGGCCAACCCCACCTACGCCAAGCTCGTGACCGAGGCCATTGGCGATGGCTGGCTCAAAGACGCCTTTGAGCTTGAGAAACTCAAGGAGTTTAAGGACGACACCGAGTTCCTGAAGGCCGTGGGTGCCTCCAAGCGCGCTAACAAGGAGCGCCTGGCCGCCTACGTCAAGGCCGAGACCGGTCTGGTTATCGACCCCAACACCGTCTTCGATGTCCAGGTAAAGCGCTTCCACGCCTATAAGCGCCAGCTCATGAACATCATGAAGGTGATGGACATCTACAACCGTCGCATCGCCGATCCTAACTTCCACGTGACGCCGACGACCTTCATCTTTAGCGGCAAGGCTGCCTCGAGCTACACCTTTGCCAAGGAGACCATCCGCCTCATTAACTCCGTTGCCGACGTCATCAACAACGATGCCCGCGTGAACGAGGTCATGAAGGTCTGCTTTATCCCCAACTTCCGTGTGAGCAACGCCCAGCTCATCTACCCCGCCGCCGAGATCTCGGAGCAGATCTCCACGGCCGGCAAGGAGGCCTCGGGCACGTCCAACATGAAGCTCATGATGAACGGCGCCATTACGCTGGGCACCCTCGACGGCGCCAACATCGAGATCGCCGACCTGGCCGGCCGCGAAAACGAGGCCATCTTTGGCCTGACCGCCCCCGAGGTCGAGCAGCTCTGGGCATCCAACAGCTACTTTGCGTGGGATACCCTCAACGGCGACCGCGAGCGTCTGGGCCGCGTGATGGACGAGCTCAAGGGCAACACCTTTGCGGGTCTTTCGGGCAACTTCGAGAGCATCTACAACGAGCTCATGAACAACAACGACCCCGACCTGGTCATGGCAGACTTCCGCAGCTACGTCGACGCCTGGGAGAAGCTCACGAACAGCTACGGCGACCAGGAGACCTGGAACCGCAAGGCCCTGCTCAACACCGCCTCGAGCGGCTGGTTCTCGAGCGACCGCACTATTCGCGAGTACCGCGACGAGATCTGGCACGCGTAAAGGCGCGCGAGCTCCCTTTGCCGCACGGCATTATTCGACGGGCGCGACTGAGCGCCGCGCCCGTCGCTAATGGGTTAGGAACATCGATGACAGAAGGAGAAATCGATGAGTAAGAAAGAATGCATCGCGATGCTCCTCGCAGGAGGACAGGGCAGCCGATTGGGGGCACTCACCCAAAAGATCGCTAAGCCGGCGGTTAGCTTTGGTGGCAAGTTCCGCATTATCGACTTTTCGCTGTCCAACTGCTCCAACTCGGGCATCGACACGGTGGGCGTTCTGACGCAATACCGTCCCTACCTGCTGCATGCCTATGTGGGCTCCGGCGAGGCGTGGGACCTGGACAGCCGTGACGGCGGCGTGTCGATCCTGCCGCCGTACGAGACGCAGACCGGCGGCGCCTGGTATGCGGGCACAGCCGACGCCATTACGCAGAACCTCGACTACATCAAGGCCAACGACCCCAAGTACGTCCTGATTCTTTCGGGTGATCACCTATATCGCATGGACTACCGCAAGATGCTCAAGACGCACATTGAGAACAACGCCGACCTCACGGTGAGCGTTATGCCCGTGCCGTGGGAGGAGGCCAGCCGCTTTGGCATCCTGACCACCGACCCCGAGGACGGCCGCATCACCAAGTTCACCGAGAAGCCCGAGAAGCCCGATTCGAACCTCGCTTCCATGGGCATTTACATCTTCTCGGCCGATGTGCTGATCGAGGCGCTCGAGGAGGACGCTCTGGACCAGCGCTCGAGCCACGACTTTGGCAAGGACATCATCCCCAAGCTGCTCGGCGAGAACAAGCGCCTGTACAGCTACGAGTTCCACGGCTTTTGGAAGGACGTCGGCACTATCGCCAGCTTCCACGAGACCTCGATGGACCTGCTGGGCAACAACCCCGAGTTCGATCTGTTCGACAAGAACTTCCCCATCATGTCCAACATCACCACGCGTCCGCCGCACTACATTGGCCCTGACGGCCGCCTGGACGACTGCCTGGTCTCCAACGGCTGCAAGATCTACGGCACCGCTCGCCACTCGATCCTCTCAACCGATGTCATCATCGAGGAGCGCGCCGTGGTCGAAGACTCTGTGCTGCTGCCGGGTGCGCACGTTAAGAGCGGCGCGCACATCTGCCGCGCTATTTTGGGCGAGAACTCCACGGTCGAAGAGGGCGTGAAGCTCGGCTCTGTCGATACCACCAAGGATACGGCCGTCGTTGGAAATGACGTCGTTATCGGGAAGGGGGAATGATCCGATGATCAATCGCAAGGCCATCGGTTATATCACCGCTAACTACTCTTCGTCCTACGGCAGCGTGCTGCTCAAGGACCGCCCCATCGCGTCCGTTCCGTTTTTGGGCCGCTACCGCCTGATCGACTTCCCGCTGTCCAACATGATGAATGCCGGCATTAAGACCGTCGGCGTCGTCATGCCGGGCAACTACCGCTCGCTGATCGACCACGTGGGCTCGGGCAAGGACTGGGGCCTGGACCGCAAGAAGGGCGGCCTGTTCATGGTGCCCGGCAACGCGTATGGCACCACCAAGGGCGGCATGCGCTTCTTGCTGCGCGACATCATCTCCAACAAGACGCTGTTCCAGCGCTCGGAGAAGCCCTATGTCGTGATGATGGGCACCAACATCATCTTTAACATGGACCTCAACACCATCATCGAGGCGCACGAGAACTCCGGTGCCCAGATGACCGTGGTGTACTGCAAGGCCACGCGCAACGTCGATGACGAGACCAAGCTCGAGATTAACGAGAACGGTCGCCTGACGGGCGTGAGCGCCGGCGTCGCGTACGGCGACAACGCCTCCATGGACTGCTGCATCGTCAACCGCGAGACGCTGCTCGAGATCATCGACCACTACCAGGCCGCCGACTATCTGGACCTGCTCGAGGCGCTCCAGGGCGACTTTGGCAACATCGACGTGTGCAGCTACGAGTACAAGGGCGAGGTCGTGGGCGTGTTTAGCGAGAAGTCGCTGTATCGCCGCAGCATGGACCTGCTCGACCAGACCGTCGCCGACCAGCTCTTTGACCCCGAGCGCCCGATCCTGACCAAGGCTCACGACGTGCCGCCTTCGCGCTATGCGACCGGCAGCCACGCGTGCAACTCGATCATCTCAGCCGGCTGCATCATCAAGGGCACCGTGCGCAATTCGATCTTGTCGCGTGGCGTCGTGGTCGAGGAAGGCGCTTCGGTGACCAACTCGATCATCAACCAGAGCTGCATCATCAAGAGCGGCGCCCGCGTTGAGAACGCCATTCTGGACAAAAACAACGTGGTTCCCACCAACACCGAGCTTCGCGGCACGCCCGAGAACATCCTGGTGCTGGGCAAGGCTCCGTTAACTTCCGACACCACCATCGTACGTTAACGTTGGCACCGCAACATCGCTCGTAACATGTAGAATAGCCGCCCGGTTAGCGCCAGGCGGCTATTCTCGAATTGCAACATGGGAGACAATATGGCTGATTCCAGCAAAAAGATGCAGATCGTGTTTGCCTCGGCCGAGTGCGCACCGTTTGTGAAGACCGGTGGCCTGGGCGACGTGGCAGGCTCGCTGCCCGCGGCGCTTGTGCGCGCCGGCGCCGAAGTTATCGTGATGGTACCCAAGTACGCCACCATCAAGGACGAGTACAAGGCGCAGATGGAGCACTTCTCCGATTTTTACGTGAGTCTGGGCTGGCGCAACGAGTACTGCGGACTCGAGAAGCTCGAGCACGACGGCGTCACCTATATGTTCATCGACAACGAGCGCTACTTTGCGCGCGACTATCCGTACGGTTTCTTTGATGACGGCGAGCGCTTTGCGTTCTTCTCCAAGGCCATCACCGAGAGCCTGCAGCACCTGCCCGAGGGCTTTGAGTGTGACATCCTGCACTGCAATGACTGGCAGACGGCACTTGCGCCCGTGTTTTTGCGCGAGTTTTACCAGGGCCTGCCGCTGTATGACCGCGTCAAGACCGTGTTCTCGATCCACAACGTGGCGTTCCAGGGCCAGTTTAGCGACACCGTGATGGAGGATATCCTGGGCGTGGCGCATATTCCGGCGGCCGCCTCGCAGCTGCGTTGCGACGCCTGCAGCATCAACTACATGCTGGGCGCCCTGCGCTATGCCGACGCCATCACCACGGTGAGCCCCACCTATGCCAACGAGATCCAGACGCCCGAATTTGGCGAGGGCCTGGACGGCGTTTTGCGCGAGCGTTCCTACGCGCTGCAGGGTATCCTGAACGGCATTGATGTGGCAGGCTTTGACCCGGCGACCGACAAGCGCATTGCCGCCAACTACACCGTGGAGGACCGTTCTGGTAAGGCCGTGTGCAAGGCCAAGCTGCAGGAAGAGCTGGGGCTCGAGGTTCGCGACGACCGTCCGCTTATGGTCATGGTCACGCGTCTGACGCGCCAGAAGGGCTTGGATCTGGTCATGTACGCGCTCGACCGCATCCTGGCCGGCGGCGTGCAGGTGGCGGTGCTGGGCACCGGCGACCGCGACTACGAGGACGGCCTGCGCTACTTCCAGGACAAGTACCCCGGCACCATGGCCGCGCGCATCGAGTTCGATCCGGCGCTGTCGCAGCGCATGTATGCCGCCGCCGATATGTTCCTGATGCCGTCGAAGTTTGAGCCCTGCGGTCTGTCGCAGATCATTGCCATGCGCTACGGCACCCTGCCCATCGTGCGCGAGACCGGTGGCCTGAAGGACACCGTGCAGCCGTACAACGAGTTTACCGGCGAGGGCACGGGCTTCTCGTTTAGCAACTTTAACGGCGACGAGATGGGCGACGCCGTGTTCCGCGCGGCACGCCTGTTCTGGGACAACCGCGATGCCTGGAAGCAGCTGGTAACGCAGGCCATGAGCCAGGACTTTAGCTGGACGCGTTCGGCCGACAAGTATCTGGACCTGTACTTCTTTATGCATCCGGAGATTGAGAGGCCGGCGGCTGTTGTCGACGAGCCTGAGGCTGTTGCTGAGCCGGTGGCCGCTGAGGAGCCCAAGGCCGAAGAGAAGCCGGTTGAGGCTGAGCCAGCAAAGGCCGAGCCTGAGGTGAAGGCTGAGGTTGCTCACAAGGCAGAGGTCGAGGTCAAGCCTGCTGTAAAGCCCGTAGCTAAGAAGACCGCGACCCGCAAGACGACGGCTAAGAAGACCACGACCACGAAGACCGCTGCGAGCAAGGCCACCGCTGCCAAGGCAACTACTGCCAAGGCAACGACCACGCGCAAGCGCACGACCGCCGCTGCCAAGAAGGCCGCCGAGGTCGAGGCCGCTCCTGAGGTAAAGGCCGAGGTCGCAGAGGTCAAGCCGTCCGCCAAGGCTCCGGCAAAGACCGCTGCCAAGAAGACGACCACGACCGCCAAGAAGGCAACAGCTGCCAAGAAGACCACGGCAACGAAGTCGACGGCCACCAAGGCTACTGTGACAAAGGCCGCTCCGAAGGCTGCCGCAAAGCCCGCCGTCAAGGTCGAGGAGGCAGCCGCCGAGCCCAAGGCCGAGGCAGCTGTCGAGGCCAAGCCGACCGCCAAGACCACCACGCGCAAGCGCACTGCAACGACGGCCAAAAAGACAACGACCAAGGCTGCTGCTCCTAAGGCGGAAGCTAAGGCCGAGGCCAAACCCGCAGTAAAGGCCAAGCCTGCGCCGAAGGCCGCCGAGGTCAAGCCCGCTGCCGCCAAAGAGGAGCCCAAGGCCGAGGTAAAGGCCAAGCCCGAGCCAACAATGGAGACCCCGGTCTCCCCCGCCGCCGCAACCGAGAAAAAGGCGCCGTCGAAGAAGACTTCCGTCCGCAAGGCAACGGCCACCCGCAAGCGCCGCTAATCCAGACGATCCAAAACCTCATCAAACCCTAAGCAAGGGGCGCTCCAACCGGGCGCCCCTTCTCTTTTAATAGTTGGTAAAACGATTTTCTAGGACAACCGTTCGCCGATGGTAAACGGATGTTGTTTATACAGCCTATGTACAACAGATATACTTACATCCTGTGCGTAAAGCCATGGCCCGCAGGCCGTGATTCTATTGAACTGGACCGTATTATGAGATTGATACACAACAGCCGTCTGCCGCAGTTTCGCACTCCGTTTGGCGCTGTGACCACAGGAACTTCCGTTTCACTGTCGGTAATTTTGGAGGATGCCGACCCCAACCAGGCAACGCTTACGCTGCGAACCTGGGTCGATGAGATCGGGGAAACTCTGTATCTCATGACGCACGAGGGCGACGGCATCTTTACCGCCGAGCTGGAGTGCACCGAGCCCTGTCTTATCTGGTACAGCTTTATCTGCAATATCGAGGGCCAGCCCGAGGTTCGTCTGGGCGCACCGCAGGGCCGCACCGGCGGCGAGGGCGTAACCTACGACTACGCCGAGGTGCCGTCCTTCCAGATTACCGTCTATAAGCACCGCGAAGTTCGTCCCGAGTGGTACGAGCGTGGCATGGTTTACCAGATCTTCCCCGACCGCTATGCCCGCGACAAAAACTGGCGCGAGCGCACGCTGGCCGAAATCAAAAAACCGCGCAACGGAATCCAGCGCCGCATGATCGAGAACTGGAACGAGCCGCCCGTATACGAGCGCGCCGAGGACGGCTCCATCAAGACCTGGGACTTCTACGGCGGCTCGCTCAAGGGCATCCAGGAAGACCTGCCTCGCATCGCCGAGCTGGGCTTTACAGCTATCTACCTCAACCCCATTTTTGAAGCCGCGAGTAACCACCGCTACGACACCGCCGATTACACCAAGATCGATCCGATTCTGGGCACCGAGCAGGACTTTACCGAACTGTGTCAGGCGGCCGAGAAGCTGGGCATCTCCATCATTCTGGATGGCGTCTTCAACCACACAGGCGACGACTCGATCTACTTTAACCGCTACGGCAACTACCCCGGTGTGGGCGCGTGGCAGAGCGAGGATTCGCCGTGGCGCGATGCGTTTTATTTCCACGAGGACGGCTCGTACGACTGCTGGTGGGGCGTGGGCAACATGCCCGCCATCAATGAGAGCTCCGAGCTGGTACGCGAGCGGCTTCTGGGCAAGGACGGCGTGATCCGTAAATGGCTACGTGCCGGCGCTCATGGCTGGCGCCTGGACGTCGCTGACGAGCTTTCCGACGACTTCCTGGCCGAGATCAAGAAGGCCGTACTTGACGAAAAGCCTGACGCACTGTTGCTCGGCGAAGTCTGGGAAGACGCCTCCAACAAGATTAGCTACGGCCATCTGCGTCGCTACCTACAGGGCTCCGAGTTGGACTCTGCTATGGATTACCCCTTCCGCGACATGGTCATCGGCTTTTTGATGGGCTACAAGAACGCCTACCAGGCAGCCGAGGATATCGAGACCCTGCGCGAGAACTACCCGAGCGAGGCATTGTCCTGCGCGCTCAACCTGCTGTCGAGCCACGACCGCCCGCGTATCATCTCGGTGCTCGGCGGCGGCCCCGACGAGTCGCAGCTGCCCGAGTGCGAGCGCAGCAAATGGCGCCTGGACGAGAACTCGATGGGCCTGGCCAAGAGCCGTTTTTGGCTCGCCACGCTCATGCAGATGACCTTCCCCGGCGTGCCTTCGATCTACTACGGCGACGAATACGGCTTGGAGGGCCTAACCGATCCGGGCAACCGCCGCACCCTGCCGACCAAGGACCAACTGCACGACTTCGACACGCTGGCTATTGTCAAAAACGCCTCCGCCGTACGCCGCGCACTGCCGTTTATGATCGACGGCGAGATCAAGGCCTTCGCGCTCAACGACGAGGTGCTGGCATACAACCGCACGGGCAAGGATGGCGAGTCCGCGACGGTTATCATTAATCGTAGTCTGCGCAATTCGCACCGCGTGACGATTCCGGCGCTCGACGAATGCGCGAGTGACGTGATCAGCGGTCACGAGTGCGAGATCCACAACGGCACGGTCACGCTCGATTTGTATCCGCTGGGCTCGTCGATCATCTATCACCATGCCGAGCAGCGCTTGCAGGAGCCGCTCGATCACGGCGCGGGCGTTGTGTGCCATATCACCTCGGTACCGACCGATGACGGCAAGCCCGGCACGATCGGCGCACCCACGCGTCGCTTTATCGATCATCTGTCCGCTATGGGCATGCGCTACTGGCAGGTCCTGCCTGTCAACCCCACGGACTTCTTCCGCTCCCCTTACGCCGGGCCTTCGGCCTTTGCGGGCAATATTGACCTGCTGCCCGAGAGCCAAGAGGAGCTGGCGGCCGACTTTGAGACTTGGAAGGCCCGTGGCGGCGAAGATGCCGATCCGCTCTACACCGCGTTTAAACATCGCAACGCCGATTGGCTCGAGAAATACTGCGTCTACACGGCCGTTAAGAAGTACTTTGAGGGCGAGTCGCGCCACGATTGGCCGGCGGATGTCGCGCGCTACAACGAGCACCTGATTGACGACAAGCGTTTCCACGATGAGGCAGAGCTGCAGGCGTACATGCAGTACCGCTTTGACCTAGCCTGGTGCGAGCTCATGAACTACGCGCACAAGAAGGGCATCGAGGTCATCGGCGATATCCCGATGTATGTCTCGGACGATTCGGCCGATGCATGGAGCGAGCCCGAGAACTTCTGGCTGTCCGATACCGGTAAGGCGATTGAGATTTCTGGCGCGCCGCCCGACAACTTTGCGCCCGAGGGCCAGGTGTGGGGCAACCCGACGTTCCGCTGGGACCACATGAAGCAGAACGGCTATAGCTGGTGGATGGATCGCCTACGTCGTGCGTTTTCGCTCTACGACCGCGTGCGCCTGGATCACTTCCTGGGCTTCCACAGCTACTTTAGCATTCCCGCGGGTAAGGCCTGCGCCGACGGGCGTTGGCTGGCAGGCCCGGGCAAGGACCTGTTCCAGACCGCCTATGACGAGCTGGGGCCGCTCAACTTTATCGCCGAGGACCTGGGCTACCTGACGCCCGGCGTTCGCGCCATGGCCTCGACCTGCGGCTTCCCCGGCATGGACGTGCTGGAGTTTAGCGATTACGACGTTCGGTGCGGCGTGCACCCTACGCCCGGCAAGATCCTGTACACATCGACTCACGACACGTCGACGCTCGCGGGTTGGTGCACGCGCTCCTTTGCGGGCGGCGACGAGCCGAGCGGTGTTGAGGTGGCAGCCAAGCTGATGAGCGACGCGCTGACAAGCGACGCTCCCCTGGTGATGATGCCGCTGCAGGACGTGCTGGGGCTTGGCGACGACACGCGCATGAACGTACCGGGCGTGGCCACGGGCAACTGGACCTGGCAGGCCGATGAGGGAGATGTTGAGGCGGCTGAGGATAAAACTGCACAGCTCCTGCGCAACACCCATAGATTCTGGGGCGAAGCGTGATAAAACCCCCGATATAGGGTACAGTTACAGACGTTTGAATTTTTGCGGGCAGAGTAATCTGCCCGCTTTGTGCTGAAAAGGAAGTATTATGGCGCGCTACGATTACAAGTGCTCGAGCTGCGGCAACGTGTTTGAGGTTGAGCATCCCATGTCCGAGACCCCCGAGGTCGTGTGCCCCAACTGCGGCGCTCCGGCCGCCAAGACGTTCTCGGCCAGCGGTATTAAATTTGAGGGCAGCGGCTTCTACAACACCGACCAGCGCAGCGGTGGCTCAAGCACCAGCGCCACAAACGGCTGCTGCGCCAACTGCCCGCATAACCACTAGAAACAACTCGGCCCCGCAATCAACACCGATCGCGGGGCTATTTCTTTGCGCTATGGGTCGACAATTATTTTTAAAAATTAGTATATTTTAAAATCCGCCCATACCGGCAGCATAAGGATCATCACAAGTACCATCGCTATACCAATGAGTAGATCCGATATAGTTACCAGCTGCATCATATTGATCTAATTGACGAATGACATACTTACCACCACTATTATTGGAAGAAGAAATACTGCTAGAAGATCCACCAGAATTATTATCAGAGTAGTTACTACCGCTAGAATAATCGTTCTGCTGAGAACTCTGCTGTTGAGCTTGTGCTGTTACTTCGGTAGTGTCGAGAAAGTTGGTGTAGCGCCCGATTCGAAGCGAGTCGGCCCTGCG
>CAUHJB010000012.1:0-70560 GCA_959606495.1 uncultured Collinsella sp. | reverse complement strand
TCGTCTCCATGGCCGAGGTCGTCGAGACCCTCTACAACCACGAGATCGACGGCAAAGTCGTCATCGACGACGAGCTCAAGACCGCTATCGACGCCTACTACGAGCAGTACGGAGCTCGTTAGTTACGGCGTTTTACCAAACGCCGTAACTGCTCGACGCTGCAAACCCGTCAGAGCGGCAATCTGCCTTTCAACTTCGGCGGCATGACCAGAAGGTCAATGCCGCCTCGTTTCAAGGCACCTTGCTCGCTCTGGCGGGTTTTCGCTGTCGCTACCAAAACATCGGCGTTGCCGTGGTAGTCATTGGGGACAGACATAAATGAGTAGTCATTGGGGACGTTCTTAAATGACTACTCAGGATGAGCGTCCAAAAATCCGCGCTCGTTCGATTGGCGCATGTCTACGCAGCGTAGGTTGTCGAGCCTGGCCTTCAAATGGATACTGACTGTCGAACCGGTTCACTCCATTTCTTCAATTTGATTGGACAGCCCATGAACCAGACACGGCAAACCAATGCCTCCCATACTTTTTTGGCAGCGCATGCCATCAAGCAGCTGCGCGAAGAGCGCGGCCTCACCCAGCGCGCCCTGGCGGAAAGCCTTGGCGTGACCGATAAAGCCGTCAGCAAGTGGGAATCCGGCCGCGGCCTTCCCGACATTTCCCTCGTTGAGCCTTTGGCCCAGAGACTCGGCATAAGCGTGGCTGAGCTTTTGGCTGGTGACATTCGGGCCAACGCCAACCGTGCAGGCAATATGCTCAAAGGCGTCTTTTACGTTTGCCCTATCTGCGGAAACGTTGTGCACGCGCTCGGAGAAGGCAGCTTTAGCTGCTGTGGCTCCACGATGTTTCCCCAGGAGGCCGAAGAGCCGGACGCGGACCACGCCTTTTCCATCGAGCGCATCGAGGACGATTGGTACGTCACGCTCGATCATCCCATGACCAAGGATCACTACATTAGCTTTGTGGCATATGCGACTATGGACGGCGTCTGCTTTAAGAAGCTCTATCCAGAGCAATCGGTGCAGCCGCGCTTCCATATTACCGGGCGCGGCAGGATATATCTTTACTGCAACCAACACGGGCTCTTTACGTCGCTGACGCCTCGCAAATAACGGCTGTCTATCCGCCCTCCTCATGCGTTTCCCAGGGGACCCAAAATGAGCGTGGATAATCTCCCGGTTTTGGCCTGTGTGCGGGCTCAAAGTGGGAGATTATCCACGCTCGTTATCTGAGTGTCCAAAAATCCACGCTCGTCGTTACTTGAGCCCGGGCAGGCGGGTGTAGGGAAACGACCGCTCGAGGAACTCGGAACAGCGGGCGTAATCTTTGGCAAAGTAGCTGCTGTAGAGCGAATCGAGCACGTATTGCACGGCGATGTGGCTGGCGAACTGCGTGATGCGGTGCGTCATACTCTCGTGGTCGCTCACCATGAGATAGGCGGCAAAGCCGGGGTGAATGCGGGCGCAGTACGGTGTGCCGATGACGATGACCGGGACGCGTCGACTGCTGAGGATCGGCAAGATCTCCCTGAGGTTGGGGGCAAGGCCGCTGTAGGAGATGACAATCGCCACATGGTCGGGGCCCGAGGCGAGCGCCGTACGCACCTGCGCCTCGACGCTGCCGTAGCACGTCGCGCTTTTACCGGCGGAAAGCAGGCGATCGCGGAACATTCCCGCTGGATACAGGTTATGCGAGCCCGTGTAGATGTCCACGGTGTCGGCGCGCATGACGAGCTTGGCGGCGTAGTCGAGCTGTGCGGGGTCGAGCAGTTCCTGCGTTTCGGCCAAGGTGGTCTGGTAGAGCCCCTCCATGCGCTCCATTACCTGTGCGGGGGTGGAGGTGGCATCGAAGGGAAAGTTGATGTCCACGTCGCGCCGATTGCCCGCCTCGGTCGCCTGGCGGATGAGCTCGACCTTGAGGTCTTTGAATCCCTCGAGGCCGAGCTTTTTGCAAAAGCGGTGCACGCTCGCGACCGAAACGTTGGCGCACGCGGCAAATTCCTTAATGGAAAGCCCGCGCACATCCTCGCCCATGGCGAGGGCCGTTTGCCCAAGTTGTTGCTCGGTGGGGGTGAGGCTTTTGCCCTGCGTGATCTTTCGCCTGATATCCATATGGCTCCTATGCGTTTGCGTCGCGATAAACCAATCATAACGATAAATAAAACGTTCGGCTTGGCTGGGAGTTTTGGTCCGCCGGTCTATGAACGACGGACCGCTCGACGCCGTGCGGGCTCAACATGGGGGCACTGTCCTTGTTGGGCCGTTTGCGCCCGGGGCGTTACCCGAGCACACGTACGGGCCCCAAGAGGCCGCTGGGCTCGGAGGGCTCGGTCATGCCGAATATGTCGGGGACGGCGTGATCGAGGGTGTTGATGATGTCGATCGTAAGCGCGTGCTCACCGGCCAAAAGCGCGCCGACCTCAAAGCGGTAAGGCGGACAGATACGGGTGCCGAGGGATTTGCCGTCGAGGGCGACGGTTGCGGTCTCAAAGACCTCGCCAAGGTCGATGACGGTGCTGGTGACCGCTTCGCCCAGGACAAAGGAGGCCTGGTAGCGGAATGTGCCGGCCTTGCCGGGGAACTCGGCCGAGGAAAGGTCGTGCAGGTCTGCAAGCTCAACAGGCTCGCCAAAGGCATCGGTGCCAGGGGCAGAGAAGGCAACCGCCCAGGGCCCGTCGATGCATGCGGCTTCGTCTCCAGCAGTTGCCGCGCCGGCGGAACCTGCGGCCCCAAGGACCACGATGCAGCTCTCGTAGGGAGCCAGCTCGAGCGTGCCGTCAAAGGCGGCGGGCTCGGTGCCGTTGAGCAGATCGAGGCGCGCTCCTGCAACGGGTGTGCCGTCGGCAAGCGCAATCTGAGTGGAGATACCCTGCTTGGGATGCTCGTTGACGAGCATCAGATAGGTCTCGCCCGCCCGCTCGTAGCGCAGTGCGCGCAGCCAGGGCTGGGGCTCGGCGCAAACCACGGTCTGCATGCCGGTGTTGGCAAGTGTGTCTGCGAGCTCGGTGGTCGCCAGGAGCTTGATGCCGGCGACCGCGGCTGCATCCAGGGAGGCAAAGCCCTCGCGACCTGCAGTGTCACCGTCGTAGCGCTTGTTCGGCAACTCATCCAGCGCGTACACGGCAACACCTGCGGCTGCGGCACGCGCGGCAAAGTCGAGCACGGCTTCGCCGACAAACTCGGCTCCGGGCATCACCAGGCAGCGGTATGCCTGGCCGTTCACGCTAAAGCCGCTACCGTCTGCGGCAATTTCAACGGCATAGCGCCCTGCGTCCTCAAATGCCTCTGCCGGCACGATGTCAAAGTCGACCTGCGCGCGCATAAGCTCGGAGGCGGCATGCTGCATAAAGTTCGCCTCGCCTGCCCACTCGGCGTCCGCATGGTAGAGAAGCGCCACCGGGGTCGTTGCGCGCCCGCCGCTCAGCAGGCTCGCCGTACGGTTCATGTAGCTCATAAGCTGCCCAAAGTGTGCAAACTGGGGGTTTTGGCCATGCGCATAGAAATGCGGCGGGCAGTCCCAGTCGGGGAAGGCGGCTATGCTAAAGGCATGCGGCACAAACCAATTGACGCCGCGCACCAAAAAATGATCGGCGATCCACTTCATCTCGCGTAGGCCTTCGTGCCATCCAAATGCGCCAAAGACCTCGGCCATGCAGCGCCCCTGCTTTTTGGGGTCGAGGTGTGCTGCCGAGGAGCCCAGCTTGGGCAGCACGTAGTTATAGAACTCGAGGTCCCACACGCCGCGTCCGTAGCTGTGAAGGCCGCGGTCCATGCCGGGTACCAGCTGGTTGATTACGATGTCGACGCCCGCCATGTCCTGACCGCCCACGGCGCGGAAGTAGTGCCCGGCGCCCACGCCCAGGCGCGCGTGGCAGTCCTTGTCCTCGATAACGTGGCCGATGTAC
The DNA here is from genome assembly GCA_959606495.1 of uncultured Collinsella sp. GTDB lineage: Bacteria > Actinomycetota > Coriobacteriia > Coriobacteriales > Coriobacteriaceae > Collinsella. Next base: position 66,657 of record CAUHJB010000012.1, on the reverse strand, counting down.
TGCACGCCGCGCGCGCGGCACCAGTCTCCGAGCTGGTCGCAGAAGCACTCCTTATAGAGGGTGCTCGCGATGTCCATATAGACGTGGCGTACGCGCGCGCCGGCCGGCTCGCGGTCCCACAGGTGCGGGAGCTCGGCCAGGTAGCGCTCGCCCAGTGCCGCGCGCAGGCGACGCTCAAGCTCGGCCGACCAGGGTAGGGGCGCGGTGGCCTTGCCGATGAGCGTGTCCGCGATGCCATCGGGGCCCGTGGTGCCCTTCTCGTTGGCAAATCCGGGCTCATCGGAGAAAAAGCCCAGGATCGTCTTGCCAAACTCATCGCCCAGATGCTCAAAATGCGGCTCGTAGACAGCATCGATGAGCTGCGCCACCGAGGCGCGGTCGACCATATTGATGTAGTCCTCGTTGTAGGAGGTCTTGCCGCTCGTGAACATCACGCATGCCTGCGTGAGGCCCGCAGGTGCATCGAAGACCAGGCGGCTGGGGTTGCCGTCTGCATCGTCGATTACTCGGTAAGCGACGTCGACGGGGCTGCCGTCCTGCATAAATGTCACGCCGTAGAAGCGCTCCGTTTTGTCGAGCATGTTGGCGAGCGCGATGCTCGCGGCGGACGTGGGGCCCACGATGTCGAACGTGCGGTGCGTGAGCACGATCTTGCGGAGCTCGGGCACGGCCTCCTTGACGGCGCCGTTGGCAAAGCCCGTGGGGAAGTGCGCGTCGTCCAAGATCCAGAGCTTAAGGCCCAGCTGCCTGCACTCGTCAATGACAAAGCGCAAGTCGCGCCACCAGCCCTCGCCGCAAAAATCGGGGTGTGGGCGGCTTTCGAGACAGACCTCGTGGATGTCGGCGCCGGCGATCTTTTCCAGATACTCGGCAATGGTCTTATGGCTCTCGCCCTTCATCCACAAAAACGGAAGCACGTGGTTGTCGTATGTGCCCTCGAGCACCTGCTGATAGTACGCGGTCATGGATCCTCCTTGGCTCGATCGATCTGCTGCATAGCACAGATTATGGACGCGTCGGCGCGTTCTGCTAATATCTGAATCACGACGAACTATGACCAAATCAACGATTGGCAAGCCATGGAGATCGACGAGCTCGAGCGTAGGCTCAACGAACTGAGCGCCAGTGAGATCGCTTATAAAGACGGCATGGCATTTGATTGGTCGATTATGACCGAGCATGTCGAAATCGACGGATGCCCAGTGCGCAAGATTGGCCAGCCAGGGTTTGCCTATGCCCAGCCCGGCATGCCGCGTGGCCTGACGATAAGGAAAAACTCGCGCTTTAATGCAGTTCCCGAGCACGTGCATGATTACGTGGAGCTGAGCTATGTGTATCGCGGACGCTGCCCGCAGACGGTGGCGGGGGAGAGGCTCGAGCTGGGCCGCAACGAGGTGCTTTTGCTCGACGCCCTCTGCCCGCATGCCGTGGCGGCGCTTGGTGAGGACGACATCATGCTGAGCATGACCGTTTCACGCTCTTTTTTGCGCCGGAGTCTCGAGTCGAGCCTCTCGCGCGAGAGCGCGGTCTCGCGGTTTTTGTTCAACGCGCTCAACAGCGAGACGGACCATCGGGGCCATGTCCGTTTTCATTGCGGCGAGAGCCGTCGGATTCGGCGCTACATGCAGGAGATGCTCTGCGAGCTGTACGACCCGAGCCCCAACGGTCCCGAGATCGTCTTGCGTCTGTTTCAGCTGTTTTTGGCCGAGCTCATGGATTGCTACGAGCGCGAGCTGGTGCGCGGCGCGGCGGACGGCGCAGCGGGGCCCACTGCCCTGGTGACGGGAATGCTTGGCTATATCGATCGCGAATTCGCTGCATGCTCCCTCGAGGGGATGGCGGCGGAGTTTGGCTTGAGCCCTAATTATGCGACGGCGCTCCTCAAGCGGCATGTGGGCAAGACCTTTAGGCAGCTTGTGCAGGAGCGACGCCTGGTACGTGCGGCCGAGCTTCTGCGCGGCGGCGCCACGGCCGGGGCGGCTGCGCATGCGGTGGGCTATGAAAACATGAGCTTCTTCTACCGTAAGTTTCACGACAAGTATGGCTGCACCCCCGCGGCATACCGCCGGTAAGCGCGGGGCGGATTGTCTTCGCTCCTTCGGTGTCAAAAAGTTTCAGCTGCAGCGCTGTTGCAGCGCGCGTCTGCGAAAAGAAGTGTCCAAATCGGCGCCTTCGCCCTGGCCTGGAGCGACTCGGCGGCATACTCGTTTCATCAGCAACACGCATGAGCGAGGAGGCACTTATGGGATTCCCCGAGGGTTTCTATTGGGGCGGCGCCACGGCCGCCAATCAGTTTGAGGGCGCTTGGAACGTTGACGGCCGCGGTCCGTCGGTCGACGACCACTTCTTGGGTGGCAGCTACAAGGAGCCGCGCCAGATTACGATCGACATCGACCCTAACCGCTTCTACCCCAACCATGACGGCATCGATTTCTACCATCACTACGAGGAGGACATCGCGCTGTTCGCCGAGATGGGCTTCAACATGTTCCGCATGTCCATCTCTTGGAGCCGCATCTTCCCCAACGGCGACGACGCCGAGCCCAACGAGGCCGGCCTCGCCTTTTACGACCGCGTCTTCGACTGCCTGCGCGCTCACAATATCGAGCCGCTCGTGACCCTGTCGCACTACGAGATGCCCTATCACCTGGTCGAGAAATACAATGGCTGGGCGAGCCGCGAGCTCATCGGCTTCTTTGAGAAGTACTGCCAGACCGTCTTCGACCGCTATCAGGACAAGGTCAAGTTCTGGCTCACCTTCAACGAGATCAACTGCGGCACCCAGGACATAGGCAACCTCTTTGGGACCAGCATGATCCAGGGCTTTGAGGGCCCGGCTTCGGCGGTCCACACCACGCCGCAGGCCCGTATGCAGGCCCTGCATCACCAGTTTGTCGCCAGCGGCCGCGTCGTGCGCTATGCCCACGAGCACTATCCGCAGTTTAAGATGGGCAACATGGACTGCTTCGTCCTCTCCTATGCCGCCACGTGCGATCCGGCCGACGTGTTCGCCACGCAGCAGGAGATGAATACCATGAACTGGTACTGCTCCGACGTGCAGGTGCGCGGCAAGTACCCGTTCTATGCCAAGCGCTTCTGGGCCGAGAACGATGTCGAGCTTGTGATGGAGGACGGCGACCTGCAGGATATCGCCGACGGCAAGGTCGATTTCTACACCTTTAGCTACTACATGTCCGGCACCGTGGGCACCCACAGGGATCACGAGATGACCGAGGGCAACATGACCTTTGGCGGCAAAAATCCCTATCTGGAGTCCACCGACTGGGGCTGGCAGATCGATCCGCTGGGTCTGCGCATCGCCCTCAACGAGATTTACGCCCGCTACGAGATTCCGCTGATGGTGGTCGAGAATGGCATGGGCGCCTACGATGAGGTCGAGGAGGACGGCTCCATCCACGACCCGTATCGTATCGCCTACTTGCAGAGCCACGTCAAGGCCATGGGCGAGGCCATTGCCGACGGCGTCGACCTGATCGCCTACACCTGGTGGGGCCCCATCGACCTGGTTTCCGCCGGCACCGGCGAGATGCGCAAGCGCTACGGCTTTATCCACGTCGATAAGTACGACGACGGCACCGGTACCTACGAGCGACGCCGCAAGGACAGCTTCTACGCCTACCAGAAGATCATCAAGTCCAACGGTGCCGAGGGCCTGGATTAATCGACAATATGAGTGCCACCGGGGAAAAGCGTTGGGATGGGCTCGCGATTCGAGTCCCCACCTTAGCATTTGAACCATTTGGCACTATAATCACCATAGGCATGCGCAAAACGTTGCGCTCAATCAAGAGGAGAAAACGTATGGGTCTGTTTGACATGTTTAAGAAGAAGGCTGAGCCCGCGGCAGCTGCTGCTCCGGCCTCTATCTCTGCTTCTGCCGGCGCCGACGTGCTGTGCTCGCCTGTCAAGGGCAAGGTCATCAAGATGGCCGACGTGCCCGATCCCGTCTTTGGTGGCGAGGTTCTGGGCAAGGGCTGCGCTGTGTGGCCCGAGGACGATCTGGTCTACGCTCCCTGCGACGGCAAGGTGACCGTCACCATGGGTCACGCCGTGGGCCTGCAGTCCGATAGCGGCATCGAGGTTCTGGTGCACGTTGGCGTCGATACCGTCAACATGAACGGCGACGGCTTCGAGGGCTTCGTCAAGGCCGACGATGTCGTTAAGGCTGGCCAGCCCATGCTCAAGATCGACCGCGCCAAGATCGCTGCTGCCGGTTACAAGGACTGTGTCGTCGTGGCCGTGTCCAACACCGCCGAGTTTGCCGACGTCGAACTCGCCGTCGAGGCCGACTCCGCTGTCGCCGCCGGCGACGCCATCGTCAAGGTCGTCCGCAAGTAAACTGCGACAACATAAGGATGTGCAAGGGTGGTCGGGTTATCCGGCCGCCCTTTTTTAATGGGCCGAGTGGGCGCATTTTATTGCAGGGGGCTTGCTTTATAGGCCGTTCGTTCGTCAAATTGAGCCGCCTGCGCTTTTGTGACGCAGGGGGTTGGGCCTGGCCGCTAATATGGACTTGCTGTTACGACGTGCGCTGCGCAGGGAACGCGGCGCCGCTTGTTTGGAGGAACAACATGAAAAAGAAGCTGCTGCTTGCGCCCCTCATGGCCGTCTTGGTTGCGTGCGTGGTCCTGTTTTCCGGCTGCGGAGGGCCTTCGGTGGAGGAGCTCATCACCAACGACCTTACGAGCCAGTTCGACGAGATCAAGAACGGCGGCGATGACTTCCTTTCCGGTCTGGAAGAGGCTTCGGGCGACGAGTTTGAGCAGCTGGGTATCGATCCCAAGGAGTATGCCAAGAGCTATCTCGAGGGCTTTGACTACAAGATCGGCGATGTGACGGTCGACGAGGACAAGGGCACCGCGACTGCCGATGTCACCATTACCTGCAAGTCCATGAACAAGATCGTTGAAGATTTCGCCACCCAGTATCAGGAGAAGATCGCGGCGCTCGATACGATGCCTTCCGAGGACGACCTGTACAAGATGGCCGGCCAGGTCATGGTCGACGTGACCAAGGCCGCTAAGACCAAGGACACCAAGGTTACCTTCAAGTACACCGCCAATGACGATGGCGAGTGGTCTGCTGACGATTCCGCAACCACCGAGATGATGAATGCGATGATGAACTAGGGGAGTTACGCGGTTCTACGAACCGCGTAACTGCTCGACGCTGCGCGGGCACCAGAGCGACAACTTGTCATTCAAAGAGGACGGCATGACCAGAAGGTCTATGCCGTCCTCTTTTCATGCCAATTTGTTCGCTCTGGTGCCCGCTCGCTGTCCGTCCTCTACCTGCGGCGTTGCCATGGTAGTCATTGGGGCGGCACTTGGGGACGTTCCTTTTCTGCCGGCAGTTGGGGACACTCTTTGGGTGTGGTTGGTGTATTGGCGTTGCATCGAGCGGTCGGGAAAATGCGACCCGGTTTTTGGCCGAATAGTGGGTCGCGGTTTCCGGATGGGGTGGGTTGCGGAAAGCGCGACCCGGAATATTGCTCTGAAACGGGATGCACTTTCCGCGCGGCAGAATCGCTACAGCCGCGTTGAGCAACAGCCCTGCTACTCGCCAAGCACCAGCGCCACGAGCTCTTCCTGTGTGTCCACCACGTAGTCGGCGCCGGTGGCTTCCAACTCTGCGCGGCCACGGAAGCCCCAGGTGACACCGGCGCTCTTGAGGCCGGCGTTGTGACCGGTCAGAACATCGACATTGGAATCGCCCACATAGAGCGTGGTTGCCGGGTCGGCGCCTAGCTCTTCCATCACATGCAGCGTAACAGGCGCCTCGGGCTTGGGAGGAAACGCATCGACGCGGCCCTGCACCAGCGCAAAGCGCTCGGAACCAAAGTATTTTTCGATAAGCGGAGCGGCCGAAACATGGTCCTTGTTGGTGAGCACGGCAAGCTGCACGCCCGCGGTGCGCAGGCGGTCGAGCATCTCGATCGTGCCGGCGTACGGTGCGGTGTGGTCCTCCTTGTGCTCGCCGTAGTAAGCCCTAAACTCGGCAAGCGTCTGCTCAAACATACGGCCGTCGCCCGCATACTCGGCAGGCATAAAGCGCTCGACCAGCTTGAGCATGCCGTTTCCCACCTTGTAGCGGTACTCGTCTACGGCAAACGTGGGCCAGCCGTGCGTCTCGCAGGTATGGTTGCCGGCGGCCGCCAGGTCCTCGAGCGTGTTGAGGATGGTGCCATCCAGATCAAAGATCACATGGGAAAAAGCTGCTGCCATGGGTGCTCCTGCCGCTTGAGTTGTAAAACGCACCCCATGATACTTGGCATGCGTGCCGGGCATGTTTGGAATCTGAATATCTTTAATAGCCCTGAGCCTTTGTCGTTAGCAAATCCTCGGCAGCTGCTCTCCTACGAGCATGTCGAGGATGCGGGTCGAGCCCCAGCCGGTGCGCACGCGCACGGCGGGGCGGGCGTCCTCGGCAAGCGGCAGCACGCGACCGATAATAGCGGCATTCTCGCCGTAGCGCGCGGCGCGCATGGCTGCCAGCGCGGCATCGGCCTGCTCGGCCGGCACCACGGCAACCATCTTGCCCTCGTTTGCTACCTGCAGCACGTAATAGCCGAGCATCTCGCAGGCTGCCTGCACGTCGGGGCGCACAGGCACGGCATCCTCGTCGACCTCCATGGCAACGCCGCTGGCCTGGGCAAACTCATTGAGCGTGGACGCCAGGCCGCCGCGCGTGGGGTCGCGGAAGCAGCGTGTTTCGGGTGCTGCGGCAAGCACATCGGCAATCAGGTGGTTGAGCGGCGCGGCATCGCTTTCGATGGTGCTCGAAAACGCCAAGCCCTCGCGTTGGCTCATGATGGCGATACCGTGGTCGCCCAGCGTACCCGATACCAGAATGACATCGCCGGGCTGGCAGTTGGCGCCGCTGAGCGCTACGCCCACGGGCACTTCGCCCACGCCGGCGGTATTGATGTAGACGCCGTCGGCCCCGCCGCGCTCGACCACTTTGGTGTCGCCGGTGATGATCGCCACGCCCGCCTCGTGCGCCGTCTCGGCCATCGTTTGCACAATCTGGCGGAGCTTATCCATGGGATAGCCCTCTTCGAGGATAAAGCCGCACGATAGGTAGCGTACGTTGGCGCCCGAGGTCGCGACGTCGTTGACGGTTCCGCATACAGCGAGGCGGCCGATGTTGCCCCCGGGGAAGAACTGCGGCGAGACTACAAAGCTGTCGGTCGACATGGCGATGCGCCCGCTCGTGGGCAGCGCGGCGACGCCGGCATCGTTGCCCTCGAGCAGCTCGGGCGACCCAAAGGCATCCAAAAAGACCTCATCGATGATGCGTTTCATCATCTGACCGCCAGAGCCGTGGCCCAACAGGACAGTGCTATCGGTGGCAGTACGGGACATATCGAAAACTCCAATCGAGGACGGAATTATATGGGTGAGGTGCAGCGTCGACCGGCTCGCCGTTCGTTAGAGCGGCGGAACCCATTAGCCTCGGTAGCGGAAATATGCTGCACAGCTGCCCTCGGAACTCACCATGCAGGGGCCGATGGGATGCTCGGGTGTACAAGCGCGGCCGAACAGAGGGCAGTCGCTCGGCGTAATGGCCCCGCGCAGCACGTCGCCGCAGCGGCACCCACGCGGCTCGACCGTCGCCTCAACGGGCACGTCAAAGCGGGCGCCGGCATCAAAGCGCGCGAATTCGGGTCGGATGGAAAGACCCGAAGCCGCAATCGGCCCCAGCCCGCGCCACGTGGTGTCGCATGGCTCAAACACCTGCTCGACCAGCTGGCGCGCTACGGGATTGCCGTCTGCATTGACGCCACGGCGGTAGGCGTTGTCGATTGCGGGCCTGTGCTCGACAATCATCTGGACCAGCATGCAGATGCCCTGCAAGATATCGACCGGCTCAAACCCGGTGACTACGCCGGGGGTCTCGAACTCATCGACCAAAAACCCAAAGGGTGCCAGGCCTGTGATGGTAGCGACGTGACCAGGCAGGATAAAGCCGTCGATGGCGGTCTCGGGGTCGTTGGAGATCGCACGCAGAGCCGGCGGCGTGGTCTTGTGAGCACAGTAGACCGAGAAGTTCTGGAGCCCGCGCGCGTCGGCCTCCAGGATAGCGGCGGCAATGGTGGGCGTTGTGGTCTCAAAGCCGACGCCCATAAAGATGACCGGGCGTTCGGGATTTTGCTCGGCAATGTCGAGTGCGTCGAGCGGAGAGTAGACGATGCGGATGTCGCGCCCCGCCGCCTTTTGCGCGGCAAGCGAGGTGGACGATCCGGGCACGCGCATCATGTCGCCAAAGGTGGTGATGATGGCGCCGTCCATGTTGGAAAGCGCGATTGCGTGATCGATGTCGCGGTTGGCGGTGACGCAAACGGGGCACCCCGGGCCGCTTAGCAGTTTGAGCCCCGTCGGCATAATGGAGCGAAAGCCATAGCGGCCAATGCTCACGGTATGCGTACCGCAGACTTCCATAAGGTTGATGCTGCGGTTGCCGACAAGCTCATGAATACGATCGATGAGCTCGCGGGCCAGCTTGGGGTCGCGAAATGCCGAAAAGTCGATACCGGAGCGAACCGGCTGCGCCGCCGCCACTAGTATGCCTCGGCTGGGTTGGTGGCGAGTTGGTCCTCTTTGGCCAGCTCGGTCATGGTATTGACGAGCTCGAGTGTCTCTTGGGCTTCCTGCTCGTCGACAATCTGAATGCCAAAGCCGGCGTGCACGAGAATATAGTCGCCTACCTGTGCCGTCGGCACGAGGCGCAGCGAAACGGGGCGCTCGATGCCCATCATGTCGACGGTCGCCTTAAGGTCGTCGTCGCGTTTGACCACTTTACCGGGAACGGCAAGGCACATAATGTTCCCCTTTTATACGTTTTGCGCTGGATAGGCGCCTAATTACCCATCAGTTGATGGTAGCGCTCGCGGGAGTCACGAGCAAACGCGTTACACCTGTGAGACGGCGGCGCGCAGGCTGGCAAAACAGCCTATCGCAACGCCGTCTGCGCGAGGCGAGCGCGAGCGATGGCGGCCTGACCGTAGGCGATGCAGCCGTCGTTGGCGGGTACAGCGTGGGGGACCAAGACGGCAAGACCGGCGTCTTTGAGTTCGTGGGTAAGGAGCTGAAGCAAAAGTCGGTTCATGAACACGCCGCCCGAGAGCGCGACGGTATCGATGCTTTCGCGCGCGCAGATTTCGCGTGCGATTCGTGCCGAAGAGCGCGCGATGGCGATATGGAAATCGAGCGCGAGCCTGTAGGCCGCAGCGCCGGCCCTGATTCCCTCCAAAAGCGCCTCAATAAGCGATCTGGAGTTTAGAACATGGTGGGCGTCCGGACGGGATGATTCGGTTACGGAAAAGCCGGCTATATTGCCGGTGAGGCAGGCACTTTCACTGCTGAGCGCGCGCCAGGCGGCGCCTTCGAGTTCTATGGCGGGTTCGCCCTCGTAGGTTGCCTTGTCGCAGATGCCCAGAATTGCTGCCGCGGCATCAAAGAGACGCCCCATGCTGCTGGTACGCGGGCTGTTGATGCCGCGCTCGATCATGGTGGCTGTCACGCGGCGCGTTTGCTCGTCGAGGCTGTCCAAAAGCCGAGCGGCACCTGGGTGCTCGAGCAGGCCGAGCTCACTGAGCAGGGCAAAGGCGTTGCGGCGGGCGTCGCGTACGGACGCTACGCCACCGGGTAGGGCCCAAGTGCGCAGATGCGCTGCGCGCTCAAAGTCAGCAAGGCCAGCGACAAGAAACTCGCCGCCCCATATGGTGCCATCGGTGCCGGCGCCCGTGCCATCGAAGGCAATGCCGAGGACGCGCGCCTCGGGCGCAAGCTGGCCTGTGACAATCGCTTCTGCCATCACGCTCGCGATGTGCGCATGATGGTGCTGGACTTCGATAAGCGGCAGATTGTGCTCCCGTGCCTGCTCGCGCGCCCACTGACCCGATAGATAACTGGGGTGTACATCGCAGGCCAAGGCGGCGGGTGCCAAGTCAAAGAGATCTTCCAAGCGCGTGCGCGCGGCGTTCCAGGCATCGAAGGTCTCGCCGTTTTCAACATCGCCGATATGCTGCGACACAAAACAGGTTGTCTCGCCGTTCGTCCCTTCACGCGTGAGTGCAATCGTGGCTTTTTGTTGTGGCCCACAGGCGAGCACGCAGGACGGAGTGCCGTCGAGCGCCGGCAACGGCAGCGGCTGGGGTGCATATCCGCGAGCGCGGCGAACGGGCATAACAGCGCCGTCGACCACGCGTACCAAAGAGTCGTCGTAGCGCGAGAGGATCGCGCGGTCGTTACCGAGCAACGCGTCGGCGATGCCGGCGGCAACGAGGCGTTCCCAGGCAAGGTCGTCGTCGGTCTCGATGGGTTCTTCGCTCAGATTTCCGCTGGTCATGACGAGCGCGTGCATACCGCGGGCTTCTGCCACGGCAAGCAGCAGATGCTGAAGCGGGGTGTAGGGGAGCATGACACCGAGCTCGGGAAGGTCGTGCGCGACGGAATGCGCGAGCGCGAGGGCGTCGGGGGAGCCGCCGCTCTCGCAAGCGGCACGTCGGCGCAGCAGCACAATGGGGCGAATGCTGCCGGCCAGCAAGCCGCGCTCAATGTCGTTGACATGGCACAGGCGTTCAACGTCGGCAAGGTCGCGCACCATAACGGCAAGCGGTTTGTTGCTGCGGCGTTTGCGGCGGCGAAGCTCGGCTACCGCCTGCTCGTTGGAGGCGTCGCATGCCAAGTGAAATCCGCCCAGACCCTTGATGGCGACGATGCCACCGTCGGCCAGCAGCTCAACGCAGCGCTCGATGATAGCGTCGCTGGCCTCGCGTGTGGTACCGACGGCCGGTGTCGCGGACGAATTCCCGCACGCATTGCCGTTCACAGCCTCGCTCCACGTAATATGCGGCCCGCAATCAAAGCAGGCATCGGGCTGCGCGTGAAAACGCCGGTCGAGTGGGTCGGCATACTCCGCGGCGCACTCGGGACACATGGGAAAACAATCCATCGAGGTGGCCGCTCGATCGTAAGGCAGCGAGCGGATGATGGTAAAGCGCGGCCCGCAGTTAGTGCAGTTGATAAAGGGGTAGTGATAGCGTCGGTCGGCGGGATCGAACAACTCGCGCAGGCAATCGTCACAGGTAGCGATATCGGGCGAGACGAGCGTCGTGTGCGCGGTCTGATCCTGCGATGCCACAATGCGAAAGCCCTGCTCACCGGCAGCGCTCCAACCGCCAGGCCCCAAATCCGCAATATCGACTTGCTCAACGCGGGCTGCCGCAGGCGCATGCTCAGAAAGCGCGGCAACAAAAGCATCGAGCGCATCGGCCGGAGCGTGCGCCTCGATATGCACGCCGTCGCCCGCGTTGAGCACCCATCCGCAAATGCCATGCGCCATGGCCTCGCGATACACAAACGGTCGCATGCCAACGCCCTGCACAATGCCCGTCACATGAATATGCACATGCCGCATGTGGCTTCCCCTCGTCAAAACCGACCAAAAAGGGACAGGTTTATTTTGGTCGGTAAAACTTCTAAACCTGCCAAAACAAACCTGTCCCTTTTTGGCAGGTGCGCTGCGGGAAATCCCGCTACAGCCCCAGGCTCTGCTTGGTGGCGGCGCAGGTGAGCTCGCCGTGCTTAACGCCGCGCAGTCCCAGCAACCGGTCCGCTAGCTCATAGACGCGTTTGCCGCGACCCTTGAGCGCCAGAATCTCCAGGCAGTTGTGGTGGTCCAGATGCACGTGCATGGTCGAGACAATCTCGTCGGTGTAGTCGTGCTGCACCTCGTCCAGACGGCGCGTCAGATCGCCGGTATGGTGGTCATAGATCATGGTGAGCGAACCGATGACCTGCTCGTCGGGCGTGCGCATCTGCTCCTTGGCGATCGAGGCGCGAATCAGATCGCGTACGGCCTCGGATCGGTTAGCCACGTCACCGCGGCGCGCGATCTGCTCGTCAAAGCGGCGCAGCAGGTCGTCGGGCGCGGTGACCGAAAAGCGGACCAGCTCGGAGCTGGAGCCGCTGTAGCGGCAGCTTGCATCGTCGTCCGCACCGTGATTGTGCGCGTGCTCGTGCTCGGCCACGTTACACCAGTTTCACAGAGCCGACGGAGTTGTGGTCGGCCTCGATGGCCTCCTCGTAGCCCTCGAGCGCATCGTGCGCCTCGTGGAGTGCCGCCATGGCGGCCTCGAGCTTGGCGCCAATGCGCTCCATGTCAAAGTTCTCGGTCGCATGCAGCAGCTGATGGCTCCACTCGTGAGCGAGCTCAATGGTGTCGTCGACCTGCTTGACGCTCATGGCAAGCTGGCTCATGTTCATTCCGACGTCATGCATGGGGAGTCTCCTTTTGTACGGGGCGATATGGTGGTTCAGATTCTACTACGCCCGCCTTGAGCGCCGCCGCATAAGAAAACGGGTGCGAGTCCGTCTGACCCGCACCCGTTCACTGGGGGCTGTTTGTATCTACCATACTATCCGTGGTCGCATACCTTGCGTTTGGCACTCCGGCGAGCGGTGCGAAACCGCTCATGGACGGCAGATGGGTAACAAGCGTATTACAGATGTTTCTCCAGCAGTGCCTGAAGTCTTGCCTTGGGCAAGGCGCCGACCGAGCGGTCGACCTCCTCGCCGTTCTTAAAGACGATCAGCGTGGGGATGCTCATGACGCCAAACTTCATGGCCAGGTCCTGGTTGTCGTCGACGTTGCACTTGGCCACAGCCAACTTGCCGGCCAGCTCGTCGGCAACCTCGTCTACGATGGGCGAGAGCGAGCGGCAGGGGCCGCACCACGGGGCCCAAAAATCAACCAGTACGGGCAGGCTGTCGTTAACGATGGAATCGAAGTTCTCGGGGGTAATCTGCTTAATGTCAGCCATGGTGACCTCCATAATACGACGCGGCTCGGCCGCGTAAAACTCAGTACGACCGTGCTTATACCCAGCGGCCCGCAAAGCAACCACTCGCGGGCGGCTCTTTTATATAATGGTGGGCACGCAAACGATTGGAGAGCGCATGCCCACGTCACAAAGCCAGAAAAAAGAAGCCATCGCTCAGGCGACCGAGCAGGAGCTCGCGTCGCTTGCAGGTCGCGGTGTGCGTATCGCGGGCAACGCGTGCTCGCCGATTGTGCTGGTCAAAGGCGATTTGGATGAAGCCGAGTGCTCGGGCGGCGAGCTGGCTGCCGGCGCGGATGGCGCCGCGTTGCGCAAGGCGCTCGGCGCCATCGGATATGCCCCCGAGGACTTTTGCGTGCTGGCAAGCGTCGCCGGCGCGGGTGACGGAGCGGTCGCGGTGGGCGAGACTCTGCCGTGCGACCTGTTCCGCGAGGCGCTGGAGGCTCTGGACCCCGAGGCGGTGCTGCTGCTCGACAACAGTGCGGCCGATGTCATGCGCGAGACCTATGCCGATATGCTTGTGGCAATTGATGACTTTGACACCGCCATGCTCAAGCCCGGCCTGGTCGCCCATGTGCAGGGGCGCCGCGTGCTGGCGCTCGACGGTTTTGAGGCGGCGCTCACCGACAAGGCCGCCAAGCAGCGCATGTGGGCCTACATTAAGCAGCTGACCCCGGCGGCTGCACCGCTGTAGCGAGGTTGGCGGCAGCCCCTACATCACGGCGCGCAGCTCAAACCGGTCGCCGTTAATGCGGAGCTGGCAGTTGCCGTTCATGCGCTCGACGGCAAGCATAATGCTCTTGGTGCCAAAGCCGTGCCCAGTGTGCTGAGCCACGGGCATGCCGTCGACCATGTGCGGCGCACGGCCAAACGTGTTGGAAACCAGCAATAGAAGCTGACCGTCTTCGTAGCGAAGGTCCAGGTCGACAAACCGCTTGCCTTCGGGGGCGGCGCTCGCCGCGGCGATGGCATTGTCCAGGGCGTTCGATACCACACTGAATAGATCGACATCGCCCACGTGGACGGTTTCGGGCACGGCGGCGCGCAGATCGGCGGTGATGCCGCGCGCGTTGATGTCCGCGGAAAGCGACGAGAGCGCAATGTTGACCGTTTCGTTGGCGCAGTAGCGGCGCACGGCGGTGCGGTCGTTGGTCTCGCAGAGCGCGTCGATGCGCCCGAGTGCCTCATCGGTGTGACCCTCTTCGATCAGGGCCGCAAGACCGCGCAGGTAGTGGCGCATGTCGTATCACATTGAGACCAAGTCAAGAAGAATCGCTTCGGTCGAATCGCGTCTTTTGGGTGAGTTCTCAACGTCCGCTGCCGCTGGTTTCCACCGTATGCCGAAAACACCCGGACGATGCCGTGCAGATCGCTTCGCTCTGCTATAGTCTCCCAAATTCACGTTTTCTATTGGGATGGTGGTTAATATGGGCGACATACTCGAATCGTTCCTGCGCGTGGCGATGGTGGTGTTCATCGTCGGTCCGCTCACTGCATGGGTCGCCCGTCGCGGCGCGCGCGAGCGCAGTGAGGCGACGGACAGCCTCGATCGCTTCACGGTGCGCATGCCCGCTGCCATTCGCACGATCATCGCCTGCTGCGCCGTCGCGTTCGAACTGCTCATGCTGGGTGTCTACGTCTGGCAGGGCGTCTCGTTGGGCGAGTGGGACCACGAACTTGTGTGGTTCGGTCACGCCATGGCGCTCGCGGGCATGGCCATCTGGGCCCTGCTGAGCATCCCGCGCATCGACGTGGACGGTGAGCGAATTCTCTCGCGTAACGCCTTCGGCATCCGCAAGGAGACGACGTTTGGCAACATCACCCGTGCAACGCTTCACACGCAGATGATGAGGATCGACCTGTTCGAGGGCGACCGGAAGTTCTGCTCGATAAGCCTCGAGGGGGTGTGCTCGCTCAACCTCCTCGCCCGTCTGGAGGAAGAGGGCATCGAAGTCTCGGACGCCGTCGACGGTCCCATGACCAAGGCGGGCCTGTGTTGGTCTGCCATCAAGCCGTTGACGATTGTTTTCAACGGCATGGCGCTCGTCTTCTCGCTCGTGATCGCCTTCATGGCTGTTTTCACCGATGCCGGTGCTCGTCTGCTCTTGCTCGTCCCGTTCCTCTTCCTGTTCATAGGGGGACTCCTGCCCCTGCTCATGCTCAGCATGCCCACCCGCGGCATCCTCGAGATCGGCAGGCAGGAGCGCGAACTCGGCTTCTCCTTCGCCGAGGAGATGGCAAGTCGAGGTACCACGGGCACTTCGCTTGTCGACGATGATTGGTTCATCGAGATCAGCAATGCCCGCGTCGTGGCGTTCCGTCGCGATTACCTCAAGAAGGTCACGGCGCACGAGAACAGCGAGAGCGGCGACCGTTGCACGGTGACCACGAAAGGCGGTCGCAAAATCAAGGTGTATGCAGCGGGCAGCACGCTCGAGGACCTGCGCTCGTGGTTCAAACAGGGTGCCAAGGCCAGAAGCACGCTCGACCGTGCAGAGGACGCGCTCGAGACGACGTCTGATTGGGTTGTCTGACCTGTATCGTCTTTTCGGACACGCATGCTAGAGGCCCAATCCTTTAGAATGCATTCATCGACGACCGAGAGGACGGTATGCTATGTCCAACCCAGCCGCCAAGTACACCGACGAGTTCAGGCGCGAGACCGCCGACTACATCATCTCGACGGGCAGGCCGATAACGGAATGCTGCGCAGAACTGGGCCTGAATTCCAAGACCGTGAACAAGTGGGTGCAGAATCGCCGGCGCGAGCTTGCCGGCGGGCCCGACCCCAAGGCCGAGGACCGCGAGCTTCGCGAGGCGAAAAGGCGCATACGCGAGCTCGAGATGGAGAACGCCTTCTTGAAAAAAGCCGCGGCCTTCTTCGCCAAAAGCCAGGCGTAGCCGCGTGCTACCGGATGATGTTGGCGGAGAAGGCCGAATTCCCGGTGAAAATGATGGCCCGCGTGCTCGGCGTGAGCCGATCGGGCTTCTACTCGTGGCTCTCCAACGGCTGCCCGCGAGAAGACTGGTCGGCCGAGCGCGAGGCGGTCCGGCGCGTGTGGCTGGAGTCGGACCGCAGGTTCGGCTTCCGGTTCGTGAAATGCTTCCTGCCCGGCGAGTTCTCCGGATTGACCCTGTACAGGGTGCGCAAGCTGATGCGCGAGCTGGGAATACGCGGCTGCACGCCCAACGCCAGGAAGCGCACCACCATCCCCGACCCGAAGGCCAGGCCCCGGCCCGACCTGGTGCGCCGCGACTTCACCAGTCCCGTTCCAACCTGCAAGCTCGTGGGCGACATCACCTACCTGCGCACCGGCGAGGGATGGCTGTACCTGTCGACGGTCATCGACCTCAGCACCCGCATGGTGGTGGGCTGGTCGCTCTCCGAGCGCATGACCGCCGACATCGTGGTTTCGGCGCTGGCGTCGGCCAAATCGCGCGGCTACGTGGCCGGCAACGCGATATTCCACGCCGACCGCGGCGCCCAGTACACCAGCAGGCTTCTGGCCGAATGGGCGCGCGACAACGACGTGCGGCTGTCCTGCAGCCGCGCCGGCAACTGCCACGACAACGCGGTGGCCGAGTCGTTCCTCGCCACGCTGAAGAACGAGATGTACTACAGGCGCAGCTTCCCGACCAGGGATTCCGCCAAGCACGCGGTGGTCGAGTTCATCGAGGCGTACTACAACCGCCGAAGGCCCCGCTCGACGATCGGCTACAAGGTGCCGGCCGAGGCCATGGCGGCCTTCTTCGAGAGAACCGAGCCCAAGCTCGAGGCCATGCCTATGGCCGCTTGATTTCTCGAGCATGCGTGTCCGAAATCTTGACACAGGTCAGAAGGCCTCGATGCCAGCGCTGCGCCGATATGGGGCAGCGGCCCCCCGTTGGCCGCCATGGCCCTGACTTCCGAGCGTATGCTGGCGCCGCTCGTCTTAAGACGTTGACCTCCATCCGGAGCCTGCGGTTCTCGCGCTCGGGCTCCAGGATCCGGTTCTACTCGGGCGTGCGGTTGTCGGCGGCGCGCGGCGAGCCGGTCTCGTTTATCGACTTGACCCGCCTCTCCACGGTGCTCTTGTCGAGGTCGCACTCGTCCATGGCCTCGCGCCTGGGTTTTCCGGCGTTGTGGAGATCGACTATCTTCCTCTTGAACTCGTCGGTGAAATGCCTCGGTCTGGGGCCGGTCGAGGCCGAGCCCCCGGTCCGGCTGGGGTAGCATGTCGCTGCGGACCATTGTCTTTCCTCTCGTTGAATATCTAGGCGCTGACGATTCTAGGCGATGGCCCTCTCTTGCTTCTTACACCTCGATTGTGCTCGCTACCCCCAGCGGGCCCGGATCGAGCGATTCGGGCCCGCTTTTGGGGCCTGCCGGAAACCCGGTGGTCAAAAAGGGCCAAATATGAGTACTGTTACCAGTTTGGTGGCAGCCAAATGGCCTCAAAAATCGGTGCCAGAGGCCAAAAGTGCATCGATTTTCGTTCTTCAGAGTCGCGATCGGGCTCCAAACAAGGCGATTTTGCTGCTCTGGACCGGAAAATCGATGCTACTAATTTGGTGACAGTACTCATATTTGGCCCTTTTTGACCACTGCCCCTTGGTCCAGGACAAAACGGGCTGCCCGAATCATGGGGCGGGTCCATTTTCGGCTGTCCTCAGCTTGCCAGTTCGAAAATGGACCTGCCGCATGGTCGAATCTTTATTTCAACTTTACACCTAGGTTTACAGCTGTCTTGTCAGCTGTAAACCTAGGTGTCATACTAAAGCCCCAAGATTCGCCAAAAGAGAGGGGCCTTGATGGCACAGAGCGCGAACATGGATGCGTCGGAGCTTGCACGCGATATCGCGGCCGGCCTAGCATCGGCAACGACGGCAACGGAGCGCGCGGCACTGGTGCCCGCAGAGCTCGTCGAGGCCATTCAGCAACTTAAAACCCAACGCGACGCGGTGATCCTGGCGCACTATTACGTGGCGCCCGAGGTTCAGGCTGTGGCCGATTACGTCGGCGACAGCTTCTACCTGGCAAAGCTTGCCAAGAGCCTGCCGCAGCAGACCATCGTGCTGTGCGGCGTGGAGTTTATGGGCGAGAGCGCCAAGCTGCTCAACCCCACCAAGACCGTGCTGCTGCCCGAGCCGGGCGCGGACTGCCCCATGGCTCACATGGTCAAGCGCGAGACGGTCGACGCGGCGCGCACCGAGTACGGCGGCGACCTGGCCGTGGTCTGCTACGTCAACTCCACGGTCGAGATCAAGAGCTGGAGCGACGTGTGCGTCACCAGCTCCAACGCCGTTAAGATCGTGTCCGAGCTGCCGCAGCAGCATATCCTGTTCATTCCCGACCAAAACCTGGGCCGTTTCGTAGCCGAGCAGGTGCCGCAAAAGCACGTCATCCTCAACAACGGCTACTGCCCGCGCCATCACATCATCACCGTCGAGCAGATCGTCGACGCGACGGAGGCCCACCCCGACGCGCTCGTGCTGGCGCATCCCGAGTGCAAGGCCGACGTCCTGGCCGAGGCCGACTACATCGGCTCCACCGCCGGCATTATCAAGTACGCCGAGGAGTCGGACGCGAGCGAGTTCATTATCGTGACGGTCCGCGGTGTGCTCTACGAGCTCGAGCGCCGCTGCCAGGGCACCGGCAAGAAGTTCTACTTCCCCGCGGTGCAGCCCACCTGCGTCAACATGGATCTCATCACGCTCGAAAAGCTCGTGCGCTGCCTGGAGACGGGTGAGGGCGAGGTGCAGATCGGCGTGTCGGACGAGGCTGCCGACCAGGCCAAACTTACGCTCGACCGCATGCTCGAGTACGCGGCGCGCTAGAACAATGTGACATGAGGGACGGTCCCGCATGTCACATTACAAGGGAGAGGATTCCTGTGGAAACCAAGCAATACCCCGATATGGAGTGCGACGTCGTCATTGCCGGCTGCGGCGTAGCGGGCCTGTACGCGGCGCTCAACCTGCCGACGAGCACGCGCGTGATCATGCTCTCCAAGGGCGCGGTCGACGAGTGCGATTCGATGCTCGCGCAGGGCGGCATCTGCGTGCTGCCCGAGGGCTCGGACTACGATGCCTTCTTTGAGGACACCATGCACGCCGGCCATTACGAGAACCGCCGCGAGAGCGTCGACATCATGATCCGCTCGAGCCGCTCGGTCATCAACGACCTGCTAGCGATGGGCGTGGATTTTGAGCGCAAGGCCGATGGCGGCCTCGACTTTACCCGCGAGGGCGCGCACAGCCGTCCGCGCATTGCCTTCCATGCCGACATTACGGGCAAGGAGATTACGACCAAGCTGCTTCAGGCCGTCCGCAAGCTGGACAACGTGCAGATTCTCGAACACGTTGCCATGACCGACATCCTGACGGCCGAGCGCGATGGGGCCACGGTGTGCACTGGTGTCGTCGCTGTTGCCGTGGACGAGGACGATTCAGCTCGCCCCGCCGACGAGCTGGCAAATGCCGCTGAGGGCGTGCATGTCGGTAAGCCGTTTAAGATCCATGCCCGCCATACGCTGTGGGCGACGGGCGGCATCGGTGGCGTATACGACCATTCGACCAACTACCCGCAGCTCACGGGCGACGCCTGCTACATCGCGCAGGAGCACGGCATTAAGATGGAGCACCTGGACTACGTGCAGATCCATCCCACGGGCCTGTTCTCGCCGCAGCCAGGCCGTACGTTCCTGATCAGCGAGAGCTGCCGCGGTGAGGGCGCGATTCTGCTCAATGCCGCCGGCGAGCGTTTTACCGACGAGTTGCAGCCGCGCGACGTTGTCGCTGCCGCCATCCGCGAGCAGATGAAGCAGGACGGCACCGAGCACGAGTGGCTGAGCTTTGCCCCCGTCGAGCGCGACGTGGTGACTGGGCACTTTGCCAACATTCGCGCGCGCTGCCTTGAGGACGGCCGCGACATCTTGGACGAGCCCATCCCCGTTACGCCCACGCAGCACTACTTTATGGGCGGCGTATGGGTCGATAAGGACGGCCGCACTTCGATGCCTGAGCTCTATGCCGCGGGCGAGACAGCTTGCAACGGCGTTCACGGCAAGAATCGCCTTGCATCAAATAGTCTGCTCGAGGCGCTGGTCTGGGGTCGTCGCGCCGCGTGGTACATGCGCACCGGCGAGTCGCTGGCCGTGGAGCAGGCGGGCGAGCCCGCGCTCGATGGACGCCATCGCGCCCTGAGTTCCGATACCCTGGCAATCGATGATTTGGCCCGTGCCGCCGGCACGCAGGCCGCAGAGGAGTAGACCATGAATCCCATTACCATGAAGCTCGTCGTCGATGATCTGATTTTGCAGGCTCTGCGCGAGGACATTACGTTTGAGGACGTGAGCACGGCGAGCGTGTGCCCCACGGCGCGTCCCGCCACGGTGGAGCTTATCGCCAAGGCCGATGGCATCATCGCGGGCCTGGATGTGTTTGCCCGTACCTTTGAGCTGCTGGATTCGCAGAGCTCGGTGCTGCTCGACGTTGCCGATGGCGAGGAGGTGCACGCCGGCGACCATGTGGGTCAGGTGCGCGGCGATGCGCGCGTGCTGCTTTCGGGTGAGCGCGTGGCGCTCAACTATCTGCAGCGCATGAGCGGCATCGCTACCTACACGCACAGCATGGCCGCGGCGCTCGAGGGAACCAAGACCGTGCTCGTCGACACGCGCAAGACCACGCCGGGCATGCGCGTGTTTGAGAAGGCGGCGGTTGAGATTGGCGGCGGCAGCAACCACCGCTACAACCTGTCGACGGCCGTCATGCTCAAGGACAACCACATCGACGCCGCCGGTGGCGTGACGCGCGCGATCGAGATGGCGCGCGCCCATGCGTCGTTTACCACGACAGTTGAGATTGAGTGCGAGAACCTGGACATGGTGCGCGAAGCCGTGGAGGCCGGTGCCGACATTATCATGCTCGACAACATGACCCATGACGACATGGCCGCCGCCATCGAGCTTATCGCCGGTCGCGCCAAGACCGAGTGCTCGGGCAACGTGGACGCCAGCAACATTCGCGCCCTGGCCGATCTGGGTGTCGACTATATTAGCTCGGGCGCCCTGACGCACTCTGCGCCGATCCTCGACCTCTCGCTTAAGCACCTGCGTCTGCTGGACGGTAAATAATGAACGCCCGCGAGCGTCGCCGTGCCATCATGGCCGTGCTCGAAGGAGCCAAGGAGCCCGTTTCGGGCAGCGCACTTGCCCGCGAGGTTGGCGTGAGCCGTCAGGTCGTGGTTCAGGATATTGCCCTGTTGCGTGCCGATGGGCACGATATCGTGGCGACCAACCGCGGCTACGTGCTGCAGGAAGCCGCGAGTAGCCCCGCCGTGCCCACGCGTCTTGTTAAGGTGCGCCACGGCGTGGAGCAGGCGGGCGACGAGCTTACGAGTATCGTCGACGCGGGTGGCGCCGTGCTCAACGTGATCGTCAACCATCGTGTGTACGGCAAGATCACGGCCGACCTGGACATCCGCAATCGTCGCGATGTTGAGCGCTACCTGCACGATATCGAGAGCGGCAAGAGCTTTCCACTACTAACGGTGACGAGCGGCTACCACTTCCATCGCATCGCGGCGGAGGACGAGCAGACCCTCGACGAGATCGAGGCCATACTCAAGGAGAAGGGCTACCTTGCCGATTTAATGCCCTACGAGGATGATTTGTCCTAACCCGATACTGTATTTATAAGTTGCGGTGAAATAGTTCCTACAATCGGCACCTAAGCAATGAGCCAGGAACTATTCCACCGCAACTGCCAAGGTAGCCCCGTCCCCAATTAGCTGCCTATACAAACAAAAGGAGGCCTCCGCGGCGATGCGGAAGCCTCCTTTTTTGTGCACGGTGTACTTTTGAGTGTGCAAGTGGGGGAGTTGTTACTCCTCGACGATCTCGGTGATCGCGCCAGCGGGGCAAGCGTCCTGGCAAGCGCCACAGGCGACGCAGGAGTCCTCGTCGGCGACGGTAGCGACGTCCTGGAGCTCCAGAACGCCAGCGGGGCAGGAGTCGACGCAAACGCCACAAGCGATGCACTCGTCGGCATCAATTACGGGATGAGCCATGGTAGTTTCCTCTCTGTTGACCGACGCTACAGGCGATGCGCGCCGGTTTGATTCGGGCAAAAACATACCACGGGAGCGACCGTTTGCAATACCCTCTGGCCGGCATCTTCATACCGTTCGCCGAGTATGCCAAGGTTTACTAAAAAACGCGCAGGTGGGGCCGTTGAGCTGCGCAAATGTTAGCTAAAGGTGACTTGTAATATTGAGCTATTGAGCGCGCCTGCGGAAAGGGCATCCCGTTATTTGGCCGAAAACCGGGTCGCAGTTTCCGGTTAGGCCCGCTAGCGGAAACTGCGAGCCGGCATCAGCTCTCAAAACGGGACGAGCTTTCCGCAAGGCAGCTCCAGACACCTTCGGACCCAAGCCTCAGCCATCTCTACATAGATATCAATAGATTTTCCGAGAACTCAAACAGTGCATCTACCTGCGCATTTGAGAACCTAAACTCTCAGAGATAAGAAATCTTATATGAATTGACTTAGATTTTGTATATTCCGGCCCATAAGGGGATACACTACATCCTGAAAGACAAGCCGAAGCGCCGCGCGACAGACCGTCGAGGCGGCGCGAACGCAAAAGAGAGAGGGAATTTCTAATGAGTAAGATTCTTGGTATCGACCTTGGTACTACTAACTCCGCTATGGCCGTCCTCGAGGGCGGTTCTCCGACCATTATCGTGAACGCCGAGGGCGACCGCACCACCCCGTCCGTTGTTGGCTTCCGTGCTGACGGCGACCGCGTCGTGGGTAAGGCCGCTAAGAACCAGGCTGTCACCAACCCCAAGAACACCGTGTTCTCCATCAAGCGCTTCATGGGCCGCAAGTACTCCGAGTGCACCTCCGAGATCAAGACCGTGCCGTACGAGGTCAAGGAGGGCCAGGGCGGCCGTGCCGTCGTCGACATCGAGGGCAAGGATTACACCGCCGAGCAGGTGAGCGCCATGACGCTCGCAAAGATGAAGGCTGACGCCGAGAAGTATCTGGGCGAGACCGTCACCGACGCCGTCATCACCGTCCCGGCCTACTTCAACGACGCTCAGCGTCAGGCCACCAAGGATGCCGGTAAGATCGCCGGCCTCAACGTCAAGCGTATCGTCAACGAGCCGACCGCTGCCGCTCT
This sequence comes from uncultured Collinsella sp., assembly GCA_959606495.1. Taxonomy (GTDB): domain Bacteria; phylum Actinomycetota; class Coriobacteriia; order Coriobacteriales; family Coriobacteriaceae; genus Collinsella. The sequence continues at coordinate 43,624 of CAUHJB010000012.1, read as the reverse complement.
TGCCTATGGCCTGGACAAGCAGGGCACCGACCAGCGCATCCTGGTCTTCGACCTGGGCGGCGGCACCTTCGATGTCTCCATCCTCGATCTCGCCGACGGCGTGTTTGAGGTTCTGTCCACCTCGGGCGACAACCACCTGGGCGGCGATGACTGGGATCAGCGCGTCATCGACTGGATGGCCGACAAGTTCCAGCAGGAGAACGGCGTCGACCTGCGTCAGGACCCCATGGCCCTGCAGCGTCTGAAGGAGGCTGCCGAGAACGCTAAGAAGGAGCTCTCCGCAGCCCAGCAGTCAACCATCAACCTGCCGTTCATTACCATGAACCAGTCCGGCCCGCTGCACCTCAACTACACGCTGACCCGCGCCGAGTTCGAGAAGATCACCCGCGACCTGCTCGAGCGCTGCAAGCAGCCTGTCACCAACGCCCTGCGCGACGCTAAGCTCAAGCTCTCCGATCTGACCGAGGTCATCCTCGTCGGCGGCTCCACCCGTATGCCCGCTGTCCAGGATCTGGTCAAGACCATGACCGGCAAGCAGCCCAACATGTCCGTGAACCCCGATGAGGTCGTTGCCGACGGCGCTGCCGTCCAGGGCGGCGTGCTCACCGGTGACGTCGAGGGCATCCTGCTGCTCGACGTAACCCCGCTGTCGCTGGGCGTTGAGACCATGGGCGGCATCATGACCAAGATGATCGACCGCAACACCACGATCCCGACCTCCAAGACCGAGGTCTACTCCACCGCAGCCGACAACCAGACCAGCGTCGAGATCAACGTGCTCCAGGGCGAGCGCGAGCTTGCCCGCGACAACAAGTCGCTCGGTAAGTTCCAGCTGACCGGTATCCCGGCTGCCCGCCGCGGCGTGCCGCAGATCGAGGTCACCTTCGACATCGACGCCAACGGCATCGTCAAGGTCTCCGCTAAGGACAAGGGCACCGGCAAGGAGCAGCAGATTACCATTTCCGGTTCCACCGCTCTGTCCGACGACGAAGTCGATCGCATGGTCAAGGACGCCGAGGCTCATGCCGAGGAGGACAAGAAGCAGAAGGAAGAGGTCGAGGTCCGCAACCAGACCGACAGCCTGTGCTACTCCACCGAGCAGACCCTCAACGAGCTGGGCGACAAGGTTTCCGCCGATGTGAAGTCCAAGGCCGAGGCCGCGATCGCCGACGCCAAGAAGGCGCTCGAGGGCTCTGACGTCGAGGCCATCAAGGCCGCTGGCGAGTCCCTGCAGTCCGTGGCCTACGAGCTGGCCCAGGTTGTCTACGCCGACGCTCAGCAGCAGACCGACGGTGCCGCCGGTGCCCAGCCTGCCGACGATGACGTTGTCGACGCCGACTACGAGGTTGTGGACGACGAGGACAAGTAATCATGTCCGCCCGTAAAGCTCGCACGGAGGCGGCTGCCGCTGGCGCCGCCCCCGTTGACTCTGAGGAGAAGGACGTGAAGATTCCCGTAGAGGCCGTCGACGATACCGAGGCCAACGAGGCCCCGGCCGCCGAGGCTGCCGAGAACCAGGTAGAGGATTCCAACAAGGAGGCGACGATGACCGAGGACGAGATGGTGGAAGCCGCTATCCGCGCCGGTGAGGAAGCCGCCGACAACGACTTTAAGCTCAAGTTCGAGCAGGCTCAGAAAGAGCTTGCCGACGTGCGCAATGAGCTCGATGCTGCGGCAGAGGCTCAGAAGGCCGCCGAGGACAAGGCAAAGGACGCCACCGAGCGTACCGCCCGTCTGCAGGCCGACTGGGAGAACTTCCGTCGCCGCACCGCCAATGAGCGTATCGCCGAGCGCGAGCGCGCGACCGAGAAGCTTGTCACCGCGCTGTTGCCGGTGATCGACGATATCGAGCGTGCAATCGACCATGCCCGTAGTCAGGAGCTTTCCGACGACTTTAAGCAGTTCGTCGATGGCGTCGATGCGGTGCATGCCAAGCTGCTCGATGTGTTTGCGCACGAGGGCGTTGAGCCCATCGACCCCAAGGGCGAGGCGTTCGATCCGCTCGAGCACCAGGCCGTGGGGCGTGTCGAGGACGCATCGCAGTACGACGAGACCGTCAACGACGTGTACCAGAAGGGCTACCGCATGGCGGATCGCATCCTGCGTTCCGCGATGGTGACGGTGACCTACGGTGGCGAGAAGCGCCCCGCACCGGAGCCCGAAGCGGCGCCCGAGGATGCTACGGCCGATACGGCCGAGAGCACCGAGGAGTAATTGAGAAGGGCCCCGGGGCAACACCCGGGGCCCTTTCTGGCCTAGTGCCATATGAAAGCATGAGCCGCCGCCCGCTGGGCGGCGGATGAAACAGGAGAGGAGCTACGATGGCTGCAGGCAAAACCTTCTATGACATCCTGGGCGTATCCAAGAGCGCCTCCGACAAAGAGATCAAGAGCGCGTTTCGCAAGCTCGCGCAAAAATATCACCCCGATGCCGGCGGCGACGAGGCCAAGTTCAAGGAGATCAGCGAGGCCTACGAGACGCTTTCGGACGAGAAGAAGCGCAAAGAGTACGACCAGATGCTCATGTTCGGCGGCATGCCGGGCGCGGGCGGCGCGTATGGCGGCGGCTACGGTGCCGGCGCCGGTGCGAGCGGCTGGGGCGATATCTTCGACAGCATCTTTAGCGGCAACGGCGCCTGGGGCAGCGATTGGGGCTCGGGCTTTGCCGGGGCTGCGGGTGCTGCCGGTGCCGGCGCGGGCCGCAGCCGTGCTCGCAAGGGCGGCGACCTGTCGCTGACCGTCGATGTGACGGCCGAGGACGCGTTTCGCGGTGTGACGCACAAGGTCACCTACCGCATTCCCTCGACAGGCGAGCAGCAGACCATTACGGTCTCGGTGCCTGCAGGCGCGGTCGACGGCGGCAAGCTGCGCTACAAGCGTCGCGGCGAGTATGGCGTTGCCGGCGGCGAGCGCGGCGACCTGGTCGTGACCACGCACGTGGAGGAGCATCCGCTGTTTAAGCGTAAAGGCGCCGACGTGACCATGGAGGTGCCGATCTCGGTCTACGAGGCGGCGCTCGGCTGCACGGTGGACGTGCCGACGCCCGGCGGTGCGACGGTTCGTCTGAAGGTGCCCGCGGGTACCCAGACGGGCAAGAAGTTCCGCTTTAAGGAAATGGGGGCGCCCGACGTTAAGCACCGTGGCCGTACGGGCGCGCTGCTCGTCGAGATCAAGGTGCAGGTCCCCACGAACCTATCCGATGACGAGCGCGATGCCATGACCAAGCTGCGCGAGGTCGACACGCGCGATTATCGCGAGAAGGTCAACCGTTACAAGGCGACGTACTAGGGCGGTCGCGGCGCACGCCCACGCCCGCGGGCTTATGATGGACGATAACGAGACGGAAAGGGGTCAGGTAGCATGGCCGAGGACAATAGGAACAAACCGCTGTACATGATCAGCGTGGCGGCCGAGCTGACCGGCATGCATCCGCAGACTCTGCGCGTCTACGAGTCCAAGGGCCTGGTGAACCCCCAGCGCTCGGGCGGTAACACGCGCCTGTATTCGCGTGCCGATATCGAGCGCCTGGAGCTCATCAACCAGCTGACCGACGAGGGCATCAACCTTGCCGGCGTGGTGCGCATCCTCGATATGAAGGAGCGTGCCGAGGAGCGCGAGCGCGAGAACGAGAAGCTCCGCGCTCGCGTGCGCCAGCTCGAGGACGAGCTGCACGAGTACAAGATGCAGAAGAAGATCACCGCCCTGGCTCCGCGCGATGGCTCGGTCAACCCCGAGCAAGTCATGCGCAAGCTGCTAGGCACCGGAGGAGACCTGTAGGCACTCATTGGGGACAGACTTAAATGAGTAGTAGTTCCGCCGTTCTACCGAACGGCGGACCGGCCGACACTGCGCGGGCCGCATTTGGACAATCTGACGTTCAACTTTAAGGGCGCGACCAGAAGGTCAGCGCCCTTTCGTTTCACGTCACCTTGTCTCAAATGCGGCTCGCTCGCTGTCGTTGCCAAAACATCGGTAGTCATTGGGTGTTCCTATAGTTTTGTCAACCGTCGGGGCTACTCCCGGTAGGGCACCCGGTCGCGCATCACGGCGTATATCGCCCTGAGCCGCTTCCTCGCGACGGCCTTGAGCGCCCGCCCGTGCCCCATGCCCCGCGCCCTGCAGGCCCGGTAGTACTCGCCGTAGCGCCCCGAGGACCTCACCAGGCTGTTGCACGAGAAGATCAGCAGGGACTTGAGCCTCGCGTCGCCGCGCCTGGACGCCCTGACCGACCTCACCGACGTTCCGGAGCTCCTCACCCTCGGGGCTATGCCGCAGTACGAGGCCAGGTGGTCGTGGTCCGGGAACCTCCCGATGTCGACCGACACCGCGAGCTGCGCCGCGGTCCTCGGGCCGATGCCGGGCACGGTGAGCAGGCACGCGTAGGTCTCGTCGCCCTCGAGCAGCGCCGCCGTCTCGGCCTCGAGGGCCCCGGCCTCGTCGAGGGCCTCCGATATCCGGGCGGCCAGGAACCTGACCTGCCTGTTCTCGGCCTCGACGAGCGCCGGCGGGGGCGCGGTGGAGGCGGCCGCGGCCTCCCCGGCGGCCTCGGCCCGCGGGCCCCCGGCCCCGGAGCGGGCGATCCCCCACGCCCCGCCGAACCCGGCGAGCAGCTCCAGCCACCGCCGGTCCGACAGGTCGACCGCGGCCTCGAGGGCCGGGCAGGACTCGAGCAGCACCGCGCGCAGGCGGTTCTTGTCCCTGGTCGCGCAGGCGACGACGTGGTCGCGCTGCGACGAGAGGGCGCGGGCGGCCTCGAGGGCCTCGCCGCGGCCCGGGACCCCCGACAGGGAGTCCGGCACGCCCAGGGCGGTCCGCGCGATCACCGCGGCGTCGCGCTCGTCGGTCTTGGCCTCGCCGGCGAACAGGCCCGCGGCGCGGCTGGCGGCGAGCCCGGGCAGGTGGGCGACCCCGAGCCCCGCGGCGCGGGCCCGCCTCACGGCGAGGGACCCTATGTTGCGGAACTGGTCGACGACGACGAGCGTGCCGGCGGGCGCGGAGGCGAACAGCGCGTCGAGCTCGGCCTCCCTGTTGCGGACGGGGGCGCTGGCCAGCACCTCCCCGTCGCGGTCGACCAGGCAGGCCCAGTGCGATGACTTGCCGACGTCCAGGCCGAGCACGGCCGCGGGCCTGGTGGATGGCGCTTTCACGGTGGTATCCTTCCGGTAGTCGTTCGACCGGATGGCCTCCCCCTCGGCACTCACATTACCAGCCGCGGCACCTGCCCGGCACTTTCCTATCAGCCGTCGGGGGCGGCGCGTCCCGCGCCGGCAGCACCCAACGGGCCCTCTCGGGGGCAGGGACGTTCGGCCGTGCGCGGGCGCCCGGTCGGCGGCCCGTTCTGGGCGCGCCTCAATCGTAGCCCGAGACGGTCCCGGGCTGACAATTTCGACTGTAATGGACGTTCTTAAATGACTAGTCAAAAGGGACACTCTTGCACCAAATCTGCCGGCCCATACTGGGTTCGTCCTTTACTTTACCGAGATAAAGTGAACGTGCAGATTCGTAACCCACTCGCAACCGTTCTATGGCACGATATTGAACGAATGTATGCTATGCGCCCAAATCGTTTTGGGCAGAGTGGGAGACAGTATGGTCAAGCTGTACGAGGACGGCATCTACCTGCGCGGCGGCAGCGAGGTTGTGCCTGCGGCCGAGGCTGCCGAGCGCGGTATTACGCAGACGCCCGAGGATGCCAAGCGTGGTACCATCGCGTATTCGATCCTCCAGGCACACAATACGTCCGGCGACCCCGAGGCGCTCAAGATTCGCTTCGACGCCATGGCGAGCCACGACATCACCTTCGTCGGCATCATCCAGACGGCGCGCGCCTCGGGCATGGAGCAGTTCCCGCTGCCCTACGTGCTCACCAACTGCCATAACTCGCTGTGCGCCGTGGGCGGCACCATTAACGAGGACGACCACGTCTTTGGCCTCTCCGCGGCCAAGAAGTACGGCGGCATTTTCGTCCCGCCGCACATCGCCGTTATCCACTCCTTTATGCGCGAGAACTTCGCCGGTTGCGGCAAGATGATCCTGGGCTCCGACTCGCACACCCGCTACGGCGCACTGGGTACCATGGCCGTGGGCGAGGGCGGCGGCGAGCTGGCCAAGCAGCTGCTGCGCGACACCTACGATGTCGCCTATCCCGGCGTCGTCGCCATCTACCTCACGGGCGCCCCGCGCCCCGGCGTCGGCCCGCACGACGTGGCGCTCGCCATCATCCGCGCCGTCTTTGCCAAGGGCTACGTCAAGAACAAGGTCATGGAGTTTGTGGGCCCGGGCATCGCGAGCATGACGACCGACTACCGCAACGGCGTCGACGTCATGACCACCGAGACCACCTGCCTGTCGAGCATCTGGGCAACCGACGAGGACACGCACGCGTTTTTGACCATGCACGGCCGCGGCGACGACTACCGCGAGCTCAAGCCCGCTGATGTTGCCTACTACGACGGCTGCGTCGAGGTCGACCTGTCGGGCATCAAGCCCATGATCGCGCTGCCGTTCCATCCTTCCAACGGCTTTGAGATCGACGAGCTCAACGAGAACCTCGAGGACATCCTGCACGAGGTGGAGCTCGAGGCCGCCAAGATCGGCGAGGGTAAGACGCACTTTAGCCTGCTCGACAAGATCGTCGACGGCAAACTGCACGTGCAGCAGGGCGTTATCGCCGGCTGCTCGGGCGGCAACTACGACTCCGTGGTCCAGGCTGCCCGCGTGCTCAAGGGCGCCAACACCGGCTGCGGCGAGTTCTCGCTGTCGGTCTATCCCACGAGCCAGCCCGTGGCGCTCGAACTCACGCGTCGCGGCTATATCTACGACTTTATGGAGGCCGGCGCGATCGTGCGTACGGCGTTCTGCGGCCCGTGCTTTGGTGCCGGCGACACGCCTGCCAACAACGGCCTGTCCATCCGCCACACCACGCGCAATTTCCCCAACCGCGAGGGTTCCAAGCCGGGTAATGGCCAGCTGAGCGCCGTGGCTCTGATGGACGCCCGCTCCATCGCGGCGACGGCTGCCAACGCCGGCGTCCTGACGCCGGCGACCGACCTGCCCGAGGACACCTGGGACGAGGCCTGCGAGTACACCTTTGACGATGCGCCGTACAAAAAGCGCGTGTACTGGGGCTTTGGCAAGGCGGAGCCTGCCGACGAGCTGGTCGAAGGCCCCAACATCAAGCCGTGGCCCGCGATGGAGCCGCTCGGCGACGATATCCTGCTCAAGGTGTGCTCCAAGATCATGGACCCGGTCACTACGACCGATGAGCTCATTCCCTCGGGCGAGACGAGCTCCTTCCGCTCCAACCCGCTGGGCCTGGCCGAGTTTACGCTCAGCCGCCGCGATCCGTCCTACGTCGGTCGTTCCAAGGAGGTCGACGCCGTGGAGAAGCGCCGCGTCGCCGGCGAGGCCGCGGGCGACCTGGCGGCGCTCGATGCCGAACTTGCCGGCGTGTTTGAGACACTGGCCGGCGTGGGCGTCGTGGCTGATGCCAAGGCGACCGAGTACGGCTCCATGCTCTATGCCAAGAAGCCCGGCGACGGTTCTGCTCGCGAGCAGGCCGCGAGCTGCCAGCGCGTGATTGGCGGCCTGGCCAACATCGTTCACGAGTACGCCACCAAGCGCTATCGCTCCAACGTCATGAACTGGGGCATGGTGCCCTTCCAGATGGAGGCCGAGCCCAACTTTGAGGTGGGCGACTACGTCTTTGTGCCGGGCATCCGTGCCGCGCTCGATGGCGACCTGAAGAACATCGCCGCCTATGTGGTGCGCGCCGACGGTGCGGTCGAGCAGATTGAGCTCTACATTGCCGATATGACGGCCGAGGAGCGTGCCATCGTTAAGGCCGGCTGCCTGATCAACTACAACAAGTTCAAGACCGCTGCCGAGTAACTCTGCTGTACGCCCCGGCCACACCTTTCCCTCGTGCTCACGCGCTTCGCGAGGGTCGCCCGAGGGAAAGGTGTGGCCGGGGCTACCGCGACGTTCTCGTTGGGTCTTGAGGGACGCTAATAAATAGACTTGCTCGATGCCGCCTCTGTTATCGGGGCGGCTTCTTTTTGTCGAAAACCGCCACAAAGGGGACAGGCACCTTTGTGGCGGCTCGATTCGTCTTAATCTGTAACGTCTGGGCCCCTATTTGACGAGCGGTTGTTACAGATTGAGACAAACGATCGCCGCTGATCATTTCATCTCAATCTGTAACATCTAAGATCGAAAAGGGCCGCTAGATGTTACAGATCGAGACAGTCGAGTGCCAGAGTCGAAAACCACCACAAAGGGGTCTGTCCCTTTCGTGGTGGTGGGGGGCGAGCTCGATGCTGCCGTGCTCGCTGAACGACATTCTAATGAGCGTCTCTACAGGATTTCATCTGGGCTGGCGGGCTTGGTTGTTTTGGGGATGCCGAGTTTGGATGACGCGAAATCGTCAACATTGTCCTTGATTCCATCTTTAGTGAAGACGGTGACCGTATAGGTGCTGTACCCAAATTTGCTCTTGTCGCGTATCGCCCAGGCCTGCCAGTAGGCAGCCCTGCCTCGCCCTTTGATTTTTCCGATGCGGCGGAGTTCTGTTCGCTTTAATTTCTGGTCGCTATCGATGGCTCGACCTGCCTCATCGGTGAGCCCGCACTGTTCAAGTAGTTTGTCGAGGACTTGGTTCATGTGGCGCTCATCGGTGTTTGGAGCATAGTCGTAAGCGAGGGTGATGGAGGCAAGGGGTTGGTCATCGATCAGATAGTTCATCGCTTGAGGTTCAAGGTTGAAGTAGGGAGAACGTCCATCGACCTGACCGAGCAGCGGCAGCTTTGACCGCCAAAGTCCGGTGGGAATTGCGTCTTCGTAGAACACACCACGGCAGATAAAGGAGAGCGAGGTGGCACGCGAGCCGGCGTCGACCATCCCGCACAAATCGAAGGGCGAGGTGATGCCCAGGGAAAAGGGTGTGACGACGATAAGAAAGAGCATCACCATGGGTATGGCGAGAATGGCGATGACGTTGCGACCGGTGGAATGAGGCGGCTTCATATCTGCTCCTTGAGACGAAGAGCTATCAAGAACGAGAGAAATGAATATGCTTTAATCACAGTTCATTTTAACCTCAATACGAGCAGGAACAACGGATATTGGGAGCGGGCTTAATGCCGGTCGATGCCTGTGTCCCCTATGTGGTGTAGTCTCTCTAAAATAGTGTTGGCTGGCGGTACCAATGGTGCATGTGGCGTAGATTTGCATTGCGAGGTGTTTTGCCGTGAGACGTTCTACCCGTATTGGATTGATTGTTTTGGCGCTCGTGATCGCCGTGATTGGCGTGGGCGTTCTTGGCATGGCATTTCTGCCTGCTGCGGTGACGGAACCGGTGGTTAAGCCCGTAACTCAATCTGTCGAACTCCTGACAGGAGACGATAAGCCCGAGACTATTACTGTTGATTTTGATGGCCAGCCGACTGCGCTGGGCATTAGCAACTATCCGCTCATTCAGCTTGGGGCCACGCGCTACACCATGGATGCAAGCCTCATCGACAAGGCGTCCGAGCTGCTCAAGGGCAAAGCCTTTAAGCGCTGGTACGGGTATGCGTCCTATCGAGTAAAGGCGAACGACATGGTCGGCGGGTGTCGCTCGTCCATCGAGTTAGACACCGCGAGTGGCGCGAGGCTGTGCGACGTCTCGTATGATCCGGGCTACGAGGGCAACAAGGGGCCAGGCATCTATATCCAGGACGGTGATGTTGCCTATGTCATGGAGGGCGACCAAGCCGACCTCAACAAATTTATGGCTCAGTGCATCCAAGACGCCTATGAGCAGACCTGTTTGCCCGACCCGCAGACCGCACGTGATAATGGGTCTGTCCGTACGTGGCTGTTCGAAGACGAGATGCCCTGGAACGCTGATTTGGGATGCGCAGACTCGGCAAAAGAGTAGAGACCGCGACCACCGCAGAGGGTACAGGCACCTTTGTGGTGGTTTGGTTTGTCTCGATCTGTAACAGCTGGTCTGATAAAAGCGGCCTGCTGTTACAGGTTGAGATTTTCGGACGGGGCTCTACACTTCATCTCGACCTGTAACAGACAGGCCCCAATTTGCCGAATAACTGTTACAGATCGAGACAAAGGGTCATCGCAGCTCGTTTCATCTCAACCTGTAACACCTGGGACCGAAAAGGGCCGCTAGATGTTACAGATCGAGACAGTGGAACATCGGAACCGAAACCACCACAAAGGTGCCTGCCCGGCGGGTCCTTATTTCGATGGGGTCCAGGTTATTTCATCGTCAAATAGCCAAGTGCGTGCCGAGCCACTGTCGCGCGCTGTCTGCGGATCTGGCTCGCAGGTTTGTTCGTAGGCATCCTCGGTACACCGATCCATAAAATCGACGACTGCCGTCTGGTCGCCCTCCATGACGTAGATTACGTCGCCATCCGAGATATAGACCCCCGGCCCTTCATTGTCCACACAGCCGGGGTCGTATGAGACGTTGCACAGTCTGCTCCCGTTTGCCGCATCGAGTTCAAGGGTCGAATAATACCCGCCATTCATTTGGCTGTTCTTGGCTCGATATATTACGGCGCCGTACCACCGCTTAAACGTCTTGCCTTTGAGCAACTTGGCTGCCTTACCGATAAGCTGCTCATCTTTGGTATAGCGCGTGGCCCCAAGTTCGATTCGGGGATAGTTGCTGACCCCAAGCGCTGCGGGCGTACCGTCAAAATCGACGGTGACCGAATCGGGTTTGACGATATCGGTGAGGATTTCGATGGGATAGCTTACGGTCTCAAGCGCCGCCTGCGTCGCAGAGGCGGGGAGAAATGCGAGATAGATTATTCCTACGCCGACTGCGGTAATCGCAAACGCTAAGACGAGCAGGCCGATATAGGTGGAGCGTTTCACGGTGGGCACCTCTCATGCAATATGCAATCATTAAGATAAATGATACAAGCTTACGACAATATTCAAAAGAAAGCGACCGTTCGAAATGGGGGGGCTAAAAGGCCCTATTGGGCTTCGATTTGGGATCGCCAAACGTAGACTGGGCTTGATACCGCCTCTTTTAATCGGGGCTGATTCTTCTCTGGACCACCACAAAGGGGACAGGCACCTTTGTGGTGGTTTGCATGTCGTGGGGGCACTAAGAAAATCTTATATATAGAGACTTAGATTTGTGTATAAGATCGCGCAAAGCTGGCAACAATACTTCTCGAACAACGTGAAGCCGCCCCGTAGGGCGGCTGCCCCAAGAGAGGTGATTCCATGAGAATCGATAAGCTAGCAATGACGTCGCGCGAGGCGCTGCAGACCGCCATGAGCACGGCTGCCGACGCGCAGGCCGGCGCGGTGGAGCCGATTCACCTGCTGTCCGCCCTGCTTGGTGCCGGCGAGCGCAATATCTCCGTGATCATCGAGCGCATCGGCGCCGATCCGGCCCAGCTTGCACGCTCCACACAAGATGCCATCGACCGCGCGCCCAAGGTTTCGGGCGAGGGCCAGCAGATGGGCCTTTCCAATGAGCTCGTCCGTGTCATCGAGAAGGCCGAGAAGAAGGCCACCAAGATGGGTGACAGCTTTGTGGTGACCGAGCATCTGCTGATGGCGCTTGCCGAGGACAAGGGCGAGGCTGGTCGTGTACTGCGTGACGCTGGCGTGACCAAGGAGCGCATCGAGCAGGTCTACGAGGAGCTGCGTGGCGATGACCGCGTGACGTCTGCCGAGGACAAGACCCAGTTTGAGGCGCTGGAGCAGTACGGCCGCAATATCTGCGACCTTGCCCGTGCCGGCAAGCTCGACCCGGTCATCGGCCGTACCGACGAGATCCGTCGTACCATCCAGGTCCTGTCCCGTCGCACCAAGAACAACCCCGTGCTCATCGGCGAGCCGGGCGTCGGCAAGACGGCCATCGTCGAGGGTATCGCCCAGCGTATCGTGGCCGGCGACGTACCGAGCACCCTGCGCGACCGCGACCTCATCGAGCTCGACATGAGCGCGCTGGTCGCCGGCGCCAAGTACCGCGGCGAGTTCGAGGACCGCTTGAAGGCCGTGCTCAAGGAAGTGCAAAAATCCGAAGGCAAGGTCATCCTGTTCATCGATGAGCTCCATACCATCGTGGGCGCGGGTGCCACCGAGGGCTCCATGGACGCCGGCAACATCCTCAAACCAGCGCTCGCCCGTGGCGACCTGCACGCGATCGGCGCGACCACGCTCGACGAGTACCGCAAGTACATCGAGAAGGACGCGGCGCTCGCCCGTCGTTTCCAGACCGTGATGGTCAGCGAGCCTACCGTCGAGGACACCATTTCAATCCTGCGTGGCCTGAAGGAGAAGTACGAGATCTTCCACGGCGTACACATCACCGATAGCGCGCTCGTGGCTGCCGCCGACCTCTCCGATCGCTACATCGCCGACCGCTTCCTGCCCGACAAGGCCATCGACCTGGTCGATGAGGCGGCAAGCCGCCTGCGCATGGAGCTCGACAGCATGCCGGTCGAGATCGATGCCACCACGCGTCAGCTCACCCAGCTGCAGATCGAGGAGCAGGCGCTCATGAAGGAGACCGACGACGCCTCCAAGGAGCGTCTGGAGGCCCTGCGCCAAGAGATTGCCGAGGTCCAAGAAAAGCTCAACGTGCAAAAGGCCGGCTGGCTCAACCAGAAGAACGCCATCGACCACGTGCAGGAGCTCAAGGGACAGCTCGACGAGGCCAAGAGCGAAGAGGAGCGTGCGACGCGCAACGGCGACCTGGGCCGTGCGTCCGAGCTGCGCTATTCCGTGATCCCGGGTCTGCAGCAGCAGATTCAGGATTCCGAGGCTGCGCTCGAGGCACAAAAGCAGCAGGACGGCGAGGGCCTCAACGAGCAGGTGACCTCCGATGAGATCGCCGAGGTCGTGAGCGCCTGGACCGGCGTGCCCGTGTCCAAGATGATGCAGGGCGAGCTCGACAAACTGAAGGGCTTGGAGGACGAGCTGCATAAGCGCGTCATCGGCCAGGAGGAGGCGGTCTCCGCTGTCGCCGCAGCTGTGCGCCGCAGCCGCGCGGGCCTCTCCGATCCGGACAAGCCCATCGGCAGCTTCTTCTTCTTGGGCCCCACCGGCGTGGGCAAGACCGAGCTCGCCAAGGCGCTGGCCGAGTGCCTGTTCGACGACGAGCGCGCACTTGTGCGTATCGACATGTCCGAGTACATGGAGAAGTTCAGCGTCCAGCGTCTGATCGGTGCGCCCCCGGGATACGTGGGTTACGACGAGGGTGGTCAGCTTACCGAGGCTGTGCGCCGTCGTCCGTACTCCGTGATCTTGCTCGACGAGATGGAGAAGGCTCATCCGGATGTCTTCAACGTGCTGCTGCAGGTGCTCGACGACGGTCGTCTGACCGACGGCCAGGGTCGTCAGGTGTCCTTCAAGAACACGATCATCATCATGACATCTAACGTGGGCTCCAAGGCTATCGCCGAGCTTTCCGGTAAGGACGAGGAGGAGATGCGCCATCAGGTTGACGCGGCCATGGCTCAGACCTTCCGCCCCGAGTTCCTCAACCGTATCGACGATATCGTGGTGTTCCATCCGCTCGGCATGGCGCAGATCGAGAAGATCGTCGACATCCAGCTTGCCGACGTCCGCGCGCGTCTGGCCAAGGAGCGCATGACGCTTGCCATCACCCCGGCGGCCAAGCAGATACTCGCCGTGGGTGGCCTGGACCCCGTGTTCGGTGCCCGTCCGCTCAAGCGCCTGGTCCAGCGCGAGGTCGTGGACGCCATCGCCGCCGCCATCATCGACGGTACGGTGCGCGAGGGCGATCAGGTGACGGTCGATGCCGACAAGGACGGCGGCTTTACCGTCGTGTGCGACAACACGCCGTCTGCTACCTACGAGGTCCCCGACGCCGAGTAGATTTATGGGACATGCCTTAAAATCTGCCAGCCGTCTCTAAACGCCAAGGGCGGCGGATCCAATTGGGTCCGCCGCCCTTTTTCGTGCGACAATCGATAATGTTGAACACGATTGCATGGCAAGGAGATATGCAGATGATAGACAAGAACAAGACGAATGCGCCGGTCGCCAACGCCGCGCCGGCCGCGCCCAAGCCTGCACCCAAGCCTGTGCCCAAGCCGCGCGACCCCTACATCCGTGCCGAGAACGAGGATGACGACGGCTACGATCCTTATAGCGATCGTCGCCCCGAGCGCGAGCCCCTCTTCGAAGCCGACCCCTGGCGTTAAGTAGCTCATTTGGGACGGGGCTTTTTTAGCTACTTTGTTTTCGGCTAGAGGCGTTCATGCCTGCCCCCCTCGGCCGCTCGATATCCTCCGGGAGGGGCCACTAATAGAAAACTTGCTTATCCATTAATCAAGATACGCATAATCTTGCTCTCCTGCTAATCAAGAATCGTTATAATCTTGATTAGCAGGAGAGCAAGATTGGAGAATTATGGCATTCAACGACTTGGTGGCTCAAAAAATAAAGGACTTTGAGCAACAGGGGATTCCGCAGGTCTTTGAGCGCGACCTTGATCTGGGCAACCCGCAGGAGCCAAAGCGCGACAACATCGTATATGTGATTGTGGGCGCCCGTCGTTGTGGAAAGACGTATCGCCTGTATCAGGAGATACGGCGGCTTCAGGGCCAAGGCGTCGAGCTTGACCGGATGCTATATTTCAATTTTGAGGATGAGCGCTTGCGTCCGTATGAGCCATCGCTACTAGCGGACGTGCTCGATACATTCTATGCACTATATCCTGCTGCTCGAGGCGAGGGCGCCTACCTTTTCTTTGACGAGATCCAGGAAATACCCGAATGGGGTGCGTTTCTGCGACGCGTGGTCGATACGGAGAAGGCGACCGTTTACGTGACGGGATCTTCTTCTAAGATGCTGTCCTCAGAACTTAAGAGCGAGTTCAGGGGCCGTTCTCTTGTGCGAGAGCTTTTTCCGTTGAGTTTTTCGGAATACGTCCGATATAAGACGGGGAGCGTTCCTGAGTCGAACGCACCCTTCTCCTCGAGCGATGCAGCGTTGCTCCGACACCATCTGGTCGGATATCTCGAGCGAGGGGGATTCATCGCGACACTTGAGCAGACGCCCGCAGACGCGATTCAGCTGCTACAGGAATATGCGTCGCGAACGGTCGCCATGGACGTCGTTGAACGTTACGACGTCAAGAACCCCCGTTTGGCCTCGCTGTTTCTGGCGCGGTGCATGGCATCTTCGGGACGAGAGCTATCAGTGAACAAAGTGTACAACGAGTTCAAGAGCAGACAGATATCCGTCAGTCGAAATACGCTCAGCGACTTACTTGAGTATTACGAGGACGCCTACCTGCTGTTTTCGGTGCCGGAGTTCACGCGTTCGCTTGCAAATAATACGCGGTCTGCGTCTAAGGTCTACGCCGTCGATCCTGCGATGTTCGGAGCGTTCTCCCCCGCATCGGCATTGGATCATGGTCAGAGGCTCGAGACCGCGGTGTTCAATGCGCTCAGAAGAAGGACCCCCGCCGTGCGGCCCGGTTCGGTTTGCCGCCTGCTGATTAAAGATAAGAATAAAAGCCATGAGGTGGACTTTGTGGCTGGGGATGCACTGCTCATGCAGGCTTACGGCCTGATTCAGGTAAGTGTGGATATGACAAGCGAGAAAACGCGCGAGCGCGAAATTGCCGCGCTCGATGCCGCGATGGCCCAGTTTGATCTTGGCGAGTCGGTAATCGTTACCATGGATGAGCAGGCCGATATTCCATGCAAACACGGCGTGGTACATGCTGTGCCCGCATGGAAGTGGCTCCTTTCCTAATCGTCTATGGATTTGCGAGGCTAGGACTTAGGTGTCATGGTCCGCTAGTCCTGGGCCTTGATGCTCGGCAGGAGAATCTGGGCGAGGTAGTCGGTCTCGAGTTTGGTCGCAGCGTCGGCCTTGCCGTCTTTGCCGACCAGTACGTTCTTGATCTGGCTATAGGTGTAGCGGTTGCCGGTCGTGAGCTCGACAAGCTCAATGGCCGAGTCCATAGGGTAGGTCGACACGGGATTCTGCGTCCGTCCGTTGATGGTCTGGGGCACCACGTACGGATAGACGGGACCGCTGGCGTAGACGGTATAACCGTTGCCTAGATTGGCTGCACCCAAAACCGTATCGCCCTCATCGGGCGTAAAGCTCTCGCCCTCACGCACCGTGACGAGCGTCACAATCGGCGTATCGCTGTCGCCGGCAAGATAGATGCATAGCGTGCTGCCATTTTGCCAAGTCTCGACCTTGCCGTACCACTCGACGGGGATATCGAGCTGGTAGAGGTCGGTTGCCTTGTGGCGAGCGTCAGCATCGCGGGCTGCCTGTGCCTTTTGCGCGCTCACGGCATTGACGGCGGCGTCGCGCCGCGCGGTTGCCGCCTGCTGGAGCACCTTGGCGGTGGCGGCGGAGCTCGCGCCTCCCTCCTCGGCATATTTGGCGGCGGCATCGATCTGGTCGTCGGTTACCGTGTCGGCCGAAGGCACCTTGAGCTTAAAGGCGGCCTGGCTGCTTAGGTCCTGTCCGTCGCTCTTGATCGTGACCTGCGCCTTGGTGGTCGGCACGGTATAGACGGTGCCGTCGGACGCGATGGGGGAGGCAGCGATGGAGAGCGTGTAGTCACCGGGTAGCAGTTTGATGCCACGGCCGTGCTCGTCAACATAGAGTGTTTCGCTCACAGAAGAGCCGTCGGAGTCCTGGCCACTCACCTGCACGGGGATCTTTGAGCCGGTGGAGCAGTCGAGTCCCGCGGCATGCACGCCAATCTGCACCGACATCATCGTGTGCGCACTGGCGGCGACAGCGGCAGCCTGCTCTTGCTGATATCCGTTCCAGGCAGCATAGCCTGCGCCGCCGGCGACGAGCGCGACGGCCACAACGCCGGCAACCATCAGGTTGCGGCGCTTGGGCGGCATCTTACGATGACGAGCCTCGGCTTCGCGTGCCGAAGGAACGGACGGTAGGGGAATATCGCCCATGGCGATGGTCTCGTCCACGGCAGGCGCAGAGCCTAAGCCAGGGAGCTCGCGGGTCAGCGAATCTTCGGCCGGCAAGTTGTCGAGCAAGATGGTTTCCTCGCTCGTGTCGGATTCGGGCTGGTTGCCGGCCTCGCTTTCGGTGTCTTCGTGACCTGCCTCGTCTTCGGTGGGCGCGGCGCCATCGTCTTTTGCATCCTGATCATCGGACTGCGCCTCGGCTTCCGGCTCATCCTGCACGTCAGCGCCCGAATCGTCAAACGCAATCTCATCGAGTGAAATCCGGTCTAAGCTCTCCAAGGCCTCAGCGCAAGCTTCTGCATCTTGGGTCGCATCCTCTTGGCCCATCGTCTCATCTTTCATATATCCCCCAAGCTCAATATCGGGACAACAATGTACCCAAAAACAAGGTCATATAGAGCTGTCAGGCGATCGGAAATCTGATTTTATCTGTGCGAGAGGTTTTGAATGTGTGTGCGAATGGAATACGTGCGTGAATGCGCGCAACAACAAAAAGCCCCGGAAAGCGGGCGAATCGCTTTCCGGGGCTGCGCATGACGCGCGATTGCGGTATCGGCTAAGTTTGCCTACATTCAAATGTGGACGGAATAAACATGTTACTCGGCGTGAGCGTAATCAACCTTGGCGCGGCGAGCGGTGGCCTTCTCCCAATCGCTGGTGCCCTCAAAGACATCCTGCTTGTAGGGATTGCGGCCGAGCTTCTTGGCACGGTAGGCGATGTAGATGATTGCGGCGACGTTGGCGATCAGCGCGGCGACCGAGACCGCGGTAGCGGCGCCGGGGTCGAGCGTGGAGTGGGTCACAAAGATGGACTCCTCCTGGAAGTACGGGAACACCTGGGCAAACATGCACCAAATGGCCAGCGTGAAGGCGCGGTTCTGGATCCAGCCGCCCTTGTTCCAGATAAAGGCGGCGACGGTGGGCGCCAGCAGCAGCGCAAAGCCGCAGAACCAGGAGTGGGTGGGCAGGCAGTTGTAGGTGTAGCAGAAGTTCCAGATATCGTAGGCGATGATGTAGACCCAGGTCATGTCGGGCCACAGCATATCGGTCTTGTCCTCGGAGGCGTAGACGCTCCACCAACCGGTCATGCAGAAGATGTTGATGATGCCGGCGATGCCGTTGAACACGTTGTTCCAGCCGGCCAGCTGCGTAGCACCTTCGGAGGTGACCCAGGTGGACTCGCCCAGGACAAAGAAGTGATAGGCGCTCTCGAAGTCGGACACGACGGCGATCATGATGTTGATGGCGACGATCACAAACGGCCAAGCGCGGAACCAGTGCGCCTTGCCGATCTTGCCCCACTGGTACTTAATGGCAATGAAGCCCCAGCAACCGGCCAGCGCCGCGTATACCTTGGCGTAGTGGAACCAGCTGTTCTGGTACACATGGGTGGGGTTGGTGAGCGCCCACTCGGCACCCTGCGAAACGCCGATGGCGATGGCGACGCAGTAGATGGTCATGGCCAGCGGGGCCACGCCAAAGATGATTGCCGCGCCCAGCTTAGTGCGGCGGCCGACCTCGTTGAGCACGATCAGGCCAATAAAGACCATGGCCCAGCCGGCCCAGTGGATAAGGGTATCGCTACCCCAAACATCGAACAGTATGCTGCTCTCCTTTCACACGCCCGCGGCCCCTCTTCTGATCGCGGGCAGTTTGGCCAAATGTCGTCAGTTCTGGGGCTTGCGCTCCGGATACTTGGCGGTATAGCCCTCGATGTGGAGTGTCGAGGCGATGATTTCCTTGACCGTCTCGTCGGGCACATCGGGGTGTGTGCGGATATACATCAACAACCCCATGATGAGGGTGTAGAACGTCTCGTAGACATGGTCGATGCGTAGCTCATGATGGGCGACAAAATCCACCACGGTGGTGTCGCAGATATACTGCGCCACGCGCTGGACCACGTTGTGCAAAAAGCCGCCGTAGAGCGCACCGCTGCTCGAGGTGAGCGTGCTCGGCAGCTCGTGGCCGCTCACGACCAGACGCTTAAAGAGCGGGGCGACGGTGTCGAGCGCGCCTTCGATATCACCGACGGTGCGGCCGGCGTTCCACTGCTCGAGCTCGGAGATAAAACCGTCGATTGCCTCGTCCATGACAGCGGTGACGGCGGCGTCCATATCGGCAAAGTAGTGGTAGAACAATGAGCGCGTGCAGCCGGCTCGCTTGGTCACGGCCGAGACAGATAGATGCGACACGCCCAGCTCGGAGCTTACGGTGCGCACGGCATCGAGGATCTCGCGACGGCGTTCGTCGCCCGTCAAGCGCTTTGCCGTGCTGTCGGGCGCGGGGACGGCGTCGGCCACAGAGGTATCTGCTGTGTTGTCGCCCATGTTTTGCCGCCTTTCATCCTCTTTTGCCTGACCGTTCGCCTAACAGTCTTGAATATTGTTGACGGTTCGTCAATACTATTTTTGACACAATGTCAACAATGGCGGGTGAACGGCATGGGGGCATGCCCGGCCTGCAAAAAAAGAGGGGCGCAGCGGCCTCGTCGGGCTGTGGCAAGAGAAGGGACGACCATGATTCTCAACGGACCGGGGATTAGCTACACCGAGCCCGATATCGGTGCGGAGTTTGTGCCGCCGCTGCCGGAGCATCCGCGCGAGGCCATCGTCAAGCTGTGCGAGCACTGCACCAACCGTCTGCTGCATCGCGACGAGCTGCTGGGCTACGAGTACTGGTCGTTTGCCGAGGCCGCGACCGACGAGCAGGCCGAGGTGCTCTGCAAGATGAAGATGCGCCGTCCCTACACGCTGCCCGAGATGGTCAAGCTCACCGGCATGCCCGAGGCCCAGATCGAGAAGATGCTCGACGACATGAGCTACACGGGTCTGCTCGAGTACAACTGGGAAAACCCCGAGCGCGCCAAGCAGTGGGTGCTGCCCATGCTGGTACCGGGTTCCGCCGAGTTCCTCAACATGCGCGTGAGCCAGCTCGAGGAGCATCCGGTCTATGCTAAGTTCTTTGAGCAGGCGTCTAAGGGACCGCTGTCCAAGGCCACGCCGATGGTGCCGCCCGGCGGCGCTGGCATCGGCATGCACGTCATTCCGGTCGAGAAGGCTATCGATGCTTCGAGCACCTCGGTGCCGATCGAGCATATCGAGCATTGGCTAGACAAATACGAGGGTAAGTATGCCGCCAGCACCTGCAGCTGCCGTGCGAGCCGTCGCGTGATGGGCGAGGGCTGCGCCGACGACCCCGCCGACTGGTGCATCGCCGTGGGCGATATGGCCGACTACGTGGTCGAGACCGACCGCGGCCACTATGTGACGCGCGAGGAGGTCTACGACATTTTGCGCCAGGCCGAGGACAACGGCTTTGTGCACCAGATCACCAATATCGACGGCGAGAACAAGATCTTCGCGATCTGCAACTGCAACGTCAACGTGTGCTACGCCCTGCGCACCTCGCAGCTGTTCAACACGCCCAACCTGTCGCGCTCGGCCTATGTCGCCAAGGTCGAGAAGGACAAGTGCGTGGCCTGCGGTCGCTGCGTTGAGGTGTGCCCTGCCGGTGCCGCCAAGCTCGGCCAGAAGCTCTGCAGCAAAAAGGCCGGCGGACAGGTGCCCGAGTATCCGCGCCAGGAGCTGCCCGATGCCACCAAGTGGGACCACACCAAGTGGTCGCCCAACTACCGCAACGATAACCGTATCGAGACGCACGAGTCCGGCACCGCGCCCTGCAAGACGGCTTGCCCCGCGCACGTTGCCGTTCAGGGCTATCTGAAGCTTGCGGCACGGGGGCGCTATGACGAGGCGCTGGCGCTCATCAAGCGCGAGAACCCGCTGCCCGCTATCTGCGGCCGCGTGTGCAACCGCCGCTGCGAGGATGCCTGCACCCGCGGCCGTGTGGACGCCGCCGTGGCTATCGACGAGGTCAAGAAGTTTATCGCCCAGCGCGATCTTGATGCCACGACCCGCTATGTCCCGCCCGTGGTGACCCCGACGCGTGCCGGCGGCTTCGATCAGAAGATCGCCATCATCGGTGCCGGCCCGGCCGGTCTGTCCTGCGCCTTCTATCTGGCCGAGAAGGGCTACAGGCCCGTCGTGTTCGAGAAGAACGAGCGCCCGGGCGGCATGCTCACCTACGGTATTCCCAGCTTTAAGCTGGAAAAGGACGTTATCGAGGCCGAGGTCGAGGTTATTCGCCTGATGGGTGCCGAGTTCCGCTATGGCGTGGAGGTCGGCCGCGATGTGACGCTCGACGAGCTGCGCGCGCAGGGCTTTAAGGCCTTCTACGTTGCCATTGGCTGCCAGGGCGGCCGCCTTGCTGGTATTCCGGGTGAGGATGCCGAGGACGTGACCGTGGCCGTCGACTTTTTGCGCGAGGTCAACAGTGGCAAGATCGACGCGCTGCCCGGCCGCACCATTGTGGTGGGCGGCGGCAACGTGGCTATCGATGTCGCCCGCAACGCCTGCCGTCTGGGTTCCGAGCACGTTGAGATGTTCTGCCTGGAGAGCGAGGCTCAGATGCCCGCCAGCGAGGAGGAGCGTCGCGAGGCCATCGAGGACGGCGCGCACATCAGCTGCGGTTGGGGCCCCAAGGAGATTCACCTGGACGAGGCCGGTCGTGTGTGCGGTATCACCTTCAAGTGCTGCACGCGTGTCTTTGACGGCGAGGGCCGTTTTGCGCCCGAGTACGACGAGAACGATCTGCGCCGTGTCGATGCCGACCGTGTCGTCATGTCGATTGGCCAGTCCATTGTGTGGGGCGACCTGCTGGCTGGCTCCAAGGTGGAGCTTAGCCGCGGTCAGGGTGCCCTTGCCGATCCTCAGACCTACCAGACCGCCGAGCCAGACATCTTTGTGGGCGGCGACGTCTACACCGGTCCGAGTTTTGCCATCGATGCCATCGCCGCCGGCCACGAGGCCGCCGTGTCCATCCATCGCTTTGTGCAGCCGGGGTCCACGCTCACCATCGGCCGCAACCAGCGCCGCTACACCGCGCTCGACCGCGACGATGTCGTGATTGAGAGCTACGACAACGCGAGCCGCGAGGTTGCCCACGTGGACCGCGAGCGCGAGAAGGCCGCGCCGTTTAGCGAGTACGTCGAGACCTTTACCGAAGAGCAGGTGCGCGCCGAGACCGCCCGCTGCCTGGGCTGCGGCGCCTCGATCGTCGACCCCAACAAGTGCATCGGCTGCGGCCTGTGCACCACCAAGTGCGCCTTCGATGCCATCCACCTGGATCGCGACCGTCCCGAGTGCTCCACGATGGTCAAATACGAGCAAAAGCTCCCGAGCCTTGGCAAGTATGCTTTAAAGCGTGCAATCAAAATCAAGTTCGGTCGTAAATAGGTAACCATGGCGGGTAAGGGGACGGCGCAGACTAGATTTCGCCGTCCCCTTGCTTTGAGTTTGCATCGCATCAACCGTTGTTGAAAGGTTTCTACCTTGCATGAATTGGGAATCGTTTATCACATCATTCGCGATGTCGAGAATGTGGCGCGCGCCAATGGCGTGTGTCGCGTTTCGAGCGTGACGCTGCTCCTGGGCGAGGTCTCGGGCGTCGTTCCCGACCTACTGCTCGACGCTTGGCGTTGGGCGGCGGATAAAAAGCCTATCACCGAGGGCTCGGAGCTTATCGTGGAGCCCGTCGAGGCCGTGACGCATTGCGAGGCGTGCGGCTGCGACTACGCGACGGTCGAGCACGGCAAGACCTGCCCCCATTGCGGCAGCGGCGAGACATACCTGCTGCAGGGCCAGGAGGTCATGATCAAGCAGATCGAGACCCCCGATGAGGACCCGACAGACGCTGCTCCCGACGGCCTCTCCAACGCCCCCGATGCCGTCGACGCCGCCAACCCTCTCCACATCGTCTAGCCCCTGGTCTTTGGGGACGTCCCCAAAGACTACTTGCGCTATTGCATAAGCCACGAAAATAGTCAAGTCATATCTGTTTAAACAAAATAGCGGCAGTACAAGCGCATTCGCACTTGCTTAAAATCGGTATCAATGAACAGCATGCTTGTATCTGTAAAATACATGACTTGATGAGCGACGCTTTAGTGGGAAATGAGTCGAAAAATAGCAACGTAATCAACTTGTAACAAACCTAGACGTTTAAACAAATAATCCAACCTTTTGCGGATTCAGCTATAATTCCACAATCCAAACAGGTATACTTCGTTCATGTCGTGTAGGAAATACGTAGACAAAAAGGAGGTTATGTGATGGTAAGTATTGTTCTTGCTAGCCATGGTGACTTGGCGGCTGGAATCAAGCAGACGGGCTCGATGGTCTTTGGCGATCAGCCGTCTGTTGCCGTGGTCTCGCTCGAGCCGAGCATGGGCCCCGACGACTTCCGTGCCAAGGTCGAGGAAGCAATCGCTTCCTTCGAGGACCAGGAGCAGGTGCTCTTCCTCGTTGATCTGTGGGGCGGCACGCCCTTCAACCAGATCAGCGGTCTCATCGAGGGCCATGATTCCTGGGCTATCGTCACCGGTGTCAACCTGCCTATGCTCATCGAGGCATATTCGCAGCGCTTTGACGCAAAGAACACTGCACATGCGATCGCAAAACATCTCGTGACTGAGGCTAAGGCCGGCGTGCGCGTCAAGCCCGAGTCTCTGGAGCCCGAGGAGAAGAAGCCGGCTGCGGCCGCCGCTGCTCCTGCGGGTGCCATTCCTCCGGGAACGGTGATCGGCGACGGGCACATCAAGATCGCCCACGTCCGTATCGACACGCGTCTGCTGCATGGTCAGGTGGCCACCACGTGGACCAAGCAGATCAACCCCAACCGCATCATCGTGGTCTCCGACGGCGTTGCTCACGACGAGCTCCGCAAGACCATGATCGAGCAGGCTGCCCCTCCGGGAGTCCACGCCAACGTCGTGCCTATCAAGAAGATGGCCGAGGTCGTCAAGGACACGCGCTTTGGCGACACCAAGGCGATGCTGCTGTTCGAGAACCCGCAGGATCTGCTCAGGGCCATCGAGGCCGGCGTCGACATCAAGGAAGCCAACATCGGTTCCATGGCCCACTCCAAGGGCAAGGTCGTCGTCACCAACGCTGTCGCTATGGGCGATGACGATGTCAAGACCATCGAGGCTCTCAAGGCCAAGGGCGTCAAGTTCGAGGTCCGCAAGGTTCCTTCGGATTCCTCCGAGGATCTCGACGCCATGTTGAAGAAAGCTAAGGCCGAACTGGCCGCTCAAGCATAGTAAAGGAGGGTCCGATACATGTCTGCAATCACTATTCTGCTTGTTGCGATTGTCGCGTTGCTTGCCGGTATGGAAGGCATTCTGGATGAGTTCCAGTTCCATCAGCCGCTCGTGGCATGCACGCTTATCGGTCTCGTAACCGGTCACCTTCAGGAGGGCATCCTCCTGGGCGGTTCGCTCCAGATGATGGCCCTTGGCTGGGCTAACGTCGGCGCCGCCGTCGCGCCTGACGCCGCTCTGGCCTCGGTCGCTTCTTCGATCATCATGGTGCTCGCCCTCAACGGTGGCGCCACCGATTCGGCCAAGGCCGTTACCGCCGCCATCGCCGTCGCCGTCCCGCTGTCGGTCGCTGGTCTGTTCCTGACCATGATCTGCCGTACCCTGGCTACCGCTATGGTTCACGGCATGGACGCCTGCGCCGAGAAGGGCGACTTCGCCGGCATCGAGCGTTGGCAGTACGCCGGCATCCTCATGCAGGGTGTTCGTATCGCCATCCCGGCAGTACTTCTGTGCATCATCCCGGCCGAGGCCGTTACCAACGCGCTTAACGCTATGCCCGATTGGCTGTCCGGCGGCATGGCTGTCGGCGGCGGCATGGTCGCTTCCGTCGGTTACGCCATGGTCATCAACATGATGGCCACCAAGGAGACCTGGCCGTTCTTCATCCTCGGCTTTGTCCTTGCTGCCATCCCTCAGCTCACGCTGATCGCCCTTGGCCTCATCGGCATCTCCCTTGCCCTCATCTACCTTGGCCTTAAGGATCTGGCCAAGCAGGGTGGCGGCATGGGCGGTGGCTCCGGTGACCCGCTCGGCGACATTCTGAACGATTACGAGTAGGAGGGGAGTGATACATATGGCAGAGAACAAGATTCAGCTCACCAAGGCTGACCGTAAGAAGGTTTGCTTCCGTCATCAGTTCCTTCAGGGCTCGTGGAACTACGAGCGTATGCAGAACGGCGGCTGGTGCTTCGCAATGATCCCTGCGATCAAGAAGCTCTACACCAGCAAGGATGACCAGATTGCCGCTCTTAAGCGCCACCTGGAGTTCTATAACACCCACCCCTATGTTTCCGCCCCCGTCATTGGCGTTACCCTCGCTCTCGAGGAGGAGCGCGCCAACGGTGCTCCGATTGACGACGTCGCCATTCAGGGCGTCAAGGTCGGTATGATGGGCCCGCTCGCCGGCGTCGGCGACCCCGCCTTCTGGTTCACCCTTCGCCCGATTCTGGGTGCTCTGGGCGCTTCCCTGGCCCTGTCCGGCAGCATCGCCGGTCCGCTGCTGTTCTTCTTCGCGTGGAACATCATCCGTTACGCCTTCCTGTGGTACACGCAGGAGTTTGGCTACAAGGTCGGCTCCTCCATCGCCAAGGACCTCTCCGGCGGTCTGATGGGCAAGGTCACCGAGGGCGCTTCCATCCTGGGTATGTTCATCATCGGCGCCCTGGTCGAGCGCTGGGTGTCCATCTCCTTCACCCCGGTCGTCTCCAAGGTCACGCAGTCTGCTGGCGCCTTTATCGACTGGGCTAATCTGCCCTCCGGTTCTGAGGGTGTCAAGGAAGCACTGACGATGTATAACTCCATCGGTGCTAACGCCCTTGATCAGGTGAAGGTCACCACGCTTCAGGCTAACCTCGATCAGCTCATCCCCGGCCTTGCCGCCGTGTGCCTGACCCTTTTGGTCTGCAAGCTCCTCAAGAAGAAGGTCAGCCCGATCGTCATCATCCTGGCTCTCTTCGCCATCGGCATCATCGGTCGCGTCTGCGGCTTCATGTAAGCACGTTTCGGCTTAAGACCGAGAGTTGCTAGGCAAGGGCTTTTGAGCCATTGAAACGGACCGCACCCGGTGGGTACACTGGATGCGGTCCGATTGTTTTATTTGGAGGGCGAGGCGCGTATGGCGCAATCTCAGAACAGCACGGTCGATCTGGCAACGCCGGCAACCTGCCTGATGGGGCTTACCAGTCACGGTAACGTGATGGTGGGCAATAAGGCGTTTGAGTACTATAACGAGCGCAATCCCGAGGATTATATCCAAATCCCGTGGGACGAGGTCGACTATATTGCCGCCGAGGTTTTGCGCGGCACCAAGAAGATTACGCGTTTTGCCATCTTTACCAAAGAGAATGGCCACTTTACGTTTTCGACGCGCAATGACAAGGAAACGCTTCGCGCGGTGCGTAAGTACATTGACGAGGACAAGCTCGTTCGTTCGCCCGACTTTATCGATGTGACGGCCAAGGGCGCCAAGAGCATCCCCTCCGTCATCAAGAACCTTTTCCACAAAGGCAACTAGCCATTAAAGAGCGCCCCCCTAAAGTGGGACGCGGTTTCCCATGAGGCTCGATCGGGAAAGTGCATCCCGGTTCGAGTGCCGATTGCGGGATGTAGTTTCCGGAACGGGCCCGTTTGGGAAACCGTGTCCCGTTTCGAGTCGAAATTCTGGGACACAGTTTCCCAGCGAGGTCCCATGGGGAAAGTCTGACCCAGAATTTGCCTGGATAGTGGGACGCACTTTCCGGAGGGCTGTTCCACCGCAACTTCGAAGAGTGGGTATACGCTGCATTACAGCGGCGTAAATCTGCTACACTAATACAACATGCCTCCGTAGCTCAGGGGATAGAGCACCGCTCTCCTAAAGCGGGTGCCGACGGTTCGAATCCGCCCGGGGGCACCAGAAGATTATGACGGCGTCGCGAGAGCGGCGCCGTTTCTGGTTTGTGGGAGCTGCCGGCGGATTCGGACCGTCGGCACCCGCGTCACTCATTTCCCCGCTGGGGGGGGGTTGAATTCGCCCGGGGGCACCAGAGATTTGTCGAGCCCGGTACCACCACGGTGCCGGGCTCTTCTGGTTCATGCCATGTCAAAAACGAAGCGCCCGCTTGCTGGGGGAGCAAGCGGGCGCCTGTGAGCGAATATGTTTGCGGCGAGAGCCGTAATGAGCGGTTGGGTTGCGACTAGTTGGTCGTACCGGAATCGTCGCCCGTGCTCGTGCCCGAACCCGAGCCCGAGCCAGAAAGTGCAACCGTCAGCGTAATCGTGCTGTCGGTGGACTGCTTGCCGGTGGGGGAGACGCCCGTAACGGTGGCGTTTTCGTTGCCACTCACGGGGTTGCCGTTCTGATCGCAGAACGCGATGTTGTAGAAGCCGGCGTTGTTGAGTGCGGTGACGGCGGCAGAGATGCTCTTGCCGTACAGGTTGCCCGGAACGCTGGCCTTGCCGGACTTCTTGGCGATGACGACGGTGATCGTGGCGCCGGGCTTCTGCTTGCCACTGGGGTTCCAGCTAATGACGGTGCCCTCGGTAACGGAGTCGTTCTCCTGGTAGCTCACGTCGACGCCAAAGCCTGCCATATCGAGGGCGTTGCGCGCCTGGGCCTCGGTCATGTCGGTCAGGTCGGGGACGGACGTGGTATCCGGGCCGCTCGAGACCTTGTACGAGATGGTCGTGCCCTTCTCGACTTCCTTACCGGCTTCGGTGCCCTGCTCAAAGACCTGGCCCTCATCGGCCTCGTTGGCCTCCTCGGTGGCGTTGCCCTTTAGGCCAACGCTTGCCAGTGCCGCCTCTGCCTGGTCCTTGGTCAGGCCGACAAGCTTGGGAACCTCAACCTTCTCGGAAGGCTTGGGGCCCTTGGAGATTACCAGGTTCACCTTGGTGCCCTTGGCCTTCTTGGTGTTGCCGTTGGGCGTCTGCTCGGCGACTTTGCCCTCGTCGACATCGTCGTTGTAGCTTTGGTCGATGGTGCCGACCTCGAGTCCGGCTTCCTTGATCAGCTCGACGGCAGTCTGCTGGTCTTTGCCCAGCACATCGGGCACGGTGACCTGCTCGCCGCCAAAGAGTCCTGTGGCAAAGGCCACCACGATACCGATGACGGCAACGGCTGCCACCACGGCGGCGATGATCTTGTTCTTGTTAGATTTGGGCTTTTCGACCTCGTAGGAGCCGGTGGAGCCCGAAACCGAGCTACGGGCGGTATTCTGGCCGCTCACGCCCGAGACGGGACGTACCATGGCGCGCGTCTGATCGGAAAGCTCGCGGGTCTTGGTGGCGCCCAGCTCACCGGGGGCACCGATGATGCGCGTGGGCTCCGAGATGTTGACGGCACGGCCCGACAGGTAGCTGTTGAGCACCTGACGCAGCTCGTCGGCGGTCTGGAAGCGGTTTGCCGGATCCTTCTCCATGCACTTGAGGATGATGCGCTCAAGGTCGGCGTCGACACCGGAGTTGATCTGGCTCGGCGGAATAGGCAGCTCGTTGACTTGCTTGAGTGCAACCGAGATAGCGTCGTCACCGTCAAAGGGAACGCGGCCGGTGGCGCACTCGTACATCACGACGCCCAGCGAGTAGATATCCGAGGTGGGGCCGAGGTCCTGACCACGGGTCTGCTCGGGACTGACGTAGTGGGCGGTTCCCAGCACGTTGTTGTCTTGCGTGAGGTGGCTGTTCTTGGCGCGCGCGATGCCAAAGTCCATCACCTTGATGTTGCCGTCGGGCAGCACCATGATGTTCTGCGGCTTAATGTCGCGGTGGATGATCTCGTGCTTGTGGGCGACCGAAAGCGCGGAGCTGATCTGCGAGCCGATCTGGGCGACCTTCTTGGGGTCGAGGGCGCCGTGGCTCTTGATGCCGCTCTTAAGGTCGGTGCCGCGCAGGTACTCCATGACGATGTAATAGGTGTCGCCGTCCTTGCCCCAATCGTAGACGCCCACGATATAGGGGGAGGAGAGACCGGCTGCTGCCTGGGCCTCCTGCTTAAAGCGTGCGGCGAAGGTTGCGTCGCCAGCATACTGCGGCAGCATAATCTTGACGGCTACCGTGCGGTCGAGGACCTGGTCCTGTGCACGGTAGACGGTCGCCATGCCGCCTGTCCCCACCTTATCCTTGAGGAGGTATCTTCCCCCGAGGACCCTCTGTTCCATTCCTGCTCCTAACATAACTATTCGCTCAACGATGTGTGTAGTACCTAAGATGTGGCCGCTGGGGCCGTGTGGCGCGTTGCCGCTAACTTTTCGGCCGCGGCGCGCCTCGGGTGTCCGATTCGATCATGGGCATCACGCTCCCTGTGCGGCGAGCGCCGCGGTCAGGACGATGCCGGCAATCTTGGCCGCCTTGACGTCGTGTTTGTCGTAATCCTCCAAGGCCACCGAGATGGCGACCGTGGGTGAATCGTAAGGTGCAAAGCCAACGAACATCGAGTTGACGTTGGTGCCGCCGGTCTCGGCCGAGCCGGTCTTGCCGGCGACCTTGACGCCGGGGACCTGGGCATCGGTGCCGGTACCGGACTGGACGACGGCGAGCATGGCCTGCTTGACCTGGTCGGCCGTGGCGGAGCTGACGGCCTGACCCAGCGAGCGGGACTGCGTGGTCTTGACCACGGTTCCGTCCGGGGCGAGTACCTGGGCTACAAAGTACGGGTCCATGACCACGCCGCTGTTAGCGATGGCGGCGGCAATCACGGCGTTTTGCATGACGGTGGTCTGCGGGCCGGGCGTGTGGTCCATGCCGACAGGCTGGCCGGCGCCAGCCCAAGCGGTCTCCCACTCGGTCATGAGCGACGGGTCGGCCATGATGGAGGCCGCGGAGGTCAGGTCCTGGCCGAGCTTTTGACCGTAGCCAAAGGCGTTGGCAAACTGCACGAGCGTGTTTGCGCCGACTTCGTTTGCCACCTGGCCAAAGACGACGTTGGAGGACACGGCAAAGGCCTGCTGCAGGCTGATGGTGCCGTAGCTCTCGTTGGCATAGTTGGTGACCGGTGCGTTGCCGATGTCCATGGAGCCGGGCGCCTGGTAGGTGCTGGTAAGGCTGGCGGTGCCGGTCTCGAGTGCCGCGGAAAGCGTAACGACCTTAAATGTGGAGCCCGGCGTGTACAGCGCGTCCATGGCGCGATTGTACATAGAGCCGTCCTCGCCGCCGCCAGCCTGCAGCAGGGCGTCGATGTTGGTGTTGTCGTAGGTGGGCGAGCTGGCACATGCGAGCACCGCGCCGGTACGCGGGTCGATGACCACTACAGCGCCCTTAAAGCCCTTGAGCGCCTGCTCGGCCGCCGTCTGGATACGCGAGTCGATGGTGAGCTTGGCGGTGTTGCCCGGCTGGGTCTGGCCCGCGAGCGACGCGATGGCGTTGTTCCAGCTGGAGTAATCCTTGGAGCCGGTGAGCGTGTCGTTCATGACGCTCTCGATGGCGGTGGTGCCATACTGCTGGCTCACGTAGCCAACCACGTGCGCTGCCAGGTTGCCGTTGGGGTAGGAGCGTACGTAGGTGCCGTCCTCCTGCTGCAGCGACTCGGCCAGCGTCACGCCATCGGACGTGATGATGGAGCCGCGCTGGATGTACTTGGAGCGGGCGATGGTGTGGTTGTTGGTCGGCATGTCCTGATAGTCCTTGGCCTTGATGACCTGGACATAGGTGAGGTTGCCGATAAGGATGGCGAACAGCGCCGTAAAGGCGAGCACCGCACGGGTTAGACGGTTGGCGAGCGCAACGCGGCCGAGCACACCGGATTCAGGCGTGTCGAGCAGGCGACGGCGCATGCGCGAGCCGACGGAATGGCTGCCGCTGCCGTAGGAAGACGAGGTGGCAAAGCGCGTGCCCGTCGGGGCGGCGGCAGATGCGACCTGATCATCGGTGATGGCGGCCATAGTGCCGGTGCCGGTAAGCTCGGCCTCGCGTCCGGTCGCCTCGTCACCGGCGCGCAGCAGGAGCGCGACGATGATGAAGCTTGCCAGCAGCGAGGAGCCGCCCTGGCTCATAAAGGGCAGGGTGACGCCGGTCAGCGGGATCAGGCGGGTTACGCCGCCAACGATCAAGAAGGCCTGGAAGCTGATGGCTGCCGTAAGACCGGTGGCGCTAAAGGCGGCGAGGTCGGATTTAGCGCGGGCAGCCGTGGTGAGGCCACGCACGGCAAAGAGCATAAACAGGATGAGCACGGCGCCGCCGCCCAAAAGGCCCATCTCCTCGCCGATAGCCGAGAAGATAAAGTCGGACTCGACGACAGGGATGTTGTTGGCCATGCCGTTGCCGATGCCAACACCGACCAGACCGCCATCGGCAAGCGAGAAGAGCGACTGGACGATCTGGTAGCCCTGGCCCTGGGCGTCCTTAAACGGATCGACCCAAACCTGGAAACGCACCTGAACGTGCGATAGGAACTTGTAGGCGCCCACGGCTCCGACAGCTAAGAGCGCAAGGCCGATAACGACATACGAAAAGCGCCCCGTGGCAACGTAGAGCATCAGCAAGAAGATGGTGTAGAACAGCACGGCCGAACCCAGGTCGCGTTCGAAGACGACGACGAGCAGGCACACACCCCACACGGCAAACAACGGCAGCAGCAGTCGCAGGCGAGGGATCTTAAAGCCCAGGATCTTGCGGTTGGAGATGGAGAGCAGCTCGCGGTTCTCGGCCAGGTACCCGGCTAGGAACAGCACGATAAAGACCTTGGCGAACTCGCCGGGCTGAATGGTAAAGCCGGCGATGCGAATCCACAGTTTGGAGCCCGAGATCGTGGTGCCGATAAAGATAGGCAGCATCAGCAGAATGATGCCGATAATGCCAAAGGTGTACTTGTAGCGCATGACCACGTCGAGGTTTTTGACCAGTGCGAGCGTTCCCACCATCAGGGCCACCGAGACAAACAGGATGATGAGCTGTGAGATGGCGAGAGCGGGGGCGAGGCGTGTCACGAACGTGATGCCGATGCCCGAAAGTATAAATACGATGGGCAGGATGGCAGGGTCGGCGCCAGGCGCCAAGATGCGCACGGCGATATGCGCCGCGGCGAAGGCGGCAAAGAGGCCGATCGGTACGGCGAGCGTCTCAAAGGAGATAACGGCGCCCGCGGTGAGGACGTACATCGCATACAGCAAGATGACGGGGAACGCCGAGGCGATGAGCAAGAGCAGTTCGGTGTTGCGGCGACTCATAAGCGGCACTCCCTTTCTAATTCTTATCGGAGGCTTCGGCCTCGGCGGACTGTTCGGCGGTTTTCTCGGAATCTGATTCGGAGGTCGATCCCTGGTCGGTGTTGTCGCGAATCGTTTGCGCGTCGATCACCTGGCGGGTCTGCTCCTCGTCGATCTGGTGGCGGTACTTGGATATCGTGTCCTGCGCATCGTCGACACTTGTTTGCGGAATGCCCGCCTTGAGGCGGTTTTGCGTGTCTTCGGGCAGGTCGGACAGCTTGATACTGGTTTCGCTTTCGAGCCAGTGGAGCTTGAGTCCGAGCGGCTTGCCGGGCAGGCCGCGCCAGACGGCGACATTGCCCTGGTAGGTACCCAGGTAGTACGAGCCGGTGACACCCGTGTAGGCCCAGATGGCAGCCGCCAGCACCAAGACGAGACCTAAGACGACGCCGATGGTGACGTTGCGGCGACGCACGCGTTGCGCCTCGCGCATAACGCCATCGTCAACCAGGTCAACGACTACTACGGTCACGTTGTCGTGGCCGCCGGCGGCAAGCGCCGCGTCCACTAGGTTGTCGACGCAGATTTGCGCGGTTGAGGACTGCGTGGCGATGTTCTCGATATCGCTATCGGGAATCATGCTCGAAAGGCCGTCGGAGCACAGGATCAGGCGGTCGCCTTCCTCGATATGCAGAGTGAAGTGGTCGGCATACATGGCGGGGTCCGAGCCCAGCGCACGGGTGATGACCGAGCGGTTGGGGTGGACGCGAGCCTCGTCTGCCGTGATCTCGCCGGCGTCCACGAGCTCCTCCACGTAGGAGTGGTCGCGGGTCACGCGGATGAGCGTGCCCTCGTGGAGCAGGTAGGCGCGAGAGTCGCCCACGTGGGCGATGGCGAGCGTGTCGTTTTCGATATAGGCGCAAGTGGCTGTGCAGCCCATGCCGGGCTTGCCCAGGCCGTTCAGGGCCGCCTCGATGACCGCGGCGTTTGCAGCTTCGACGGCGGCCGCCAGTCGTGCGGCGTCGGCTGCCTGCGGCGCTGTCTTGGCAATGGTCTCGACGGCGATGGAGGAGGCTACCTCGCCGGCGGCGTGGCCGCCCATGCCGTCGCATACGCAAAAGAGCGGCGATTGCACCAGATAGGAGTCTTCGTTATGCGGACGTACGCAGCCAACGTCGGAGCGGGCGCCCCACATGAGTTGCGTGGTGGTGCCGGCATCATAGGTCGAGTCGGTCTCGATGCGCTCCTCGGTCAGGGGCTCAAAGCTCATGGTCGAGCCGGGGTCTTTGAG
This sequence comes from uncultured Collinsella sp., assembly GCA_959606495.1. Lineage (GTDB taxonomy): Bacteria > Actinomycetota > Coriobacteriia > Coriobacteriales > Coriobacteriaceae > Collinsella. The sequence goes on along the minus strand of CAUHJB010000012.1, from coordinate 10,307 downwards.
CTTGGCCTCAACGGCGGCAACGTCGATTTCGGCTGTGTCACCGGGAGAGACGGTGTCGGTCTCGGCGTTTGATTCGGAATCGCCGGTGTCCGGGGAGTCGGGCTCCTCGGACACGCGGGCGGTCGACTCGTCGTCTTGCGGGCTGACGTCTATAGGCTCGGGCGCCGGCGTAGACGCGGGCGCAACCTCGGATGCCGGGGCTATGGGAAACGCCGGCGCGGCGGGCTCGGGTGCCGCAAACACCGCAGCGCTCTCGTTAATTGCCGCGGCGACGGGCTCTGCAAAGTGAGCCGGCGCCGGGGCTGCTTCGGGCGCTGTGGGCTGTTCCGCAGCATGTGCGCCGATGGGCGCCGCTACGGCATCCTCTTCGTCCTCGTTATCGGCGAGATCTGAAATATCATGCGTTACATGCGAAAGAGGCAGGGAGAACACGGTGTCCTCGGGCTCCACGGGTGCGGAGCCCGCCGGAGCGGCGTGGGCCGGCGCAGCTGTGGCGGCGGCCGGTGCCTCGGTCATAGTTGCGGACTTGTTCTCCTCGTCGATCATCGACGGTTCACCTTCATGACCACATCGCCAATCTGGACTTCGTCGCCCTCGCGCAGCGTCGCGGGCTCCACGAGCTGGCGGCCGTTGACGAGCGTGCCGTTAAGCGAGTTGAGGTCCTCGATGATGAGCGCCGGGCCCTGCAGCGAAAAGCGCGCATGCGAGGCCGAGACGAACGGTTCGTTGATGCAGATGTCCGAAGATGGCGAGCGACCGACGATGACGGGGCCGAGCATGTCTACGTGGATGCCACGGATGCCGCGCGGGCCCTTGTCCACATCGATCGTCCAGATAGCCGAGTCGCGGCGCTGTCCGCGCACAAGTCCCACGCCGGTCTTCATGACGGCGAACAGGAAGATATAGAGCAGGGCGACCAGGACGATGCGGCCTGCAAAAAGGACGATATCGATGTTCATAAGCGACTATCCCCTAAATTCAAAGGTGCTCAGGCCAAACGTCAGCAGATCGCCGTTGCGCAGCGGGCAGCGCGTAATGCGGCGGTTGTTGACGAGCGTGCCGTTGGTGGAATTGAGGTCCTCGATTGACCAATCCGAGCCCGTAAAGGTGAGCTGGGCGTGGCGGCGCGACACGTTGGGGTCGCGCAGGGCAATATCGGAAACCGAGCGCTCGCGACCGATAGTCACCTGTGCGGAGGTGATGCTATGGCTCTCGCCGCTCACGACGTCGACGAGCTGGGCGAGCGGGCGCTGCGGGGCGCGAGTGCTCGCCATGTTGGAGGCGATGCCGGCTGCGGCGCCTAGGCCCACGGCGGCACCGGTCGCGGCGGCTCCGCCCATGCCGGCAAGCGCGTCGCGCGAGACGGTCTGCGGCACCGGGATGGGTGCGGCGGCGGGGTCGGGGACGCTAGGCGCGAAGGGGTCTGCCATGGCAAGCGGGTCGGGAGCGGCGGCGCGAGGCGTCGGCTGCTGCTGGGGCATGGCGGCGGGGCGCTGCTGCTGCTGGGCAGCAAACTGCTGCTGGCCGGCGCGCGGGGCGCTGGCGGCACGGCTTGCCGCGGAGTTGTTTTGGCCCAGACCGTTTTGATAGGCGCGCTCTTCTTCGTACAGGCGGCCGAGCGTGGGGGCATCGACGTTCTCGGCAAAGACCGAGAACTTGCCGGCGCGCAGCTGCGGATCGATCATAAAGCGCACGAGGGGCTCGCCGACAAAGACATAACGGCGCTTTTCGGCCTGCGCCTTCACAAACTCGCGGACCTCGCGCGAAAGCTCGGGGTAGAACGGGGCGAGCATGGGATCGTCGTCGGCGGCGATCAGGATGGTATAGAGTGCCGGCGCCGTGTTGACGCCATTGATCACCAGAGTCTGATCCTCCATGTCGCGAGCGGCCTGCTTGGCAAGCTTCTTAAAGGAGAACGGGGCACGGGTGGCACCGAAGATGCCGGCCACGTGGTCCTCGAAGATGTTCAGGAAGTTCACGAAAGATCACTCTCCGTATAGGTTCTTTGGTATCCGAGCAAATATAGGCATATCCCAACGATTATAGAGGATAGGGTTCCCGCAACTGCCGCCTTGGCGGCGACCGCGGCTGCAAGGCTGGCAATTTCCATATGGTGTGCAAGACAGGATGCCGCTGCGCAGCCGATGCCGGTGACAGCGATGGCGGCGATGGCAGCAAGGTTTGAGCCCTGATCGGCACGCTTGGCATGGGCATTGAGCAGCGCAGATGACGCCGCGGCAGTTGTCGCGACCAGCGCAAAGGCAGCCCAAAGGAGCGGGTCTTCCAGCGCTGCGGCAACGTTGCCGAGCCCCAGCACGCCTCCGGCTGAAAGCGCGACCGTGGCCAGACGGGCAAAAAGCGCGCCCATGCCCGTTGCCGCGGCGGCGCTTGCCGGGCCGAGCCAAAATGACGCGACGCCGGCGGCGACCCCAGCTGCCAGGAAGGTATTGCCGGTCAGACAGCCAAGCGCAAGCGCGCAGGTGAGTGCGGCGCTCGCGGCAGCCTCGGTGCGACCCCAGGCGATCCACCAACCGGACATGGCAGCGGCAAAGATCACCGCGACGGGCAACATCGACAGGATGCCCTGCGCCTGCATGGTGGCGTTGGCCATGAGCACCAAAAAGCCCACAGCCGAGATGGCCGAGCCAATCTGGGGGGCCAGGCCAGCCGCCGCTCCGATCGCGATGGCCGCAATGACCAGGCCGGGAAGCGCCGCGACCCCGGCCGTTTGCATCAGCAAAAAGCTAAAGGTGCCGCACGTTAGCGCCGAGATAGCGTGCATGGTGTAGTCGCGCGCATGGCTCCAGCGCGTGCCCGCCCAGCCGAGCGCGGGGTCGACCTCGATGGCGTCGTCCTCGTAGTACGACGGCTCGATATCGTCGAGCTCTTGCTCGTCATCCGACAGCTCGCCCACCATCTGCTCCAGGCTGCGACGGCCCTCGCGCACGCTGCCCAAGCCGGCGAGCAGCTGGTCACAAAATGCCTCGATGCTGCTGGGGCGGTCCTGCGGCATGGGGGAGAGCGCGCTCATGAGCGCGGCCTCGGCTCCCGGGGGAAAGTGTGGTATCAGCTCGCTGGGATAGGTGGCGCCGCCGATGATGCGGTCGAGCGAGTCGGCGGGCGTGGCCGCCATAAAGGGAGCGCTGCCGCACAAGCCCTCATAGATAACGCAGGCAAGGGCAAAGACATCGGCGCGTTCGTCGACCGTGCCGGTCTCGATATCGAGCTGCTCGGGCGGCATGTAGCCGATGGTGCCGCCGCGCGAGCCGCCAAAGCCACCGGCGGACGACAGTCGCGCCATGCCAAAGTCGGTGAGCTTTACATTGCCCGAGTGGTCGATGAGCACGTTGGCGGGCTTAATGTCCAGGTGGAGTACGCCATTGCTATGGGCGAAGGTGAGCGCCTGGCCCAGGGCATCGGCAATGGCCGCGGCCTCGTCAAAGGTGAGCGAGTGGCCGTCCACGCGATGCAAAAACTCGGCCAGCGACATACCGTCGACATACTCCATGACCAGGTAGGCATAGGCGGTGTCATGCGTAAAGTCGATGACCTGCACGATATTGGGATGTTGAAGCATGGCGGCAGTGTGCGCCTCGCGCAGGACATCCATGATGTCACTGGCGGGCATGCCGGCGCCGTTGATAAGGGGGATGCGCTTAATGGCGACGCGGCGGCGCAGGTGCGTGTCGCGGCAAATCTCGATGGAGCCAAAACCGCCGGTCGCAAGTGTCTCGAGCGGCTGGTACCGCTTGAGCAGCTCGCGAGAGCTGGTGCCCTCCAAAGGAACGTCCGGCGAGAACCGGGCGGTATGTTGCGAGAAAAGCGGCATGGCCAACCCTCGTGCGTTTAAAGTTCGTTTGCGAGCGGCGGGCGCGGGGCCGAGCCGTTCGCGGTGGCATAGATGCTGCTAGTGTAGCACGCTCGGGCAGATGGCGAGGATAGCGGGATGCGAGGTGGCCCGATCGATTCGGCCCGTTTCGGCTCGTTTGGAAAGCGCATCTCAGTTTTCAGCCAAATTATGGGATGCGCTTTCCAAATGGGGTGGGCTGCGGAAACTGCATCCCAGAATATTGCCCTGGAACGGGATGCGCTTTCCGAACCGGCGTCCAAAAGGAAACCGCATCCCGCTTTGATGTGGGGACTGCGAACAAAAGCCGGACCGTGATCTGGCGCGGATTGGAGTTCGCCTGAATCATTGATGCTGGCTGGTGTGAGAACAGAGATAAACGAGCGGCTCGAGCGATATAATGACACGCTATGGAGGCCGTATGCTCTTTTCCCGCCGTTCTGCTACATTTGCCTGCGCCATTGCGCTTGTCGTAATGGCGGTCACCCCTTATCACCGGTTTTCATCTTCAATCGGCCTAGCGTCAGGTGCAATGACCTGGCTCGTTATCCTGGGCGCATGCCTCGCGGCGTTTGTTCATGGTGCTGCGCTATGCAAGGGGGGAATGAGAAGGCCGAGGCATCTCGGTGCCATCGGTGTTTTCCTTGGTGTTATTGCAACGGTTCCCGAATGGGCCGACCTGGCTTTCTATGCTCGCGGAGACTCTATTCCAATCGTGTTTGCACCGATTTGGTTGTTACATGGCGTTTCGTGTGTCTCGTGCTTTGTTGGGTCGCTGCTTCTCTCATATGTTATTTGGGGCACGGCGGACTCTCCTTTGACGCAGAGGTCGACACGGACTGACGAAAGGGAAACTCGTCACCCGCAGGACGCGATTTTTACAGAAACAATAGCCGTCATGTCTTGCCTGCTGTTTTGCTGTCGAGTTTCATGGAGAGTCGTTCCCGAGCCATGGGGGATGCCCCCTGTAACGGCCGCGTCAATTGGCCTTGCGCTTTTAATTCCGTTGGTCTATCTCGCATTGACTGTGGCCCCGCCGTTTTGCCGCCCTCGTGCCTTTGGCCATGGGCGGCGCGACGTGTTTGCCTGTTCTGTGCTCGTAGCAGTTCCTATTGGTCTTATTCCGGCTGTTGAGGCGGCATACTTCGCAAGCGATGCCGTGGTCATTGCATTGCTGGCGATGGGGTCCGTTATCGCTGCTGCCTTCGTATGCATGTTGCTAAGGGGGAAACGGGACAACAATTCGGATATCGCCTGTGCGTCCGACACATTCGATGCGGGGGTGTTTTCCCCTGCCCTGTCGCCTAGAGAAGAGCAGTTTGTTCGACTGCTGCTCAAAGGGAAAACGCCGGCGGAAATTGCCAAGGAGACGGATACGAAGCCATCGACGGTGAGAACAACGCTTCACCGAGCATACGGGAAGGCGTCGGTTGCGGGCTCACGCGAGCTCGTGGCGCTGTTTGCGGGTGAGGGCGATACTGTAGGGCATGAGCTACCGCAGCGGCATGCTGACGATATAGTGGCATCAGCTCGAACGCGCCGGCTGTTTCGATACCTGCTCACATTATTCTTTATCCTCCTTGCGGCGGGGCCCTTGGTAATGGCGGATAGCGATTGGGGGTCCGGTGTTTCGCGGGCTGTCGCCTTTTCCCTCTTAAGCTACGCATTGGGTCTCGGACTGCTTCTGTCGCTACGCTACGCGGGTGGAAAAGCGAATCGTGGCGCTGCGCTGGATAGAGCGGGTGAAGCGATTTGGCTCGGAAGCCCGTGCGTGTGGGCGATACTGTCTGCCGTGGAATGGGCTTTTGTTTATATCGCGGCATGGAGGTGCATACGCGATCCGTTGATGGCTGCACCGGTCCTGTTTTGCGGCATAGCGTCTATGGCTTCGCTCGCTGTTAAGCTGCGCCCGTTTAAGGTTCATGCCCATACTCGGGCTATCGTGCCGTTGGCGTTAATAGGTGTATCCGCTTTAATCTATGCAGCAACTAGGGGGCGAATCCACGGGTTTGCGGTGCTGGCGGGGATGCTGCTCACGTATATAGTGCTGCGAAGCTGTCCGCAGCGCAAAATGCTTGGGGTATGGATGCTCTGCTTTGGGGCGATGGCTCCTGTTTGGGTTGTCTTGCTCAACATGGCGCAGGATCTGACGGTTTTCGAGCCGTTGTTCCTCGTGTCGTTGTTGGGGCAAAGTTCGGCTGTCAATGTCGTCGTGGCAACGGTGATCGTCTGCTGGTCTGTGCCCATATTCGTCACGCACATCGCGCTCGCCCGCTCGGTTGAGGACGAGAAAGCCGTCTTGGAGTACCGCGCGAACGGGTCCACCGAAACAGCTCGCGTGCGCCAGCTGGCCCTGCTTATGTCTCGCTCCCTTTCTGATGTTCAGTCGCAAATCTTGCTGATGACGGCAGAGGGCGCAACGACAAAGGCTATTGCGGAGGATGTCGGTTACGCTGCATCTACGGTGCAAGCACTGCGGTCTGCTTCTTACCGCCAGTTGAAGATCAAGAATAAAGCGGAGCTTATTTCATTGTTATCGCAGGTAGATAACGTGTAAACGCCTGAGCGATCAACTCAATAGCGAGTGTTTACAGACATCTTTCTCTATTCATGCAAAGGTTGCCGTGCGTCGACGCATTGTTAACCGCTTTTGATTGGAGAAGGCCATGATTAAGCCAAGGAGCGCTATTGCTCGAATCGGAGTCGGCTTGGTGATTGCAGCTGGTCTGTCCCTAGGGGTTCCCGCTGCATCGTTTGCACAAGAGGAGTTTGACACCTCTCAGGTTTCCAGCATTACTCAAAACGCCGATACGGGAATTACGACCTGTACGAACAATGCCGATAAGGCATTTAGTTTTCAATGTGCCGGGACGAGTGCAACTGGCTACCGTCAAAAGGATGATTCCTCATCGCTCTATCTGGATATCCAGGGCCATACGGGAAATCCGCTTCGGTTATATACAGACGGTGCGTATAACACAAGCGGTAGCGGCAGCATGAATTGTACTCAGGGAACGTATCGTTCGAATCACAAGGGACAGTGGGAAATGTATAACCTCGTCCGTGAGAACGGGCGATCTGCGGCGCGACTGACTGCATGGGCGGAGTCTGGCTACGGCACTGTTATTGGCGTATGGAGCCCCGACTGCGTCGGGCATTTCCACAAGCTTCCCGCATAGTTGTTTGAAATGGCTCCCTTCCGGCTTTCTGGGTCGGAAGGGGGAGGAGGACGTATGAACCAAAAGCTCGCAAGATACGAACTGTCGAAAACGATTAGACGTCCAGCTTTTATCCTTGCTCTCTTGATTGCGGTCGCAGTTGCAATAGCTGCCGCGCTGGAGCCGTGGGCAAATTTGGAAAAAGAGCGCCACAACCTTCTTTCTTTTGGTTACGGCGTTGGCGTGCAAGCCGAAAATTATCTCGGTCAAACACGTGAAAGCAGCTTCGGTAACTGGATTGTTGTGAGCGCGAACGCGCCACTGTCTGCGTCGGTGTTTTTCTATGCACTGCCCCTGCTTGCAATGTTGGCTGGATCTTGGTCGTGTCTCTTTGAGCGTTTGAGTGGTTATGACATGCAGATATGCACGCGCGTTTCCAGAAAGGCGTACGTGAACGTAAAGATGCTGTCTGCTTTCCTCTCCGCGTTTACAGTGACTGCCATTCCTCTGCTCGTCAATTTCCTGATCGTCTCGATGCTTTTTCCTGCGTATCTTCCTCGGGTCGATGAGTCGACTTACGTAGGACTTTACCTGCATAGCTACTTCTCCGGTCTATTTTATTCGCATCCTTTGTCATATGTGCTCGCATACACGCTGTTCGATGCTGTCACGCTCGGGACTTTATCCATGGCTGTAACTGGCTTCTCAATTTTGTTTCGTAGCAGAATCAAAGCGATAATTGTCCCGTATCTGCTAATGGTTGCGTGGCATTTTGCAAATGGCTGGATCTTCGGCGTAATGGCTTGTGTGGGGTTTAACTGCAATATCCTCAACAGCATCAGGTCGGAATCGCTGAATAACTGGCCAGACATTCGAGCCGGTTTTGCGGAAATCATATTATTGACCCTTGCTTCGTTGGCTTTTTCTGGGGCGTGGAAAAGACGCGAGGTGGTCTGATGCTGTTTAGGCTGGTCGCCGCGGACCTGAGGACCGTTTTGAAGAAGAACATCATCACTTTTATTGCAATTGCGGCAGTGACCGTTGCGAACTTGGTGTACGCCTACGGATTGTCTTCTGTGTATGGGGTTAGAACGGATACCTTGGGGTTTGCGGATAATCTTGCGCTCGTGTTTGCCGGATCTGCTCCGTTTGAGCCTAGGCCCGGGGTCATGTTTGTGCCTCCGCTAGGATGGCTATTTCTCATTCTGCTTATTCTCTATACAACACTCGACTATCCGACCGAATCGTTGCACGGGTTTGGTTTGCAAGCGCTTGCTCGATGCCGGGCAAGAACCCTTTGGTGGGTCTCGCGTTTTATCTTGGTGGCGGCAGTAACGGCATTTTCACTGCTCGTGGTGGTTTGCTCTGTTGTGATTTGGAGCTTGGTGGTGAGCTCCTCGTTCAGCGCGGTCATTCATGGTGAGTCGCTTCAACTGGCTAATTTGGCGCCGTGGTTTCTCAAAGCTGCCGAGGCAGATGCGCTGCCGTTTTTCATAGGTCTCTTATTTGCTTTTGAGGCGCTTGCGTTTGCGCAGGCAGCGGTTGGGTTTGTGCTTGGGTCGTCAGTCTCGTTTGTGGTTTTAATGAGCTACCTGATCTGCTCGGCATATGCACGACATTGGGCGCTATTGGGTAACGCCTTGATGCTGTTGCGCTGGGGTGGAATTGTCAAAGAGGGAATCGCGGCGGGCTCGAGTGTCTTGTCATCAATTGGGCTTATGTCGTTATGCCTATCGTTGGGTGGACTGTGGTTTCGAAGGGCCGACCTTATAGAAAAGGGGGACAAGATATGAGTGTGATCGTAAGGGGCGTATCGAAGCGCATGGGTAAAAACGATGTCCTGCGCAACGTGTCCATCGAGGTTGACCCTGGGACTGTGGTCGGGCTTCAGGGGATAAACGGTTCGGGTAAGACCATGCTCATGCGAGCGGTTTGCGGGTTGATCAAGCCTACCGAAGGCGAAATCTCTATCGATGGCCAAAGGCTTGGGGCGGACATCTCGTTCCCGCCGAGTCTGGGGATGTTGATCGAGGCGCCTTCCTTCTTGGGATATCTGTCTGGCTACGACAATCTGAAGCTCATCGCTCAGATCAAGGGCGTTGCCACCCCCGAGGACATTCGCTCTGCCCTGCGGCTCGTGGGGCTCGATGCAGACGAAAAAAAGAAGTTCCGAGCATACTCGCTTGGGATGAAGCAGCGTCTGGGGATAGCTGCGGCAATTATGGAGAAGCCGAAGCTGCTTGTTCTCGATGAGCCAACGAATGCCCTCGACGAAGCGGGCGTTGAAATGCTCAAGCGCGTTGTGGCGATGGCGGCATCAACGGGTCGTGAGGTCCTTCTGTCCAGCCATGACGGAGAGGTGCTCGAGGAACTGGCCGATCGGGTTTACTGCATGCGCGACGGTGCCGTTGTGAAAGTTCGGGAAAGGTCGTGAGCGCGATGAAGAAGACCCTGTGGACGAGAAGATCGGCGCTCGCGCTTTTTTGCTGTGCTGCTGCCGGCCTTGCGGGCATGAGGGTGAGCGTCGTTAACGGGAACCGGACGGTCATTCCTGAGAAATATTACGCGGAGGGCGAATGGCTCTCGATGGATGGAGCGTTTCTGGGGTCGAAGGATGTGGTGACTGATGGGTATTCGTTTTGCATAGACGGGGCAGAGTTGCTCACGCCGCGCGAGTATCTCAAACGAGCACATGACGATTATTCAAAATATGGCACCGTGGATACGAAAACGAGACTGAAGGATGCCGACATCACGTGCGTTATCGCCGTAAAGATGCGTGTCAGAAATAGGGATAATATCGACGGTGGAATCAAAGCGTATGTTTGGCATCTGGTTCCGGAGTCTGCGCCAAACTATGATTTTGTAGTCAATACCGATCTGATAACGCAAGCCATGCCGGTCCTTGGCGGCTCTGCTGCGTTTGCCGTGGAGGTTGGGGCAGAAAACGAGTTGCTCGTCCCATTTATGATGCAGAACACCAACGACTATTTCGAAGGTTACGAGACCGTCCGTTTTGAGAAAGCATTTCCCGGGACTTACACGATGAAGATGACCGATCTGCCGGAGCGGAGGCTCTTAAGGTTTGAAGTGAAATAGCTCGAGAGCAAGGCAAAACGGGTCCATTGGCGGTACGCGCGCCCGATTCCAGGCGCCCCGGCCCGGAATCGGGCGCGGGACGAGGCGCCTTCGGTGTCGGCCGGCCTACCGCTTCTTCTTGTTCTTCTTCTGCTTGCGCTGCTTGCCTTTGGTCTCCTGGGGCTTGTCGCCCTGCTTGGCCTCGGCGGCGGCCTTCTCGGCCT